>NZ_CAACUY010000155.1 GCF_900659615.1 Actinomadura fibrosa | reverse complement strand
GGCCGCGCCCCGCTCCAGCAGCCGGTCGGCGAGCCGGGCGAGGTCCCCGGCAACGCTCTCGTCGGTGCCGACGACGGACGCCGCGCGGTGCCGCACCGCGCGTTCCGGGTCCTGCACCACCCCGGCGAGCGCGGCGTGGGCCCGCTGCCGCTGGGACAGGGTCGCCTCCTGCTGGAGGGCGGACCGCACCAGAGGATGGCGGAACCGGATGAGGAAGTCGTCGGTGACGTCCACGAGGTGCGCGGCCACGGCGGGTTCGGCGTCCTCGACGGTGACGGGGGCGCCGGTCATCGCGGTCGCGGCGGCGAGGACCTGGTCGAGGCGGTCGCCGTCGTCGAACGCGGCCACCAGCAGCAGCGCGCGGGTCGGCGGCGGCACCGCCGCGACGGACCGGCCGAACGACCGCTCCAGCCGCGCGGTCAGCGGCAGCGAACCGGGCGGCAGCCCGCTCTCGCCGGACCGCGCGGCGGCCGCGGCCAGCTCGTTGAGGGCGAGGGGATTGCCGGCCGCCTCGGCGAGGATCCTCGCGCGCAGCCGCGGATCGAGGTGCGGAGCGCGCGCGTCGAGCAGGGCCTCGGAGTCCTTGTCCGCCAGCGGTCCCAGCCGCAGTTCGGCGGGGCTGCTGCCGTCCGCCGAACGGGCCAGCCGCGCCTCGGTCTCCGCACTGTCGCGCAACGCGAGGATCAGCGCGACCGGATCGCCGCCGAGGCGCCGCCCGACAAAGGCGAGGACCTCCCAACTCTGCGTGTCGAGCCAATGCGCGTCGTCCACGAGGATGAGCAGCGGCCGCCTTTCGGAACGCGACGTCAACGCGCCGAGCAGCGCCAGCGACAGCCGGAACCGGTAATGGTCGGCGCTGTCGCCCGCCACCGGCGGCTCGTCGGCGCCGAGCAGGCCGGCCAGCGTGTGGACGGCCGCGAACGGCATGTGCCATTCCGCCTCGATGCCGACCAGCCGAACGACGTCCACCCGGCGCTTCGCCGCCTCCTCGGCGGCGACGGCGAGCATCGAGGACTTGCCGACACCGGCTCCGCCTCGCACGACGAGGACGCCGCCCGTGCCGGGCAGCCTCGCCACGTGGCGGCGCAGCACGGGGATCTCCCGATCGCGTCCCCAGAGCGTCCGCACGAGTGGTGATTTTATCCGCTGGGATCACTCCGAACAATTGTCGTTTTTGTGTTACCGAGCGAAAGCACAAAGCTATTCTCGCTGGACGGTGAGGCTTTCGGTGGAACCACCGCCGGCGGCCGCGGGCGCCGAATGCGCGAGACCGAGGAAAGTGGCCCGGTAAGTGCCGAACGGGCACCGTCGGCGCAATTGGCGGCTTCGGGACGACGGGAAATTCAGGCGAAACCGTGGTCCGTTCCGCACTCCGACGCGTTGACCGCTGCCCGCGCACCGGCGCGGCGCTCACCGCGGTCGCGTCGGGGGCGGGCCGGCGGCGGGAACGCACGCCGGTGCTCCAGGCCGCCGGACCGGGCCCGGCCACGGCCCGGCACCGACCGCGCCGGACGGTCAGGACAGCAGCACGGGCAGGGCGCGCGGTCCCTCGGTGATGATCGACGGGGTGTAGACGAGGTCGGCCTCCGGCACCGCCAGCCGCAGCTCCGGGAGGCGGGTGAACAGCGTCGACAGTGCGATGCGGGCCTCCAGCCGGGCCAGCGGCGCACCCAGGCAGAAGTGCGTCCCACGGCCGAAGCCCAGATGCGGCTTCGGCGTCCGCGCGACGTCGAACCGCTCGGCGTCCGGGCCGTAGGCGGCGGGGTCGGTGCCGCTCGCGCCGAACCCGACCACCACCGCCTCCCCGGCACCGATCTCCACGCCGGCGATGCGCACGTCCCGCAGCGGGTAGCGCGGCACCGTGGTGACGACGGAGTTGCGCGAGCGCAGCGCCTCCTCCACCGCCGCGCCCCAGTCGCCGCGCTCCCGTACCCGGCGGAGCTGGTCCCGGTCGGCGCAGAGCGCGACCACGGCGTTGGCGATCAGGTGCATGGTGGTCTCGTGGCCCGCCACGATGACCGACCAGAGGATCCAGCGCAGCTCGTCGCCGGACAGCCGGTCGCCGTCCGGGTCCCGCGCCCTGATCAGCATGGTGGTCAGATCGTCCGCGGGCTCGCGGCGCCGCCGCTCGACATGGCCCGCGAGGTACGCCAGCAGCGCGGCCCCGGCCGCCGCGGCCTCGCCGGGCGGGGCGTCGTGCGAGACGAGCACCTGGGTCCACGCGCGGATGCGGGCGCGCTCGCCCGGCGGCACGCCGAAGAGCTCGCAGATCACGATGATCGGCAGCGGGCCGGTGTAGCGGCGGACCAGGTCGGCGCCGTCGCCCTCGGCCAGCAGGCCGTCCAGGAGGCCGTCCGCCACCTCCTGGACGCGGGGTTCGAGCGCCTTGACGCGGGCGGGCGTGAAGGCGCGGCTCACCAGGGCGCGCAGCCGGCGATGGTCGGCCCCGTCCTTGATGAGGAGGTGCTCGCCCTCGATCACCTGGCGCATCGGCCAGTCGGCGGGGATCCGGCCCTCGCGCAGCGCGGCGAAGTTGCGGGCGTCCTTGCTGTAGACGGCGTCGTCGCCGGCGAGGACGCCGGTGATCGCGTCGTGGCCGGTGACCAGCCAGGCCGGGACGCCGCCGGGCAGCATGACGGGCGCGACCGGTCCGACCTCGTCGCGGAGGCGGCGGACCGTCCGCACCGATCGTTCACCGGGGACGGGCAGTTGCTCGGGCGGAAGGCGCATCACGGGCTCGCACGGGACGGGGGAGTGGGCGCCTTGCACTGTGCCCGCCGGCCTGGACGGCATCAAGGTCAGATCGTTGTCACCCGCCGGCCGGTCGACCCTTATGCCTTGGTGACCGCCATCGCCACTGCCTGCACTGATCGCCGCCACCCGGCCACCGGCGGGTTCGCCGCCGCCGCGTCCCCGGGCGCGGTTGCAGTCATTTGACGCAAGTTAGCCGTCCGGAGGCGACCCGAGGATGCGCCCATGGACCTCACCCAAGGGACCTTCCACAAACCTCCCGACGTGCCGGGGGCGTGGCCGCTGCTCGGCCACATCGTGCCCGTCCTCCGGCGGCCCCTGGAGTTCCTTCCCTCCGTCGCCGCGTTCGGCGACGTCGTCAAGGTGCGTTTCGGGCGGCTGCCCGTCTATGTGGCCGCCCATCCGGACACGGTGCGCGAGGTGCTCGTACCGGGGGACCTCGACTACACGCGCGGACGCATCTTCGACAAGCTGGAACCGGCGCTCGGCAAGGGCATCGCCACGGTGTCCGGCGCCGAGCACCGCCGGCAGCGCCGCCTGCTGCAACCGGTCTTCACCCGGGAGCGGCTCATCGGCTACGCCGCCGTCATGCGGACCGCGGCCGAGGAGGCCACCGCCTCCTGGCGGGACGGCCAGGAGCTCGCCATGGACGAGGCGATGAACGACCTGGCGCTGACCGCCCTCACGCGGAGCCTCTTCGCGTTCACCCCGCGTCCGGACACGGCCCAGGCGATCAAGGAGGGCATGCGGCAGCTCACCCGCGGGCTGCTGCTGCGCACCGTGCTCCCGACGGCCTGGGAGCGGGTGCCCACCCCGGGCAACCTCGCGTTCCGGCGTGCGATGGCCACGATGCACGGCGCGATCGACGACCTCATCGCCGCCTACCGGGCCGCCGGGCAGGACCGCGGCGACGTGCTGTCCGCCCTCCTCGCGGTGCGCGACGACGACGGCCGGGCCCTGCCCGACGAGGAGGTCCACGCCCAGGTCATGACGCTGGCGCTGACCGGGATCGAGGCGCCGGGAGCGGCGCTGGGCTGGGTGCTGTACGAGATCGGCCGGGACCCGGAGGTGGCCGCGCGCGTGCGGGCGGAGCTCGACACCGTGCTCGGCGGCCGGGCGCCCGGCTTCGACGACCTGCCCGCCCTGAACTATCTCGGCCGGGTGGTCAGCGAGGTGCTGCGGCTGCGGACGCCGCTGGTGTTCATGCGCCGCGCGCTCACCGACGTCCGCGTGGGCGGGACCGTCATCCCCAAGGGCGCGGAGGTCGTCTACAGCCCGTACCTGCTGCATCACGACGCACGCTGGTTCCCCGACCCCCACCGGTTCGACCCCGACCGGTGGCTGCCGGGCAACGCCGAGCGCATCCCCAAGGGGGCGTACGTGCCCTTCGCGGCCGGGGCGTACCAGTGCATCGGCAAGCTGTTCGCCCTCACCGAACTGACCATGGTGGCCGCCGTGGTCTGCGCCCGCTGGACGCTCCGGCCGGCCGGCGACGCTCCGGTACGCGAGATCGCCACCGCCCTCGTCCGCCCCGACCGGCTGCCCATGACCGTCCATGCGCGGCCCCGCACGGCCCGGAGGTGACCGCCGTGGACACCTACCAGATGCCCGACCTGAGGCTCCCGTTCGCCACGGCCACCCACCCGCTGTCCGGCCTCGTCCAGGAGTCGACGGAACGCTGGTGCCGCGCCCACGGCCTGCTGCGCTCCCCGGACGTCGCGGCCAAGTTCCGCGCCCTCGGCTACGGCCGCGTCATGTCCACCCTCTGCCCGCACGCCCCCCTCGCCGGCATGGCTTTGATCACCGACTGGAACAGCCTCTTCTTCATCACCGACGACCAGCAGAACAACGCCGTCACCACCGGCCGCACCGGACTCTACGAGGACCTCGTCGACCGCATGCGCGCGCTCATCGCCGGCGACGACCGGGACACCGACCTTGGCGGACATCCCCTGCTCGGCGCCCTGCGCGACCTGCTGGACCGCACCCTGCCCGGACGTCCCCCGGCCTGGGCGGCCAGGTTCCGCCGCGACCTGGACCTGTGGCTCCGCGGCCACCTGGCGGAGAACTCCTACCGGGTGTCCGGCACCGTCCCCGACGTGGCGGCCTACATCGCGGTGCGGCGCGACGCCAGCACCGTCCTGCCCACGCTCGACCTCGTCGAACTGGTGGAGGGCGCCACCGTGCCGGACGAGCTCTACCGGACGCCCGAGTACCAGACCCTGATCCTCGGCACCGCGGACATCATGTGCTGGATCAACGACATCCACTCGCTGCACATGGAGCGCGACGACCCGATCAACCTCGTCACCGTCCTGGCCCACCACCGGCGGCGCGGCGTCCGGAACGCCGTCGCGGACGTGGCCGCCCGCGTCGCCGCCCGCGTGGAGGAGTACCTCGCCGCCGCCGAGGCGCTGCCGTCCGCGATGGACCGGCTAGGGATGCCGGAGGCGGCGCAGCTTCCCGTGATGCGATGCGTGCGCGACCAGCAGTCGTGGGCCGCCGGCATGGAGAACTGGGACCGCACGGACACGATCCGCTTCGCCCCTTCCGAGATCCCCGAACCGGGCAGGAACGCCTCGTACGTGCAGGACCTGCTCGACCGATCCGCCACAGGAGGCCGGCCGTGACCGTCCGCCCCTTCCAGCTCCCCGTGCCCGGCGAGCCGCTGCCGCGCACCCACACCCGGTTCCGCGAGGCCGGGCCGGTCGTCCCGATCCGGCTGCCCGGCGGCGTCGAGGCCTGGGCCGTCACCACGTACGCCGCCGTCCGCGAGGTGCTGAGCGGCGATGACAAGGCGTTCGGCAAGCACTCCTCGCACTGGGCCGCGATGCGCGACGGCACCGTGCCGCCGGACTGGCCGCTCCTGCCGCTGGTGCTCGGCGAGCACATGCTGGTCCGCGACGGCGCGCGGCACCGGCGGCTGCGCGGCCTGCTGTCCAAGGCGTTCACCCGGGCCCGGGTGGAGGCGCTGCGCCCCTGGGTCGAGAAGATGATCGACGCCCTCCTGGACCGCATCGTCGCCGAGAGCGACGGGGGCCGCGCGCCGGTGGACCTCGTCCCGCTGTTCACCGAGCCGGTGCCGACGGCCGTCATCTGCGAGCTGTTCGGCGTCCCCGAGCCGTGGCGCGCCCCGCTGCGCGGCTGGACCCGGACGCTCGTGGCGCAGGACAGCTCCGCGGCGGAGATCGACGCCGCCATCCAGGAGCTCATGGCGTGCCTCGGACGCCTCACCGAGGAGAAGCGGCACGAACCGGGCGACGACCTCGCCACCGCGCTGGTGCGCGCCCACGACGACGGGGACCGGCTGTCCGCGCAGGAACTGGTCGACAACCTGTTCCTGCTGCTCATCGCGGGCCACGAGACCACCGTGCACCTGCTCGGCCACGCCGTCGCCAACCTGCTCGCCCACCCCGGCCAGCTCGCCCGCGCCCGGGCCGGCGGCCTGTGGCGGGACGTCGTGGAGGAGACCCTCCGGCTGCGCCCGCCGATCGCCGCCGCGATCTTCCGCTACGCGTTGCGGCCCGTGCGGATCGCCGGCGTGCCGATCCCGGCGGGCGACGCCCTGATGGTCTGCTTCGGCGGCGCCGCCACCGACCCCGCCCGCTACGGGCCCGACGCCGACGCGTTCGACATCACCCGCGAAGAGCGCGAACACCTGGCGTTCGGACACGGCGTGCACACCTGCCTGGGAGCGTCCCTGGCCCGGATGGAGGCCGACATCGCCCTGCCGCGCCTCTTCGGCCGGCTGCCGCGCATGAAGGCGGCCGTGCCGCTGGACGAGATCCCGTACTCGCGGTCCTTCCTGACCTACGGACCGCAGTCGATCCCCGTCCTCACGGGCCCGGACCGCTGACGCGGCCAACCCCTTCGATGACGCACGTCCCCGCTGACCGAGGTCAGCGGGGGACGAGGCCGCCATCGGCGATGAGGACCTGGCCGGTGACGAAGCTGGAGGCGTCGGAGGCCAGGAACAGCGCGGGACCGACCATCTCGTCGGGATCGGCCATGCGCCGCTGCAACGAGGCCTGTTCCATGGCCGCCTGGAACTCGGGCGGGTTGTTGCGGACCATGTCGGTGTCCACGGTGCCCGGGGCCAGGGCGTTGACGCGGATGCCGCGGGGAGCGAACTCGGCGGCCATGGAGCGGGTGTAGGCCGTCATCGCGGCCTTGGCGGCGGCGTACATCGACACATATGGAGAGAAGAGGAACGCACCGGCGGAGACGACGTTGACCACCGACGCGCACGGGCTCCGCGTCAAGTGCTCAAGCGCGCACTGCACCAGGAAGACGGGCCCGCGGACGTTGACCTCCTGCGACTTGGCGAACGCCTCGGGCGTGATGGAGCCGAGCGGCAGCGCGAGCGGGTTGGCGGCGTTGTTGACCAGGACGTCGAGCCGGCCGAAGGCGTCGACGGTACGCGCCACCAGGGCGTCCAGCGCGTCGAGGTCGCCGAGGTGGGTCGGCACGCCGAGCGCGGGCGCGCCCATCGCCTTGAGCCGCGCCTCCGTCTCGGCGCAGGCGTCCGCCTTGCGGCTGGCCACGACGACGCTCGCACCGGCGGCGGCGAACCCCTCCGCGATGGCCAGGCCGATGCCGCGCGTGCCGCCGGTGACGATCGCCACCCGTCCGGTCAGGTCGAACAGTGACCGCAGGCGTTCAGCGTCCATGACGGACCTCCCGCGCTCGGGTCTGCTCGGTGGGGGAGTCGTGGAGCGTCCGGGCATATGGTCGATCGCGCATCGCGGGCGTCCCCTCTCGTCGGCGGCGTCACCCGGCCGGACGGCGACGGCGGCGCGGCGACCCGCGCGCCCCGCCGACCGGACCGGGCTCGGAGAGACTCTGCGTAGATCGGGACAGTGTGCCAGCCCTGGGCCACGACCGAGGCGGAGGGCCCCAAGGCGTGGGCCGTTCCGGGACGAGAGGAACCTGATCAGCTCATGGGATGGTTCGGCTACCCCGAGGAAATCGTCACCGCGGCGCTGTACTACGCGAGCGATGCTTCCTCGAACACGACCGGCTCGCTGCCGCGGGTCGACGGCCTCGGTCCGGTCTGACCCGCGGTGCGCTTGGCCGCTGGCGTCTCCCGTGCCAGAATCTCGTTCGCGTGAGTGAGAATTCAATTCCCGGCCGTCCGCCGGATGACGTCGCGAGTCGCATCGCCCAGCGCGCCCTCGCCAAGCGCGGAGCGGACTACACGAGCGAAGTGCGCCGCCTGCTCGACGCGGCGATCGAGGTGATGGGGCAGCGCGGCCTGACGTCGCGTCCGCGTGTGGCGGACATCGTCCGCGCGGCCGGGCTGTCGAACGACGCGTTCTACCGGTACTTCCCCTCGAAGGACGCGCTGGTCGCCGCCTTGCTTGAGGACGGGACCGAGCGTCTGTACGGCTATGTGGCGCATCAGATGACCAAGGAGCAGACCCCGGAGGGCAAGGTGCGCCGCTGGGTGCGCGGCGTGCTGTCCCAGGCCGGCGAGGAGATCGCCGCGAACACGCGCGCCGTGCTGTGGAACGCGGGGGCGGTGAGCGAGACCGTCGGCTCTACGCCGCCCATGGCCAGCGGCCGTCTCGCCGAGTTGCTGTCCGAGCACTTTCGCCGCCTCGGCAGCGCCGACCCCGCTTTCGACGCCTCACTGGCCGCTCATGCGACCTTCGGCAAGCTGGGGGACTACCTGTGGAGCGGAGAGGAACCCACCGACCGCGATATCGAACGCATCACGGCGTTCTGCCTCCGTACGATCACCCCAGTCGCCCCTGGACGGACGGAGGAGAAAGCGTCCCCGCATGCCGAGCCCCTGAAGCGCGACGGCCAAGGCCAGGGCGAAGAGTCGAATTCTCGAAAGCAAGAATGATATTCTGGTTGCCGTTCGACTTCCCGGGAGGACGCGTGAAGGCCTTGCGCTGTTCGGTCCACGGTCCCCTGAGCGGGCTCACCCTGGACGAGCTGCCCGAGCCCACAGCCGGGCCCGGCCAGGTGGTCGTCGAGGTGCACGCCGCCGCGGTCAACTTCTCCGACATCCTCATCGTCCAGGGCACCTATCAGGTCAAGGCGCCCGTTCCGTTCACGCCGGGCAGCGAGTTCGCGGGGTACGTCGCCGAGGTCGGGTCCGGTGTCGAGGGGTTCGCGCCTGGTGACGCGGTATCCGGCTCCACGTTCGTCGGAGCCTTCGCCGAGCGCGTAGCGGTTCCCGCGTCCGGCCTCACGCGGCTGCCGTCCGACGTCGACATGCAGACCGCCGCAGCGTTCGGTGTCGCCTACGCCACCGCCTATCACGCGCTGACGCTGGCGGCTGAGCTCGCGGAAGGAGAAAAACTGGCGGTACTGGGAGCAGCCGGGGGCGTCGGCCTCGCGACCGTGGAGCTCGGCCGACTGCTGGGCGCCCACGTGATCGCGGTCGCCTCGTCCGCGACCAAGCGGAAGCTGTGCCTCGCCAAGGGCGCCGAGACCGCACTTCCCTACGACGACCTGAAACGGCGGCTGACCGAAGCGGGCGGCGCGGACGTCGTCATCGACCTGGTCGGCGGCGAGCACGCCGAGCCGGCGCTCCGCGCGATGCGCCGGGGCGGACGCTTCGTGACCGTGGGCTTCGCCACCGGGGAGATCCCGCGCATCCCGCTCAACCTGGTCATGCTGAAGGGCGTCACGGTGCGCGGCTTCGAGATCGGCGGTTGGGGACGGCGCGACCCCGAAGCGTTGCGGCGCGGGCGCGACGAGGTGACCCGGCTCTTCCGCGAAGGCAGGCTGAGGCCGCACGTCCACGCCGCCTACCCGCTTGGGCAGGGGAGCGCCGCGCTGGCCGCCGTCGCGGACCGGACCACGGCGGGCAAGGTGCTGATCATCCCCGGTCCCCCGGAAGGCCTCTGACCCAGACCAGCGCGCCGCTCCCTGCGCCTCGACTGCTGGCCGCGCGATACCCACCCCGCTCACTGGCCCTTCCAGAGCGGTTTCCGTTTCTCCATGAACGCGATGGCGCCTTCTCTGGCGTCCTCACTGGAGAACACCGACTTCTGTAGCTCGGCGTTGCGTTTCGCCGCGCGTCCGGGATCGGTGATCGTGAGGCGGACGAGCTCCTTGACGGCGGCGAGGCCGAGCGGCGCGTTGGCGGCGATCCGTCCGGCGAGGGAGAGCGCGGCGTCCAGCACCTCGTCCGGTGGGGTGACGGCGTTGACGAGGCCGAGTTCGTAGGCGCGGCGGGCGTCGATGGGGTCGCCGGTCAGCGTCATCTCAAGGGCGACCGCGAGCGGGATGCGGGTGCCGATGGACGTGCCGCCGCCGGCCGGATACAGGCCCCGCTTGACCTCGGGCAGCCCGAACCGGGCGGTGTCGGCGGCCACGATGACGTCGCAGCCGAGCAGCAGTTCCAGCCCGCCGCCGACCGCGGTGCCGTTGGCGGCTCCGACGACCGGGACGGTGAGTTCCCCCCGTGACAGCCGGGTGAAGCCCGCCATGCCGTCCGTGGAGATCTCGGGGCCGCCGGAGGCGAACTCGTGCAGGTCCATGCCAGAGCAGAAGACGCGGTCGCCGGCGGCGGTGAGCACGACGGCCCGGACCCGCGGGTCGTCCTCGGCGCCGGCCATCATGCGGCCGAGCGCGTCGATCAGCGCGCCGTTGAGGGCGTTGCGCGCTCCGGGCCGGTTCAGCCGGACGATCAGCACGGCGTCGTGCCGTTCGGTGAGCAGCTCCTCGGCGGTCATGAGGTGTAGGTGCTCGATTCGGCGAGGTCGGCGGCGCCCTTCATCAGGTCGAGGACGATCGGGCCGAACGCCAGCAGCTTCTCGTCGCCGCCGGCCCGCTGGTAGCCCTGCTCCAGCACCACCCCGAGCTTCCATTTGGCGAGGACGAGGTAGTAGTCGATGTCGTCGACCTGCCGGCCCGACACCTCGGCGTAGCGGGCGAGCATCTGGTCGCGGGACGGCATCCCGCGCAGGTCGACGTAGCTGGCTTCGGACGCCTCGGGCGCACCGGTGTCCTCCGGCCAGCTCTGAAGCATCCAGGCGAGGTCGAGTTTCGGGTCGCCGACGGTCCCCATCTCCCAGTCGACGATCGCGGCCATCCGAGCGGGCGCGCCGTCCCGGAACATCACGTTGGCGAACTGGTAGTCGCCGTGCATGATGCCCGGGACGTAGTCCAGCGGACGATGGGCGCGCAGCCAACGGGCGGCCGTCTCGAACCCGGGCAGCTCGCGCCCCTTGACCCGCTCCAGGAAGCGGGTCCAGCGATCGACCTGGCGCTCGTGGAAGCCGTCCGGGCGGCCGAGGTCGTGCAGGCCCTTGGCCCGCCAGTCCACCCTGGACAGCAGAGCGATCCCCTCGGCGAGCCGGTAGCCGAGCCCCTCCCGCGCCCGCAGGTCGGTGTCGAACGGCGCGGGCCACGCCGTGCGGCCCATCGGCGACCAGCCCTCCACGAACCCCATCAGGTAGAAGGGCCGCCCGAGCACCGCCGCGTCCTCGCAGCACGCGACCGCCTTGACGTGGGGCACGTCGGTGCCGTCCAGCGCCTCGACGATGCGCCATTCGCGCAGGATGCCGCTGTCCCGGTCCGCCGGCGCCTCCGGCGGCGGGATGCGGATGACGCAGCGTTCCCCGCCCCGGACGATCTCGTGGATCTCGTTCTGGGTGCCGCCGGACAGGAAGCGGTGCTCGATGGGCGCCCCCTTGCCGGGCAGCCCGGCGTCGTCCATCCATCCGGCGAGCCGTTCAAAGTCGATCACTGGTTTCCCACCTCTCGTCCGGGCGACCCCACGGCCCCTCTCGCGCTATGAGAATATTCTTCTCGATACAAAGAATGCAATTCTGTGAGCACGGACAGTGGTAGCGCCGGGCGCCGAGGTCACGTCGACGGTGGCGGACGTCAGCGATGAACGGTAAGGGAGGCCGCCCCAGGCCTCGGAGCGACCGTGCGTGCCGTTCGGGCCAGCGGACGGCAGACACCGGTGTCCTCTCTGGACGCGTGTCGCCGATTCGTGGGTGGTGGCTTGTTGCTGGAACGGCAAGAGGGCTTCGGGGGCGTTCGGGACGCCGGGCAGGATCGTCATGCGCGCTGGAGGGGGCGCGTTTCGGCTGAGGGGGAGTCATGTCGCTGGCAGTTGAGAGCCGTGGAACGCACCGTCTGGTGCCTTCGCCGGCCGGACGGATCCATGTCGTCGAGCAGGGGACCGGGCCGCTTGTGCTGCTGCTGCACGGGTTTCCCGAATCCTGGTACTCCTGGCGCCTTCAGCTGCCGGTTCTGGCAGCCGCCGGTTACCGGGCGGTGGCTCTGGACGTGCGCGGGTACGGCCGCTCGTCGAAGCCGGACGACGTGGCCGCCTACCGGATGCTGGAGTTGGTCGCCGACAACGTCGCGGTGGTGCGTGCCCTGGGCGAGGAGACGGCGATCGTCATCGGCCATGACTGGGGCGCGGCGATCGCCGCGAACAGCGCGCTGGTGCGGCCGGAGGTCTTCACGGCCGTCGGGTTGCTGAGCGTGCCCTACACGCCGCGCGGCGGGCCGCGGCCGAGCGAGGCCTTCGCCGGGATGGGCGGTGAGGAGGAGTTCTACGTCAGCTACTTCCAGGAGCCGGGCCGTGCGGAGGCCGAGATGGAGCCGGACGTCCGCGGCTGGCTGGCGGGCTTCTACGCCGCGCTGTCGGCGGAGACCATGCCCGCCCCCGGCTTGCCCGATCCGCATTTCGTCGCCGAAGGCGGCTCGCTCCGCGACCGGTTCCCCGGTGGTCCGCTGCCGTCCTGGCTCAGCTCGGACGACCTGGACGTCTACGCGGCGGAGTTCGAGAGGACCGGCGTGAGCGGCGCCCTCAACCGCTACCGCAACATGGACCGGGACTGGGAGGACCTCGCCCCCTGGGACGCGGCGCCGATCACTCAGCCGTCCCTGTTCATCGGCGGTGCCCTGGACGCCTCCACCACCTGGTTGGCGGACGCGATCGACGCCTACCCCAGCACTCTGCCCGGCCTCGTCTCGTCCCACATCCTTGAGGGCTGCGGTCACTGGGTTCAGCAGGAGCGCCCCGAGGACGTCAACCGGCTGCTGACCGGTTGGCTCGACTCGCTGCCGACCACCTGAGACCGCGCAGGAGGTCTCGGCCGCGTTGCACTCGTACATCTGGTCTGGACTGTTCCGCTGCCCCAGTAGAGCGCGCGGCCGGTGAGCTGGCCGTTCATCACGTTGGTGCAGAGCGTCCCCCGCAGCATGCCGTCACTGCTGGGGATCAGGGACTGGCTCGCGGACGGCCCCGCCAGGGTCTGCCGGGAGGGCTACGGCGGTTTGCTCTGTTGAGATTCCGGTGGAGGTTGCGGCCGTCGCCTGAGATGGGCGGCCAGGAGCGCCGCGGCGTGGTCGGCCATGAGCCGGGGGACGCGCAGACGTAACAGGATCTTGCGGACGGCGGACGCCGGTAAGGGCAGTTCCGGCTCGTCGGCGGACTGGGACGGCATCGGGATCAGGTGTTCTTGAGCGCCACGGGGTCGGAGAACGTCCCCTTGTGGGCGACGCCCCAGATGGTGGACGTCCCGGGCACCGCGGTGATGTCGTACAGGTTGAGTCCGGCCGGGAGTGTGGCGGCACGCCAGGATCCGGCGCTGTACAGGTAGGGCGTGCTCGTGCCGTAGTTGGCCGGTGCCACCCAGACGGTGCCGTTCGCGGCGACGGCCAGGTCCCCGCCTCGGGCGATCCCGGTCGGTAGCGGGATCAGGGTCCAGCCGGTGCCGTTCCAGTGGGTGAGGTACTTCCAGGTCAGGGCCCAGACGTCGTTCGCGCCGACCGGGACCACCTTGACCAGTTCGTCGTTCGAGCCCGCCGGGACCGGGGGCGGCGTCACGCTCGTCCAGGACGTTCCGTCGTAGTGGGCGACCGCGGGCGTGGTGCCGGAGGCGGTGAGGCTGCCGCCGACCGCCCAGGCGTCCGTCGCGCTGCGGGCTTGCAGGTCGGAGACGATGGCGAAGGGGAGCGCGTAGCCGGTCCAGGTGGAGCCGGTGCGCTTCTGCAGCCGCGGCGCCGGGTCGCCCGCGCCGGTGACCTGCGCGACCCACGTCCCGGCCGGGCCGGTGCTGATCATGTTGAGGTGCGCCTCGGACGGCCTGTCCACCCGCTGGAAGGCGGTGCCGTCGAAGCGGGCCAGGTAGTCGTGGTAGCCGGAGGAGCCGATCGAGCCGCCGGCGATCCACGTCTCGCCGCCCGAGGTGGTGATCGCGCCGATCTGCCCCTGGCCCGTCCAGCCGTTGAGCGGATACTCCCGCCAGGAGGATCCCTCCCAGCGCCGCAGGACGGGATTGCCGTTGCTGAAGAGCGCGCAGTGGTCGACCCAGGCCACGCAGTACGCGCCCTGGGCGCCGCCGACCCAGACCCCGCCCGAGGCGTCGGCGGCCACGTCGTCCAGTTCGGCCCTGGGCCAGAGGAACGGGAGGGAGACGGAGGTGAGGGCGCCCTCGTCCGCGTGGGCCGTCGCCGGAGCGGAGAGCAGGACGGTGGCCGCCGCGACGGCGCAGGCTAGTGATCGTTTCATGCCAGCACTATGGCGCGTTCCTTCCGATTGCGCCAGTGATTACTGGCAGATTCATTCCCTCCGTCTCCCAGCCCGCCCCCCGGCGCGGCCGACCGAGAACCCAGGCGTCCGCTCGGTGCTTCACAACCGCCGGACGGGCATGAGGGCGTAGCAGATGAGCCCCGCCAGCAGGGAGCAGATCCCGTAGGCGATATTCCGCCCGGTGGTTCCGAAGAAGACGTAGAAAATCGCTGCGACGATGCACACCAGGATCAGGATGATGTCGAAAATGCTGAGGAACAGCGCGATAATGAGCCGAACGAGGAACCAGATGAAGCCTATGCCGTACCATTTCCCCATGGTGGAGTCATCGTAGGCCCACCGGCTCAAGGCAAGGGGACTGTAGAAGGAATCGTCCCAGTAACGCTGCCATCTTTTCCATGCCCCGCTCAGCAGGTTCGGTGAGGTCTCCTGTATCGCCGCCTGGGCGGGTTTGAACTCGATGCTCTTGGTCTCGGCCTGCGTCACGTCGATCGTGACCGTACGGTCATGTATCTGGATCCTCGTGGTCCGTCCAGCGTCGCCTTGAATTCCCCGGCATGGGTGCTGCCATCGTCGCATGCCGCCAGGCCGGCCAGGACAATGATCAGGATCGGCCCGAGCAAAAGTCCAACGCGGAATGCCATATCGGCCGAGCCTACGACGCGGTGTGTTCGCCGCACCATGTAAAACCACACAGATGCCGCGCCGGTGTCGACGGCTTGCCGAGTGCTGACCGCGGGCACCGTGACCGGCGGAGGTGAAGGCCGTTAATGCGGCCGATCAAGCGGCCACCGCAAAGATGGGCAACGTTCTGCCGCCAGGCTTGCGACGTCTCCCGGTGGTCGGGCGGCTGGGCGGCGACTCCTGCGCGTTCGGTGTCCTGAGTGAGCGCCTGGCCGAGGTGGAGGCGCAGAAGGAGCCGCCGCCCGCACCGACTCGCCCGTCGTCTGACCATGGGCGTACGAGATACACGCCCCTTACGAGCTCGCCAGCGGTGACTGTCGTATCAATCCGTGCATGGTCGAATGCGGAGAGTGTCTATACCCTGTTCAGACGCCCTCGTGAACCGTGTCCGGGGACGAACTCGACAGGAGAGGCGAAGATGGGCAGCAGAACGAGCAAGCGGATCGGTGCGGGGATCATCTCGCTGACGGCCGTCCCGATGACCATGGCCCTCGCCGTTCAGGGGCCAGCCGCCGCGGCGCGGACCGCTCCCGCCGCCACCGCGGCGGCACCGTCCGCGCCGCGCACGAACATGTCGTACGCGCTGTACAAGGCCAGAGGCGGCCGCATCACCACCGGGTACAACGGCTACCACGTCACCCCGGGACGGCACGAGGGCATCGACTTCGCCCGCGGTATCGGCTCGGACATCCACGCCCTGGTCTCAGGCAAGGTCATCAACGTCGTGCAAGGGCGCGCCGGCGGTGCCGGGCTGTCCACCATCGCCGTCTACAACGCGAAGCTGAACAAGACGATCATCTACCTGCACACGGCGCCGCGGCCCTCCCTGCGGGTGGGGCAGGCGATCGCGCGCGGGCAGGTCATCGCCGACGAGTCATGGCGCGGAGTGTCCGCCAAGAGGAGGGCGCACACCCACGTCGAGATGCGTCGCGGCGCCAAGAAGCGCGCGGCCAAGAGCGTCGGCGACCCCCACCTGGACAACCCCGACCCGGGCAGGTTCTGGAACTCCCAGGGCTACAACGTCCGCTAGCGCGCTCCGCCCGAGCGACGATTCACCGCGCCGCCTCATCCCGGCCCCGGCCGGGGTGAGGCGGTTTCGTCGAGCGGCGACATGACGCCGACTCCCACGCGCTCCGCTCGCTGGCACGGTCGCGGCGTTGCCCTTCTCCGGGCGCTGCACCTGACCGATCTGCCGACCGCGTCGGCGGGGACGCCGAGCCCCCACCTCGCCGTCCTCGAAGACGGCGATGAGCCCGCCATGGTCGTGAGACTGGTTTTGACGTCGAAGTCGAGTTAGGATTCCGGGAAGTCCGCGCCGCGCGGATCCGAGCCGGGCGCCCCGATTCCGCCGAGGAGGTCGAAGCGTGGACATCTCGCGCATCGCCGACACCATCGAGATCGAGCAGCTGCTCGCGCGCTACGCGGTCGGCATGACGAAGGACGACGTCGAGGCGGTCGTGGCCGTGTTCGCGCCGGGCGGGACGTACAGCGCCTTCGGGGAGGAGTACGGCGTCCAGGACTTCCCGGAGCTGGTCGCGGCGGCACCGAAGGGGGTGTTCTCGGTGAGCACCCCGGCGATCGCCTTCGAGGGGGAGGACTCCGCCACGGGCGAGCAGCCGCTGTGCTTCGTCGCGCAGACCGACCACTCGATGCGCATCGGCTACTACACCGACACCTACACCCGCACCCCGGACGGATGGCGGCTGCGGACCCGGGCGATGACCTTCCTGCGCCGCAGCGGCGCCCGCGACTCCGGGCGGGCGCACGATCCACGGCGTCCCGCCCCCCGGCAGAGGTCTGCGGGCTGACCCGCGCGGGCGATGGATCTCCAGGAGTTCCGCGCCGGGCTGGACGCCTGGCTCGCCGGGCACGAGCCGGAGCTCCGGGCCGAGTCCGGCCCGGGCGCCGGCCTGGACGAGGAGATGCGGCACCTCTCCAAGGTCAAGCGCATGGCCTACGACGCCGGGTGGATGCGCTGGGGCTGGCCGGAGCGGGTCGGCGGGTTCGGCGGGACGACGCTCATGCGCGCCTACCTCGGCGAGGCCCTCGCGGCGAGGGACCTGATCGAGCCGGGCATCTACTCGATGACCGAGGTGCTGGCCCCGACGATGATCGAGTACGCGCGGCCGGAGCTGGCGGCGGAGACGGTGCCGCGGCTGCTGCGCGGGGACGAGACCTGGTGCCAGGGGTTCTCCGAGCCCGGCACCGGCAGCAACCTGGGGTCGCTGGCGTGCCGCGCCCGCCGCGACGGCGGCGTCTGGCGGGTCACCGGCCAGAAGGTGTGGACGAGCCTGGCCCAGTACGCCCACCGCTGCGTCCTGCTGACCCGGACCGGCACGCCGGAGTCGGGCAGCCGGGGGATCACCGCGATGCTCGCGGACATGGACGCGCCCGGGATCACGGTCCGGCCGATCCGCGCGATGCACGGCCGGGACGAGTTCTGCGAGGTCTTCTTCGACGACGTGCGCGTCCCGGTCGACCGGACGCTCGGCGAGGTCGACGGTGGCTGGGGCGTCGCGATGGACCTGCTGCCCTACGAGCGGAGCACCTCGCTGTGGCACCGCGGCGCCTACCTGCGGCAGCGGCTGGGCCATCTGCTCGCGACGGCGCCGGACGGCGCGTTCGACCCCGCCGAGCTCGGCGAGGCCGTCCAGGCGGCGTTCGCCTTCCACGCGCGCTCGCGGGAAACGCAGCACCGGATGGCGCGCGGGGAGCGGCTGGGGCCGGAGACGTCGGTCGACAAGGTGCTCCTCGCGACGACCGAGCAGGCGGTGTACGACCTGGTCGCCGGCGCGGTGCCGGCGGACATCGCGCTCGGCGACGGCGCGGACGGCGACCGCTGGCGCACCGAGTTCCTGTACTCGCGGGCGGCGACGATCTACGGCGGCAGCGCGGAGATCCAGCGCGACATCATCGCCCGCCGGCTCCTGGGCCTGGAGGGCGGCCGGTGATGGACGCCGAGGCCGCCGAGCTGCTGGCGCGGAGCCTGGAACGGGCCTTCCGGAACGAGACCGTCAAGGCGGTCGAGGCGTCGCTGGAGGAGATCGGCTGGCGGGAGGCCCTGGCGGAGGAGGGCACCGCGGTGGTCCCGCTGCTGTTCGCCCGGCAGGGAGCCGCGATCGCGGCGTCCGGCGCGCTGGACGATCTGCTGGTGTCCGCGCTGGGCTTTCCGGCCGACCCGGGGACCGCCTTCGTCCTGCCGGAGTTCGGGAGCTACGCGGCGCCCGGCTCGATGGAGGAGGGCGGTCTCGCCGTGCGGGGCCTCGGGAGCGTGCGGATGGCGGCGGCCTCCCGTGCCGTGGTGCTCACCGGCCGGGACGGCGGTCTCCGCGCGTCCGTGGTCGAGACGGGCAGGTTCGAGGCACGGCCGGTGCGGGGCGTCGATCCGCGCCTGGGGCTCGTCATGGTGGAGGGGGAGGGCATCGCCGCCTCCGGTGTGGAGATCGCGCCCGCGACGTGGGAGGACGCGCTGGCCGCCGGGCGGCTGGCGGTGGCGCACGAGCTGATCGGCGTGAGCCGGACGATGCTGCGCCTCGCGCGGGAGCACGCCGTGACCCGCGTCCAGTTCGGCAGGCCGATCGGTGCGTTCCAGGCCGTCCGGCACCGGCTGGCCGAGTGCCTGGTCGCGATCGAGAGCGCGGAGGCCGCGGCGGGTGCCGTGCTCGGCCCGGACGGCGGGGCCGACCCGGTGGCGGCCGGGATGGCCAAGGCCTTCGCCGGGCGCGGGGCGCGGACGGTCGCCCGCCACTGCCAGCAGGTGCTGGCCGGGGTCGGATTCACCGAGGAGCACGGCTTCCACCACTGCTTCCGGCGGGTCCTCACTCTCGACGGCCTGCTCGGCGACGCGAAGACGCTGACGCGTGAGCTCGGGGAGCAGGTCCTCCGCGACCGGAGGCTGCCGGAGATGCGGCTCCTGTGACGCGGGAGTCCCCGGTACGCCGGTCGTGACATAGCGGATCCGCCGGGGCGCGTGCCTGGCCGCCGGCGGATCCGTCCGTCACTTCTTCCGCAGTCGCTTGTCGAGGGTCGCCCGCAGCTCCGGCGACTGGAAGGAGCGGTCCTCCGCGGCCAGGGCGAAGTCGAGGGTGGCGAGGACGGCGCGCTCCAGGTGCAGGTTGAGGACGCGCTTGGTGTCCTCAAGCGTCCGGCGCGGCAGCGCGGCGAGCCTGCGCGCGCACGCCATCGCCGCCGGCATCAGCTCGCCGTCGGCGCAGACGTGGTTGGCCAGGCCGATCTCGGCGGCGCGGCGGGCGCTGATCCGCTCGCCGGTCAGCGCGTACTCCTTGGCCAGTTGCAGGCTCGTCAGCAGCGGCCAGGTGACCGGGCCGCCGTCGGCCGCGACGAGCCCGACCATGACGTGCGGGTCGGCGAGGTGGGCGCTTTCGGCGATGAACACGATGTCGGAGAGCGCGGCCAGGCTGCATCCGAGCCCGACGGCCGGCCCGTTGACGGCCGCGACGATCGGCAGCCTGCACCGCACCATCCCGGTGACGATGCGGCGCGCGTCCACGAGCGTCTGCCGCCGCAGGTCGTCGTCCTTGGTCAGCTCGTCGATGTAGGAGAAGTCGCCGCCCGCCGAGAACGCGCGCCCGGCTCCGGTGAGCACCACCGCGCGGGCCTCGTCGTCGGCGTCGAGACGCGGGAACAGGGCGCCGAGCCCCTCGTGCAGCGCGTGGTTGGTCGCGTTCAGCGCCTCGGGGCGGTTGAGCGTCACGATCCGGACCGGCCCGTCGGCGGTCACCTCGATCTCGGGAGGCAGCCCGTAGCCCGTCATGCGACCGGAAGCCCGAGGATCCGCGTCGCGACCAGGTTGCGCTGGATCTGCGACGTCCCGCCCATGATGCTCTGCGCCCGGCTGTAGAGGTACATCTTCAGCCATGTGTCCTCCTCGATGCCGCCCGTCAGGTTCCCGACGCCGAGCGCGGCGTGCCCGACGGCCTGCTCGACACGCGTCATCAGCAGCTTGTCCACCGAGCCCTCCGGCCCGTGCGAGGTTCCGTCGAGCCGGTCGGAGAGCCGCCGGCACACGTGCAGCCGCAGCATCTCGGCCTCGACGACCGCCCACGCCACGTCCCGCGCGTTCTCGCCGGTGAACCGGCCGGGCTCGGCGCGCAGCGCGGCGACGAGCTCGTTGACCGCCTTGCCGTAGCGCGCGACGTAGCCGAGCTCGCCGGGCTCCCGCTCGTGGGCGACGACGGTCATGGCCAGCCGCCAGCCCTCGCCGGGCGCCCCGATCATGTCGGACGCCCGCGCGACCGCGCCGTCGAAGGTCACCTCGCCGAACTCCCGTGTCACCCCGTTGATCATCTTCAGCGGGCGCTGCGCGACGCCGGGCTGGTCCATCGGGACGACGAGCGCCGACAGCCCCTTGTGCTTGGGGACGCCGGGGTCGGTCCTGGCCAGCACCAGGCACCAGTCGGCCTCGTCGGAGTAGCTCGTCCAGACCTTGTGACCGGTGATCACGTAGTCGTCGCCGTCGCGGACGGCACGGGTGCGCAGCGCGGCCAGGTCCGACCCGGCGTCCGGCTCGCTGAACCCCTGGCACCAGCGCTCCCGGCCGCTGACCAGGCCGGGCAGGAAGCGGCGCCGCACGTCCTCGCCGCCGTGCCGCAGGATGCCCTGCACCAGGTAGCCGAGGCTCGGCCGCGGCGGCGCGCCCGCCTGCGCCAGCTCCTCGTCGAGGATCGCCTCGTACACGCTCGGCAGGCCGTGGCCGCCGGCCTCCTTCGGCCAGGACAGCCCGAAGAACCCGGCGTCGTACAGGGCCCGGTGCCAGGGGGCCTGGCCGTCCCAGTACGCGTCGGCGGTGGACGACTGCGGCAGCCTGGGGTTGTGGTCCGCGAGCCATGCCCGCAGCCGCGTGCGGAACGCGGCCTCCTCGGGGGAGTCAGCGAAGTCCATCGTGCGGGCCTCCGATCTCGCGGTGCGCCATGACGCGTTCCAGGTTCACGCCCGCGTCGCCGAGCACCTGGGTGGACAGCAGCGCCCGCCGCAGGTGGACGTGGGCGAGGCACTCCCAGGTCATGCCGATGCCGCCGTGCACCTGGATCGCGGTCTCGCACACCTCGCGGGCCGCCCGATCGAGGTGACCTACGCCGACCTGGAGCGGGCGCCGGTCGTGCTGCTCGCCGGGTTCGAGCCGGAGGAGGAGTCGCCGATCGTCTTCCTGCGGCTCCGCAAGGCGTTCCGCAAGAGCCGGCTGAAGGTGTACTCGGCGGCGCCGTTCGCGACCCGCGGGCTCGCGAAGGTCGGCGGCACGCTGCTGCGGACCGAGCCCGGCGCCGAGGCCGACACGCTCGGCGCGCTCGTCGGGGACGACTCCCTCGCCGACGTCCGGACGCTGCTGGAGACGCCCGGCGCCGTCGTCATGGACTTCTGGGACGGCTACAAACCCGCCCGCGACCGGCTGTTCACCGAACTCGCCGAACGGAGGATCCGGAACCCCGTCGTCCTCACGGGCG
>NZ_CAACUY010000154.1 GCF_900659615.1 Actinomadura fibrosa | reverse complement strand
GATCCAGCCGGATCAGGGCCTCGTCTTCCGCGATCACAACTCGCCGAGCGCTCTCCACGCGCACGAGCCTACCGGGACCCGCTACCCTGGTCTCGGCCAACCCGCGGGTCGGTCAGCGCCGCGGTGGCGTGCGCGGACGTCTCGCGGAGCGCGTGCGCGATCTCGGCCAGCTCCCGCGCGGCCCCCAGCAACCGCCGCGCCGCCTCCGCGCCGCCGGACCCGGCGTCGCCGGTTGCGTCGGTCGTGGTCATCGGCGTGCTCCCCGCCAGGTCATGCTCACAAAACGGGGCCTCGGGTCCTCAGGGGTGTTGCGGGCGAGGACGTCGGCGATCGTGCGGGTCTCGGCGATGGTGCGCAGGCCGCTCCGGGTGAAGGTCGCGGCGGTCAGGACGCGCGGGGCGAGCAGCGGGTTGGTGAGCGCCTGCGAGAACGCGTCCACCGCGATGATCTTGGTGAGGAGCGGCGGCAGGACGGCGCGGGGCGAGCCTGGCTCCTCGGCGAACAGGCCGACGTACAGCTCCAGGTCGTCGACGCTGCGGTACCGCTCGGCCAGGGCGTCCCGCACGCGCGGGTCGCCCGAGACGCGGGCGAAGTCGCGGACCCGGGGGAAGCGGCAGTGGGCGCGGTAGTCGTTGTAGGAGGCGAGCCGAAGGGCCCGGCCGTCCGCGATCGAGGACACCTCGACGTCGCGCAGGATCGGGTCCGTGTTGAACAGGCCGATGCGCCCGGCGCGCTGCTCCGAGGCGTCCTCGAACAGGCGCCCGAGCCCGGGGCCGGGGATGAGCGCGGCGCCGAACAGCGTCCGGGCGGTGGGCAGCTCGGTGCCGCCGACGACGAGGCTGGGCGGGATGAGGCTGTGCCAGCGGTAGACGAGGTTGAACTCGACCGACGCCCAGTTCTGGCGGTGCCAGGGCGCCCTCCGCAGCGCCCGGCCGAGCCGCGGGTCGAGCAGGAACCGGAAGTGGTAGGGCGTGACGTGGTTGATGTACTCCTCGACGACCAGCCGGATGACCTCGACGATGACGATGTTGCGGGCGGTCTGGAAGAGGCGCTCGTCGTCCCAGCGGGGGTTCTCCGCCGCGAGCATCCGGGCGACGCGGTTGTGCTCGCGCAGGAACAGCACCGTCATCATCGTGAAGCCGACCTGGACGTTGCCCCGGTCGCCGCCGGTCGCGAACAGCGTGTCGCGCTGCGCGTCGCTGAGCCGCTCCATGCGGACCGCCGCCAGCGCCGAGAACTCCCCCTTGACCTTGCCGTTCTCGCACAGGTGGAGCGGGAACTCGCCGCCGTCGAGGAGCTGGCTCTTGAGCAGCCCGCCCTCGTGCGCGCGGACGGCCTCGGTCGCCGCGGCGTCCAGCCCGTACAGCGGGTTGAGGTCGACCTCATGGTTGGACGTGCTGCGGCGCGGGTCGCGGGGCTCGCGGGACTCCCCGCGCAGGAACCCGTCGGTGAACCACTGGGCGAAGTAGGCGAACAGGACGGTGGAGCGGGGGCAGGGCGCCATCTCGCCGGTGCGGGTGAACAGGTCGGCGGCCTGCTCGACCGAAGGCCGACCGGTCTCCTGGTCGGCGACGGGCGGCAGGTGGCGGCCGCAGTAGGTGCGGTCGGTCAGCGAGGCCCAGGACGTGTAGTCGGCCAGCGTGCTGAGCGGTTCGGGGCGCGGCGGCATCTCCCGGATGGCCTGGTCGATCAGGGTGGCGTTGACGCGGCGGCGCAGCGCGGTGCACGCCTCGGCGGCCCGCCAGAGCGGCCGCCCGCAGGTGAGGGCGAGGTAGCGCAGCCGGTTGTGGGCGCCGTCGGAGCGGACGCCGCGGGCGCTGGGGCGCGCTCCCATGGTCAGGCGTCCTCGTGGACGGGCGTCGGGGAGGCGACCGTGTCGAACCGCACGTGGAAGGCGTCGGGGAAGACGTCCCGGTCGCGGCGCACGGGCCCGCGGGCGCACAGCCCGGGGCGCCGCATGAGCCGCCGGACGGTCTCGGCGATGACGACGCGTCCCGGATGGACGCCCACGCAGGCGTGGGGGCCGTGCCCGAAGTGCAGGTACTCGCGCTCGGGCCGGTCGGTCCGGAAGAGGCCGGGATGCCTGACGGCGCCGGCGTCGAACATCGCGGAGGCGACCGCGGCCAGGACCGGGCGCCCGGCCGGGACGGTCGTCCCGCTCGGCAGGACGTGCTCGCACGCGCAGTAGCGGACGATCATCTTCAGGAAGGGGTCGAACCGCAGCGCCTCCCAGACGTAGGGGTCGAACGGCTCCGGATCGTCGAGCCTGGCGGCCTCGGCGGCCTCGGCGTGCTGCTTCGGCCGGTCGAGCAGCACGCGGACCGCGTTCGTCATGGACCCGGCGGCGTTCTCGACGAAGCCCAGCAGCAGGCCGGCGGTGTTGACCGCGACGCGCTCGTCGTCGAAGCCGAGCTCGCCGGGCAGCCGGGTGCGGGCGAGCCGGCCGAGCACCCCGGCGCCGCCGGGCGCGGCGCGCCGCTCGGCGACCAGCTCGCGCAGGTAGGCCATCATCTCCGCGCCCGCGGCGACCGACGCGGCGTGCACGCCCGGATCGCCGCCGAGGTTCGCGGTCACATCCGTCATGATCGCCCGTGACCAGCGGGACAGCGTCCGCTCGTCGGGGCCCGGGAACCCGAAGTAGCGGGCGCACACCTTCAGCGGGACGCCCCGGAACAGGGCGTCCACCGCGTCGAGATCCCCGTCGGAGTCGCGGACGGCCTGCTCGGCGAGCTCCCCCGCGAGCGCGCGCACCGCCGGGACGTCCTCGGGTGCGAGCATCACCTGCATCAAACCCCTCTCGCGCCAGTGCAGCGGGATCCCGTCCCGGGTCAGCATGACCGGGGCGCCGAGGGCGGCCTCCATCGGCGCCCGGTAGGTGTCGACCGTGAACACCTCCGGTCGCGACAGCACGGCGAGGACGTCGGCGTACGAGGTGACCAGTGTGAAGGCCGGGGTGACGAGCACGGGCCGGTGGAAGCGCAGCTCGCCGAACAGCTCGTTCCAGTCGGTGCGTAGCCAGCCGGCGAGCCGGGCCTGCGCGGCGGGCGGATCGGTCCGCGCGAGGCGGTCGTAGGTGGCGAGGTACCCGTCAGGCTGCATCGAACCAACTCCGATTCCGTGACCGACCGGAAACAGAGGGTAAAGAGCCGGAGTCGCCGAGGACAAGTGATCTGACACTTTGAGTAGTTGAGTCAATTCAAACGGTAATGAACGGCTATCCGTCGGGCAACTGCCGACCGTCCCGTCACCGCAGTTCAATGGGGGTCGACCTTCGGGAGGAAGCCCATGGCCGACCTGCCGATGGGGGAAACGGTCCGGGTCTCCGCGGCCCGCAGGCACTCCTACCTGATCGTCCTCGTCGTGCTGCCGCCCGCCGTCCTGGTCGCGGCGGTCGCCGCCGCCTGGGGCCGCGCGGTCGGGCCGCTGGACGTCGCGCTCGCCGCCGCCTTGTACACCGTCAACATCTTCGGCATCAGCGTGGGCTACCACCGCCTGCTGACGCACCGCTCGTTCCGCTGCCCCCGCCCGGTCCGGGTGGCGTTCGCGCTGGCCGGCGGGCTCGCCCTCCAGGGGCCGGTCACGCTGTGGGCCGCCGAGCACCGCAGGCACCACAAGTACTCCGACCGGCCGGGCGACCCGCACTCGCCGTGGGCCTACGGCGACACCGGCCTCGCGCTGCTGCGCGGCCTGCTGCACGCCCAGGCCGGCTGGTTCTACAGCGCCCGCCGCCGGTCCAGCCGCGAGCACTGGGTGCCCGACCTGCTCGCCGACCCCGACATCCGCCGCGTGGACGCGGCCTACCCGGCGACCGCCGCCGCGTCCTTCCTGCTGCCCGCCGCGGCCGGCGGCCTGCTGTCCTGGTCGTGGGCGGGCTTCTGGACGGCCCTGTTCTGGGCCGGGCTGGTCCGCTACGCGATCGTCCACCACGTCACGTGGTCGGTGAACTCGGTCGCGCACTGCTTCGGCGACCGGGCCTTCCCCGCCCGCGACCGCTCCTCGAACGTCCGCTGGGTGGCGCTGCTGACCTTCGGCGAAGGCTGGCACAACTGGCACCACGTCGAGCCGACCAGCGCCCGCCACGGCGTCCTCAAGGGGCAGGCCGACCCGAGCGCGGCACTGATCCGCCTCCTCGAACGGCTGGGCTGGGCGCACGACGTCCGCTGGCCGTCCCAGAGCCGCATCGACGCCCAGGCGAGCCGCCACCGCGCATCGGCCCCGGCCGGGCGGCACGGCTCCCCGCGACCGCCATGACCAGGTGCCGCGGGGTCAGGAACGGCGCAGTACGGCGGTGGCGCTGTAGCCGCCGCTACCGGTGTCGCGCTGGGCGAGATAGGTGAACGCGATCGTGCCGTCCTGCTGGAGGCGGAGGGTCACCGAGCCCTGGTCGGTGCAGGCGTTCTTGCCCTGCGTGATGTCCTCGCGCAGTGACAGGGTGCCGTCCGACTTGCTGAGCAACGTCTCGATGCCCGAGCAGCCGGGATCGTCGTAGGTGACCTGGCCGACGGACGAACCGGCCGCCATCGTGAGCCGGATCGGCCACGTATGACCGTCGCTCTGGCGGACGGTGCCGGTCCACGTCCCGGCGTACTCGGCGGGGAACCCGCTGGACGGCGGCGTCCCGCTCGGCGTGCTCGACGACGTGCTCGACGGCGTGCTGCTCGGCGGGGCGGTGGAGCCGCTCAGCGCGGCCCCGCCGGACGACGCCCGCCCGCTCGACGACCCGCCGCCGCCACCGTCGCCGCTCATGAGGCTCATCGCCAGCGCGCCGCCGAGTGCCGCGATCACCGCGACCAGCACCGCGGGCAGGATCCACACCACCGGCCGCACCGGACGCCGCACCTCCTGCGTCCGGCCGGACGGCTCATGCCCCGCCGCAGGCCGAGTAGCACCGCCGTACTGCCCAGCGGCCGGAGCAGGATCACGCTGACCAGGAGGGACGTACTGCCCGGCACCCTGCGTCGGCACGTACCCACCGGCTGCGGCGTACCCGCCAACGGGCGCGTGACCACCGGCGGGCGTGTTGCCGACGGCGGGGGCAGGGCCATCGGCAGGCGCGTGGCCGCTGGCAGGCGCGTATCCACTGGCGGGTGGGTGGGAGGTTGCGGGTTGGGTGGGGAGGTAACCGCCTGGGGGTGTTGTGGGGGCGGCGGCCAGGTCGGTGCCTCGGGTGAGCAGGTCGGAGCCGTCGTGCTCGTCCTCCTCGCCGAGCAGCCGGGCCAGCAGCCGCCGGGCCGTGGGGCGGCGGGCCGGGTCCTTGGAGAGGCAGGCGCGCAGCAGCGCCTCCATCTGCGGGGGCAGCCCGGCGAGGCGCGGCTCCTCGTTCAGGATGCGGTTGATGACGGCGGGCATGGCGTCCTGGCCGAAGGGGGCCGCGCCGGTGCCCGCGAACGCGATCATGCAGGCCCAGGCGAAGGTGTCGACGGCGGGGGTGAGCGCCTCGCCGCGGATCTGCTCGGGCGCCATGTAGGCGGGGGTCCCGATGATCTGGCTGGTCTGCGAGCTCATCGAGTCCAGCGCCTTGGCGATGCCGAAGTCGATCACCCGGGGGCCGTCCGAGCCCATCAGGACGTTCTGCGGCTTGAGGTCGCGGTGGACGAGGCCCGCTTGGTGGATCGCCACGAGCGCCGTCGCGGTGCCGATGGCGAGCCGTTCGAGCGCGCCCTCGGTGCGCGGTCCCTGCCGGGCGACGAGGTCGGCCAGCGAGACGCCCTCGACGAACTCGCTGACGATGTACGGGCGGTTCCCGGCGACGTCGGCGTGCAGGACCTTGGCGGTGCAGAACCGGGCCACCCGTCCGGCGACCGCGGCCTCCTGCACGAAGCGGCGCCTGGCGTCGGCGTCGGCGGCCAGCCGGGCGTGCAGCAGCTTGATCGCGACCCGTTCCCCGGACGGGCCCTCGCCGCGGAACACCGTGCCCTGGCCGCCCTCGCCGAGGCGCCCGGTCAGCCGGTACGGTCCGAGCGTGGCCGGGTCCTCGGGCATCAGCGCGTCGACTTCCGGCATGAACGCCCTCCTCCGCGACCCCGTTACGCATGAAGCATGCCGTATGCGAACCCTTCCCGAAGGGTCTGGTCGTGGCTGGAATTGGACGTTTCCCTGCGGTCAGGATCGGCAGGTCCTCTGGTAGCCGATGCCGTTGTCCTTGCCCACGTACTGCTTCCATTCCTGTGGGGTGAGTTGTCCGGTCTTCTTGCAGAGCGCGTCCTTCAGGAGACCGGGCGCGACGATGTGGGTGACGAGTTTCGCGTCGTCCTGGCCGACGCTGTAGACGCGGCTGCCGTCGGGGCTGAAGGCCAGCGACTGGATGACCGTGTCGTAGTTCGTCGTGTGGCCGGTCAGGGCGAGGCCAAGGTGCCGTTGGGTCCGCACATCCCAGATGTCGATCTTGCCTTTGAGGTCGGCGGTCGCGGCCAGCCGCCCGTCCGGGGAGATCGCCGTGATCGGGGTCTTGCTCGCCGGGAGCCGGACGGGGCCGCCGGTCTGCTTCAGGGTGCGGGCGTCCCAGAAGATCAGCGAGCTCTGGTCGACCACGCCCTCGACGGTCGCGAGGACGCCCTGCGGGCTGAGGGCCTGGACGGTGCGGCTCGTGACGGGGGCGCCGAACGCGCCCGGGCCGACGAGCGTCCTGCCGGACGGGAACTCGACCACGCCCAGGTCGGTGGCCGAGACGACGCGGCGGCCGTCACCGCTCCAGACGATCCGGATGTCCGAGGCGCTCACGGTCGGGATCGTCCGCCGGCCCTGGGCGGTCCCGAGGGGGCGGCCGGTGGCGGCGTCCCAGAACTTCAGGACGCTCGGGGAGGTGGACGTCAGGACGGCGACCGCCTTGCCGTCCGGCGAGAACGAGGGCAGCGGACGGCCGGCCAGCGGCGGCGGGCCCGCGTTGATCACGGTGCGCCTGGTGCGTGCGCGCACGTCCCAGATCTCGACGGTGCCGTCCTTGGCGGGGAGGGCGAGCATCCGGCCGTCGGGCGACAGGGCGATCTCGGTCTCGACGGGGTGGCCGATGGCCAGGTCGGTCCGCTTGGTACCCGTCGCGGTGTCCCAGATCTGCACCGCGTCCGGTACCGCGCGGACGGCCAGCGTCGTCCCGTCCCGGCTGATCGCGGACTGGACGCTGAGTTCGGAGAACCGGAGGATCCGCGTGAACCCGGACACGTCGATCGACCGGATGCGGTCCTGGTCGTCGACGCAGCGCAGGCTCGTTCCATCGCGATCGAAGCTGGTGCCGTAGCACGAGGCGTCGGGCGTGTAGCGGAGCACGGGCGCCTCGTCGGTGCCGGTCTCGGTGCTCCACATCGTGGTGTCGGTGGCGATGAAGCGGCCGTCCCGGCTGAAGTCGAGGCGCGTCTCGTCGGTCCCCTTCGGCACCGACAGGGTCGTCCGGATCTCACGGGTGCGCGCGTCCAGGACGGCGATGACGTCGCCCCCGGCGCGGGTGGCGAGGAAGCGCCCGTCCGGGCTGAACGTCGTGCCGAGGAACTGCCGGGCGCCGGCGAACGGGTACTGGTTCGGGGCGTTGTGGCGGCCGTCGACCTCCTTGCCGGTGCTCAGATCCCACCAGGCGAGCCGTGCGCCGGCCTTGCCCTTCTTCAGCGGCATGACGAGGTACCGCTCGTCCGGTGACATCGCCGGGTTCCCGACGCTCCTGCCCTTGGCGCTGAACATCTCCCTGCCGGTGGCGGACTCCAGCACCCGGATCCGGCCGTTCTTCGTCTTGACCAGCCGCGCGCCGGTCGGGCCGAGCCAGAGCCCGGCTCCCGCCTCGTGCTTGAAGGGCAGCGGGCGCGCGGTGCCCTTCGCCACGTCCCAGAACGTCAGGGTGCCGTCGGTCTGGAGGGTGAGCAGCCGGTTCCCGTCGAGGGTCAGGTCCATGCCGGCGGGCGGGGCGCCCGGGACGCGGATCGTGCGCACCACCCGGCGGGCGCCCGCGTCGGCGATGACGACCGTGTTCTGGCCGCGCTTCCAGAAGACGTTCGGGCCGCCGCCGGAGGGATAGACGTCGTTCCAGGTGCCGTCGGTCCCCGGCGGCCTCCAGATGTCCTGCTCCCACTGCGAGGACACCGACAGCAGCGCGTTGTGCGTGTCGGGGACGTCCCCGGCCAGGGACGCGGCGGCGACGGCGAGGCGGCGCGCGAGGGTCGGGTCGGTGCGCCGGATCTGCACGGCCTGCGCGGCGAGCTGCCTGCCGACGGCCGCGTCGCGCTGCGCGGACACGGTCGCGTTGGCCCTGCCGAGGTTCCAGCTCTGCACGCCGGCCGCGCCGCCCGCGATCACCGCGACCAGGAGCAGCGCGGCCAGCGCGGCGGTGACGACCGTCCTGGTGCGCGCCCGGCGGCGGGTCTGCTCGACGGAGGCCGCCAGGAAGGCGCGCTCGGCGAGGTTCAGCGTGAGCTGGCGGCGGCCGGCCGAGGCCCAGCCGAGCGCCTCGTCCAGGCTCGTCCCCTGGAGCAGGTCGGCGGGCTTGCGGCCGCCCGCGTTCCAGCGGCGCGCGGCGCCGGCGAGCGCGTGGTGGCCGTCGAGGCCGTCGCGCTCGGCCGCCACCCAGTCGCGCATGCGCGGCCACGCGCGGAGCAGGGCGGGCGTGGCGATCGTGACGCCGCCGCCCGCGTCGCGGACGATGCCGGCCTCGCCGAACGCCCGCAGGACGCGCCGGACGGTGTCGTGGTCGGTCTCGCCGTCCGCGAAGTCGCCGATCGGGACGGTGCAGAGCGCGCCGCTCGCGTCGGGACGGGCGACGACCATGCGGAGCAGGATGCGCGGGACGGCCTGCTGCGCGTGCGGGTCGAGCCCGGCGTGGACGCGTTCGGCGATCTCGGCGAGGGAGGGCGGGAGCGCCATCGACGGCCGGGCGCTCTCGGCGGCGGCCCGCCGGCCCGCTTCGAGCGGGTCGCTGGGCGCGCCGCCGACCAGCCCGATGAGGATCTCCTCGGGCGCGGGACGCAGGGCCGGGTCCTGGTCGAGCGCCGCCTCGACGAAGCCGCGGAGCGGCTCGCCGAGCACGCCGGTGTCCGGCCGGACGGTGGTGATCTGGTGCATCAGGGACGGCAGCGAGCCGCCGTCGAAGGGCGGCTTGCCCGTCGCGGCGAACAGCACGATCGCGCCCCACGCCCACACGTCCACGGCGGGGGTGGGCCGCTGCCCGCGGAACATCTCCGGGGCCATCCAGCGGGGGGTGCCCTTCAGGCCGGTCGCGCTGCGCGACATCTCGTCGGTCCGCGCGATGCCGAAGTCGATGACGCGCGGGCCGTCCGGGCCGAGCAGCACGTTCGCCGGCTTCAGGTCGCGGTGGACGACGCCGGCGCGGTGGATCGACGACAGCGCGGTGGCGACGCCGATCGCCAGCCGGTAGAGCTCGCCGGGGCCGTACGCGCCGTTGCGGGTCACCCAGCCGTGCAGGTCGGGGCCGGGGACGTACTCGCTGACGATGTACGGCGGCTGGTGGTCGAGGTCGGCCGTGATGATCCGGGCGGTGCAGAAGGAGGCGACGCGCTGGAGCGTCGCGACCTCCCGGCGCATCGCGTCGCGGACGGCCGCGTCGACGGCGTCGGCGTGCAGCGCCTTGACGGCGACCCGGCCGCCCCGCGCGTCGTAGCCTTCGTAGACGACCCCCTGGCCGCCGGCGCCCAGCCGCGCCGCCAGCCAGTAGCCGCCGAGCTGTCGAGGGTCCCCCTCCAGCAAGGGCTCAGCCACGTGTTCACATCCTCTGGGAGATGGGTCGGACCGCGGGTCCCGCGTTAAAAGAACATCATTGTCTGTTCGGACGGTACGACGGCGGGCGGGGCCGCGGAGTTCGGTGAACATCCGGGAAACCGACGCGCCGGGACGCCGCCGCGGTGCGTCCGGCCGGGGCCGCGGTGCCGGTTGCGGCCGCCGTGTCGCGGGTCGTCGCGCGACGCTTCGACCGGGGAGTCCTTATGATGGTCGGATGCCGGGATCACCGCCCCACCGGTTGCCTCGCGGACGCCATGCGCTGGCGCGCGAGGAGGTTCAGCGCATCCAGCGGACGCGGCTGTGCGGCGCGATGGCCGAGGTGATGGCGGAGAAGGGGTACGTCAGCACGTCGGTGGCGGACGTCCTCCAGCGGGCGTCGGTGTCGCGGCAGAGCTTCTACGAGCTGTTCGAGTCCAAGCTCGACTGCTTCATGGCCGCGTTCGCCTGCGCGGGCGAGATCCTGCTCGGGCGGCTGAACGAGCACATCGCCGAGCACGCGGCCGAACCGCCGGACGGCGCATCGCCCGGCGCGGCGGGCGGAGCAGCGGGCGGCCCGGGCCCGGACGAGCGGTTGCGGCTGTGCGAGCTGGCCATCCGCGCCTACCTCCGCGCGCTGGCCGACGAGCTGCCCTACGCGCGCCTGTTCCTGGTCGAGGTGTACGCGGCGGGCCCGGAGGCGATCCGCGACCGCGGCCGGCTCCAGGAGACGATCAGCGACGCGCTGGCCGACCTGACCGGCGGCGGCGACGAGACCGCCCGCTTCGCCTGCCGCATGATCGTGGCGGCGACCAGCGCGATGGTGACCCCGCCGGTGGCCGAGAACGACCGGGACGCGCTGCTCGCGCTCGGCGAGCCCCTGATCGCGCACATCCGCGTCCTCTGGAACGCCGGGATCATCGGGACCGTGCCCGCCCCCGCGGCCACCTGACGGACCCCGGCCGGGGCAGCGCCGCTCGCGCCGGACCGCGCCGTTGTCCGGATCATGGTGGACGGCTCCCACCTCTTTACGCCGCCGCGCCCCGCAGTTCCGGCATCGCCGCCGCGCACGGATGATCATTGTTGGGAACGCCGTCGCCTCGGCGTCGTCCGGCACGCCTGACCGCGTTCACCGATGTCCGAGGATCCTCCCATTTGAGGCAAAGGAGGGTGTATGTCGGAGAGATTTCCTCGGCGCCGGTTCCTCGCCACCGGCGGGGCCGCCACGGCGCTCACCGCGGGCCAGGTCCTGCTCGGCCCGGCGCTGCTCGGCCAGGACGGGGCACTGGCCGGCGTCCGCGGCCACGGCGGCGTCCCGCTGCCGACCGGCCTGTTCACCCTCGGGGTCGCGTCCGGCGACCCGGTGCCGGACGGCGTCGTGCTGTGGACGCGGCTGGCGCCGAGGCCCCTCGACGGCGGCGGCATGCCCGACCGTCCGGTGGCGGTGGCGTGGCAGGTCGCCGAGGACGAGCGGTTCCGGCACGTGCGCGCCATCGGCGTGGAGGTGGCCCGGCCCGAGGACGCGCACGCGGTGCACGCCGAGGTCGGCGGCCTGCGCCCGGACCGCGAGTACTTCTACCGGTTCCGCGTCGGCGGGGAGGTGTCCCCGGTCGGCCGCACCCGCACGGCCCCCGCGCGCGGAGCGGCGAACCGGCGGCTGCGGTTCGCGTTCGCGTCCTGCCAGAACTGGCAGGACGGCTTCTACACCGCCTACCGGCACCTGGTGCGGGAGGACCTGGCGTTCGTCGCCTTCCTCGGCGACTACATCTACGAGTCGGTGCCGAGCACCACGACCGTCCGCGCCCACGAGGGCGCCGGGGAGCCGTACACGCTGGCGCAGTACCGGAACCGGCACGCGCAGTACAAGACCGACACCGCGTTGCAGGCGGCGCACGCCGCGTTCCCGTGGATCGCGACGTGGGACGACCACGAGGTCGACAACAACTGGGCCGACGAGGTCCCCCAGGACCCGGACCTCCAGCCGCACGACCGGTTCGTCGCCCGCCGCGCCGCCGCGTTCCGCGCGTACTACGAGCACATGCCGCTGCGCGGGTCCGCCCGTCCGCGCGGCGCCGGCATGCGGCTGCACCGCAGGCTGGGCTTCGGCCGGCTCGCCACCGTGCACGTGCTCGACACCCGCCAGTACCGGAGCGACCAGCCGGAGACGCTCGCCGAGGCCGACGACCCGGCCCGCACGATGACCGGCGCCGCGCAGGAGAAGTGGCTGGTGGACGGCATGTCCAGGGCGGGCACCCGGTGGAACCTGCTCGCCAACCAGGTGATGTGGGCCTCCAACGACCGCCAGGCGGGCCCCGAGCGGGTCTTCGACTTCGACAACTGGGACGGCTACCGGGCGCAGCGCCGCCGCCTCCTGGAGTTCTTCGGCTCCGGCCGCGCCGCCAACCCGGTGGTGCTCACCGGCGACCGGCACGCCACCTGGGTGTGCGACCTCAAGCCGGACTTCGACGACGCCGCGTCCCCGGTCGTGGGCGCCGAGATCACCGGGACGTCGGTCACCTCGGGCGGCGACTCCGACCCGGTGGCGTTCCACCGCGCGTACGACCCGGTCATGGCCGAGAGCCCGCACTGGAAGTACATCGGCAACCAGCGCGGGTACGTGGTGTGCGACGTGACGCCGGCCCGGCTGCTCGCGTCCCTCCGCATCGTCGGCTCGGTGTGGACGCCGGCCGGCACCACCGTGGCCACGGCCGCGCGGTTCCGGGTCGACGCGGGCCGTCCCGGCATCACCGTGGTCGACCAGGCGTCGCGGGAGCAGGTGCAGGCGCTCCGGACGACCACCCGCCGCTACGACGTGGACGACGACCAGTTCTAGGACGACCAGTTCTGGAGCGCACTGCCGGCAGGCATTCGGGGCGGGAGCTGGGGATTTCGCGCTGCGGTCACCCTTCGTTCACACCTCGTCCCTCCGGGCTCCCTACGGTCCCGAATGCGCCGAAACGACGGCGCAGAGCTGGATGGATACCTATGGGAGGTTTTGTGAGCGAGCGCACGCAGCGGGCACGCCGGTGGGGGACGCCGCTGGCCGCGGCCGTCGCGGCGGCCACGGTGACGATGGCGGTCAACCCGGTGCTGGGCGCGTCGGCGTCGCCGCAGGGCCACGGTCGGCCGGCCGGCGCGCGGAACGTCATCTTCATCAACGGGGACGGGATGGCCGCGGCACATCGTGAGGCCGCCCGGCTGCACCTGGTGGGCTTGGACGGCCAGCTCGGCATGGACAGGCTGCCGGTCTCCGGGCAGCTCACCACCAGCCCGCACGACCCCAAGTCCGTGATCACCGACTCGGCCGCGGCGGCGACGGCGTGGGCGACGGGGCAGAAGACCTACAACGGCGCGATCAGCGTGGACACCGGCAAGAAGCCGCTGGCGACGCTGGGCGTCCAGGCGAAGAAGGCGGGCAAGGCGACCGGGCTCGTGACGACCGCGCAGGTCACCGACGCCTCGCCGGCCGCGTGGTTCGCCAGCACCGCCGACCGCAAGGCGCAGGACGAGATCGCCCGCCAGTACATCGAGGTCAGCAGGCCCGACGTGATCCTGGGCGGCGGCGAGGACTGGTGGCTGCCGAAGGGCACGCCCGGCGCGTTCCCCGACCAGCCCGCCGAGGACCCGGCCGAGGGCAGCCAGGGCACCAAGGGCGACCTCATCGGCAAGGCCAAGGCGTCCGGGTACCAGTACGTCAACAGCGCCGCGCAGCTCTCCAAGGCCCGCGACGGCAAGCTGCTGGGCCTGTTCAGCAACGAGGAGATGTTCCAGCAGCGGCCCGAGGGCCAGGGCGACAAGTACGACCCGGTGGTCGACCTGGCCACGATGACGAGCAAGGCCCTGGGCACCCTGAGCGGCAGCAAGAAGGGGTTCTTCCTGTTCGTCGAGGAAGAGGGCGTGGACGAGTTCGCGCACGACAACAACGGCACGCGCATGCTCCAGGCGCTGGCGCAGCTGGAGAAGGCCGTCGCGGTCGCCCGCGCCTACGTCGCCAAGCACCCCGACACGCTGCTGGTGGTCACCGGCGACCACGAGTGCGGCGGCCTGACCGTCGAGGAGAACGACACCGCCGACGAGTCCGGGACGGGCATCTCCGCCGAGGACGGGCCGTTCACCATCGCGGGCAGCGACAAGACCTTCACGCTGGACTGGACGACCTCCTCGCACACCGGCGCGGACGTCCCGGTGACGGCCGCGGGCCCGCTGGCCACGAGCTTCACCGGCAAGCACCCCAACACCTACGTGCACACGGTGTTGCAGAAGATCCTGGCACCGCGCCACTGAGCCGACAGCCGCGCGGGGGCGGGCCCGGGGAGGATTCCTTCCCGGGTCCGTCCCCGTTCCGGGCCGCATGGCAGCATCGGGGCATGGGGATCGGCGGCGGGACGGTGTCGCGCTTCGGCATCGGCGCCGGTTACGCGTTCTACCGGGGACCGTCAACGGACGGTGCCCCGCACGCCCACGCCGCCTTCCAGATCGCCATCGCCGGACGCGGCGAGGTGACCATGGTGGACGCCGCCGGGACCCGGCACCGCGCCGCGGCGCTGCTCGTCCCGCCGATGGTGCGGCACCGGCTGGTCGCGGCGCCGGACCTGGTCACGTACTACGTCGATCCGCACTGCGTGCTCGCGGACCGGCTGCGCGAGCGGAGCCCCGGCGGCATCGCCGCGGTGCCGGAGATGCGCGGACTGCGGGAGGAGGAGGTCCGCCCGGCCGGGGCTCGCGCGTCCGGTGTCCTCGACGGGCGCCTGGTCGAGGCGATGGGCATCCTCGCGGCGGAGAGGGTCGCGATGCCGGACGTCGCCGCGCGGGTGGGCCTGTCGCCCCAGCGGCTCCGGGCCCTGGCGCGCGCCGAGCTGGGCATGCCGCTGGCGCGCTGGCGGATCTGGCAGGGCCTCGGCCGCGCGGCCGAGGTGCTCGGCGCGGGCCGGCCGCCCGCCGCCGCGGCGGTCGCGGGCGGCTTCGCCGACCAGGCGCACCTGCACCGGCGGATGCGCGAGATGATCGGGCTCACCCCCGCGACCGTGCTGCGGCTGCTCGGCGGCTCAGCCGCGGCGCGCGACGTACACGGAGATCGAGCCGTTGACCGTTGACACGGTCTCGGCCTCCCGCACGCCCGCGAACCCGGCCTCGGCGATCAGCCGGGGCACGATCCCGTCGGCGTTCGGCTGGGTGTCGGCCCTGCCGTCGGCCGCCTGGACGATCCGGAACGCGAGCCGCATCGCCGCGGTCCGCTGCTCCCCGAAGTCGGTGACCACCAGCTTCCCGCCGGGCCGCAGCACCGCGGCCATCGACGCGAGCACCGCCCGCTTCATCGGCACGGGGCACTGGTGGAGCACGAGGCTGGACACGACCGTGTCGGCCGCGCCGCCGCCCACGCTCTCCTCCAGCGCGTCGCCCTTGCCGCGCCGCCACCGCACGGCGGCACCGGACGCGGCGGCCTTGCGCCGCGCCACCGCCAGGACCTCGGGGTCGGGGTCGACGCCTATGACGTCCGCGCGCGGCTCGACCCGGGCCAGCAGCACCGCGAGCGAGCCGGTCCCGCAGCCCACGTCGACGATCACGTCGTCCGGGCGCGGGGCCACGTGCATCGCGGTGAGGGCCCGCCACAGGCGCTCGCGCGTCAGGGCGATCAAGGGGTCGTAGAAGCGGGTGAGGGACGCGCGGCCCGCCGCGGGCGTGAAGGTCGTTTCGCTCATGCGGGCAGTGTGGTCACCGCGCCGGTCCCGGTCTTGAACGAATCGCCCGTCCGGAAGGCCTCCGTCGAACGGCCCCGGACAGGGGAACGCCCCGGCGATCTGAATGATCACCGGGGCGTTCCGTCCCCATGCGTCCGGCAGCCCTGCCGGAGTTCTGGAAACTCCCGGGTCAGCCGCCCAGGGGCCGCGGGGCGCCGTGCTTGCCCGCGCCCTTGCCCCAGGACAGGACCTCGTACTTGATGCCCTTGATGTGCCCGGCGTCGCTGCCGGTGTTGTACTTGCTGGCCGGCTTCTTGCCGTCCAGGAGGTACCGGAAGGTGTAGGTGTCGAGGTCGAGCATCACGCCGCGGTGCGAGGGCTCGCCCGGGCCGCGGTCGCCGACGAAGCCGGTCACGCTGCGCCCGTTGTAGGACACCTTGACCTTGGTGTGCATGGGCCACGACGGCGACGCGAACAGGCCCTTCTGCATCGGCTTGCCGCCCGCCGGGGCGCCGGTGTCGCCGTTGACGCCCGACCCGTCGTCCCAGAAGTAGGACCCGGTCGTGGTACCGGCGACGAGCGCCTTGGTCCTGCTGGCGGCGGCCTTGGTCTTGGTCTTGCCGGCCTTGGCCTTGCCCGCCTCGGCGGTGGCCTTGTGCGGCTGCGCGGCCGCGGACTGCTGGGCGGCCATCGGCGCGGTGCCGGTGCCGGTGTCGGTGGCGGCGGCCGCGACGCCGGCGGCCATGATGCCCGCCAGGGCGGTGCCGGTGAGCGCGGTCAGGGCATGGTTCAGCGCACGGTTGTGCATGGGATCGTCCTTCATTCGGGGAACAGGGCTGCCACACGGGCGCCTGGACGCACGGCGGAGCCGCGCGCACGGCGTGGTGGTGCGGAGAGCGCCGTCGCAGGAACAAAGGGGGGAATCCGCGTCAGAGCGGAGGGTGTGCGCCTCGGTGGGCCGATGCATGGGGACGGCCGCGGAACTCGGGCGCACGGGGTCCCGCCTGGCAGGCGGGAAGGGCGACGGCTGGGCGAGGATTCGGGGAACCGATCCCGCCTTTACCTCGAACGCGGTTTTTCACGGCGTCCGGACCCTGTGTAGCGAATCAGCGTCCGAATCCATTCCCGGTCATTGCAGTCCTCTTGACCTGCGCCTGACCTCCGCGTTCGGACCTTGTACAGCGCTTGGGTGTCCCGATATGTTCCCGGCTCTTGCCGAGTGCTTGACCCGCCCATGGGATAAGGGGATCCGCGCGTTGAATGACCTATAAGTGATTTACCGGGGCCCGCGAATGGACCGGGCGGCCGGCGCGTCCGCCATTGCGGTGGACGCGCCGGGAAGGGGCTCAGGAACCGGTCTTGAGGGCCTTGGGGAGGCCCAGGGGCAGCATGCCCGTGGCCGACCTGCTCTTGGCCTTGGCCCGCAGGGTCGGGAACAGCTCGGTGTAGGGCTTGCTCGCCAGGTACATCTGGAGGCTCGCCGAGTTCTTCCCGGAGGCGGCGGGCAGGCCCGACCGGACGTTCGCGAAGCCGCCGAGCAGGCCGCAGCCGCTCGTGCCGGGAGCGGCGAACGTCGTGTCTTTCATGGTCATGCCGAGCGCGTCGTCGTACCAGGTGATGGTCGAGTCGTCGCTCAGCAGGTTCAGCTTGACCGGCTCGGCCTTGGACCCGATGTAGCAGTCGTTGCCGAGCAGGGTGTTGATGGCCTTGATGCGGAGGTCGATGGTGGAGGCGATGCCGCCGGCCTCGGTCTGGCCGAGGGTGAAGTTGCCGACGTACTTCGTCTGGGCCTCCAGCTTCATGAGCGGGACGTCCTCGGTGCCGGGGATGCCGAGCGCGCCGCCCGGCACGGTCTCCGGCTGGGAGCGCAGCTTGACGAAGATGTTGCGGTTCTGCCCGGTGGCCGGGACGTAGCCAGTCTGGACTGTCATCGAGATCGGCTTGGTGATCTTCTGCTCGATGGAGCCGATCTTCATCGTGCCGCCGGCGATGACGATGTTGTTGCAGATCCAGTCGCCCGGGTCCGCGCCGACCGGCAGCGAGTCGGGGCAGTCGGCGTAGCTGAACGACACCGGGGCGTTCTCGGCGGACGCGGGCGCCGCGCCGAGCGCGACGGCGGCGGGGGCGGCGAGGGCGAGGACGGGCAGCAGGCGCGCGGGCAGCGCACGGCGGGTGAGGCGCTTCACGAGAGGGGCCCCTTTCAGGGACGCGACGGCAACGGCCGAAACGGGGCGGGGACCGTTCCACTGTCGACTGGGAGCGTAGAAGCGCCCGCCCTACGCGATCAAGACTTCCGGACCAAGATCATCGGTGCGTGACCCCGCCCCGCCGCTGCGTCACCGGCTCCGCTCGTCACCGGCTCCGCCGAGCCCACCGGGCCGCCGGGCTCGGCGGGCTCCGCGGGCCCCGCCGCTGCGTCACAGGCGGCGGGGCAGGCCGAAACGCTCCGCCAGGGCGGGGTCGTGGAAGGCGGTGACGGCGGCGATGGCCGGGCCGCGCAGCGTGAGGACCTGGATGGAGAAGGCGTCGCCGTCCTTGTACATCGCGAACGCCGGCTGCCCGTTCGCCCGGACGGGCAGCAGCCGCCGGACCGTGGTGCCGCGCAGCCTGTTCTCCAGCAGCCCGACGACGCTGTCGCGCCCGGCGAACCACGCGGGGTTGGGCGGCATCTGCCAGACGGTGTCGTCGGTCAGCAGCCGGGCGAGCGCGGCGGTGTCGGCGCGCTCGAACGCCTCGACGTAGCGGTTCAGGAGGTCGCGCCGCTCCGGCTCGGCGGGCTCGGCGATGTCGTCGATCTCCGGGTCCAGCCGGTCCAGCCGGGCGCGGGCCCGGCGCAGCGCGCTGTGCACCGCGGACGGGCTGAGGCCGAGCATCCCGGCCGTCTCCTCCGCCGACCAGGCCAGCACGTCCCGCAGGACCAGCACCGCCCGCTGCTGCGCGGGCAGATGCTGGAGGGCGGCGATCAGCGCGAGCCGCAGCCCGGCCCGCCCGGCGACGATGGACGCCGGGTCCGCCCGCTCGTCCGGGATCGGCTCCAGCCACGGGATCTCCGGGTCGCGCGGGCCCACCGCGAGCGGGTCGGCGGCCGGGGCGCCCAGCCCCGCCGGCAGCACCCGGCGGTTCCGCCGCCGCAGCGCGTTGAGGCACGCGTTCGTGGCGATGCGGTAGAGCCACGTGCGCGCCGAGGCGCGTCCCTCGAAGTCCCCGTAGCCACGCCAGGCTCGCAGGTAGACCTCCTGGACGAGGTCCTCGGCGTCCTGCGCCGATCCCAGCATCCGATAGCAGTAGGCCAGCAGCTCCCGCCGGAACGGCCCGGTCAACCGGACGAACTCGTCGTCCGCCTGTTCGATCACGCTCACCCGATGCACCTCCCTTTCTTGTACAGACCCGGCGGCCCGCCCGGATTCGTCGGGTGCGACCCGACGGATTCCGGCGGGCGCGGGGTCCGTACGTGCATGACTAGGAAATGGGTTCTGGGGCTCGCCTCCGCGGCCTCGGTGATGGTGGCGCTGGACGCCACCGTGGTGACGACGGCGCTGAGCCGGATCCGGCTGGATCTCGGCACCTCGATGGAGCAGCTCGAATGGACGGTGAACGCCTACAGCCTGAGCTTCGCGGTCCTGCTGATGACGGGCGCGGTGCTCGGCGACCGGTTCGGGCGGCGGCGGATGTTCACGGCCGGGCTGGTGCTGTTCACCGCCGCCTCGGCGGCGTGCGCGCTCGCGCCGGGCACCGGCTGGCTGATCGCGGCGCGCGCGGTGCAGGGCGCGGGCGCGGCCTTCGTGATGCCGCTGGCGATGGCGCTGCTCAGCGCGGCCTACCCGCCGCCGGACCGGCCGAAGGCGCTCGGCGCGTTCGCGGGGCTGACCGGGCTCGCGGTGGTCGGCGGCCCGGTGCTCGGCGGCGCGGTCACGCAGGGCCTCGCCTGGGAGTGGATCTTCTGGTTGAACCTGCCGATCGGGGCGGTGATCGTCCCGCTGGTGCTGCGGCGCGTCCCGGAGAGCCGCGGCGGCGGCCGCTCCGTGGACGCCGTGGGACTGGTGCTGGTGACCGGCGCGGCGCTCGGCCTCGTGTGGGGGCTGGTCCGCTCGGACGCCGCGGGCTGGGGCAGCCCGGAGGTCGCCGGGACGCTGGCCGCCGGGGCCGTCCTCGCCGTCGCCTTCGTGGCCTGGGAGCGGGTGGCGCGGCAGCCGATGGTGCCGCTCGGGCTGTTCCGGCACCGCGGTTTCGCGGCGGGGAACGCGGCCGGGCTGCTCCTGTACGCCGCGCTGTACGGCTGCCTGTTCTTCTCGGCGCAGTTCTTCCAGACCGGACGCGGCGACCGGCCGCTGGGCGCCGGGCTGCACCTGCTGGCCTGGACCGCGTCGGTGACGGTCGTCGCGCCGGTCGCGGGACGGCTGGTGAACCGGACCGGCGCCCGGCCGCTGGCCGCGACCGGGCTCGCGCTCCAGGCGGCCGGGATGGGCTGGCTCGCGCTCGCCGCGTCGCCGACCGTGCCGTACTGGGAGCTGATCGCCCCGATGCTCGTCGCGGGAGCCGGGGTGAGCATGGCGATGCCGGCCGTCCAGACGGCCGTGCTCAACGCGGTCGCGCCGCAGCAGATCGGGAACGCGTCCGGCGTGTTCAACACGGGACGGCAGTTCGGCGGGGTGCTGGGCGTCGCGGTCCTGGCGCTGGCGCTGGCGGCGACGGCCCTGTCCTTCGGCTACAACGCGGCGACGGCCCGCCGGGCGCGGCCGCCGGCGGGCCTCGCGTACGTCCAGGCGGACGGGATCGCGACCCGGTACCGGCAGTGGGGCGCGCAGGGGCCGCCGGTCGTGCTGGTGCACGGCGCCGCCGAGTCGGCCGACACCTGGAACGCCGTCGCGTCGCTGCTGGCCGCCGATCACCGCGTGTACGCGCTGGACCTGACCGGCTGGGGCTACAGCGAACGCCGTGCCCCCTACGACGCCGCGCACCAGGCCGCGCAGCTCCTCGGGTTCCTGGACGCGCTGCGCCTCGGCAAGGCCGCCCTGGTGGGGCACTCCAGCGGCGCCGGGGTGGTCGCCGAGGCGGCGCTGCGCGCCCCGTCCCGGGTCGCCGGCGTCGCGTTCCTCGACGGCGACGCCCTGGACACCGGCGCCGGGGAGGGCTCGGACCGCCTCCGGTTCGTCCTGCGCGACCCGTACCGGACGACGCTGCTGCGCCTCGCCGTCCGCTCGGACTGGGTGATCCGCACGATCTACGGCGCGCAGTGCGGGCCGTCCTGCGCCCGCCTCGACCGGGCGGGCCTGGACCAGTGGCGCCGCCCCCTCCAGGTCCCGGGCGCCGAGCGCGCGCTGTGGGAGATGCAGGGCGTGGTGGGCCTGCCCGCGTCCCGCGTGGCGGGCCTGGCGGGGCTCGCCGTCCCCAAGGCGGTGGTCTTCGGGGCGGACGACGACGTCTTCTCCTCCGACTCCCCGGCCGACACCGCCCGCCGCATTGGCGCCCCTCCCCCGGTGATCATCCCGGGGGCGCGCCACCTGTCGCTGATCTCCCACCCCCACCAGGTCGCGACGGCCCTCGCCCCGTCCCTTGGCATCCCCTAGGCCACGGTTGGCGGGGGGTCAGCGGCCGCACTCCTCGGGAGCGGGCGCCTGCCTCTCGGCGACCCGCCCGGGTCCGGCGGGCTCCTCGGACCGGCCGACCTCCTCGGACCGGCGGACCTCCTCGGACCGGCCGGGCGCCTCGGACCGGGCGGGGCCGTCCGCCACGGCAGGGCCACCCGTGGCGGGACCGTCCGTGGCGGGACCGTCCGTGGCGGGACCGTCCGTGGCGGGACCGTCTGCCGTGGCAGGAACGTCTGCCGTGGCGGGGCGGACGGCGCCCGCGCCGGCGGCGAGGAGCGCGGTGAGCGCGGCGACGACGCCGAGGGCGGCGGCCAGCCCGGTGAATTCGGCGACCGCGCCGATCAGCGGCGGCCCGGCGATGAAGCCGAGGTAGCCGCAGGTGGACACGGCGGCGATCGCGGGGCCCGGGGGGCCGCCGGTGTGCGCGGACGCGGAGAACACGACCGGCACCACGCAGGCGAGGCCGAGGCCGAGGGCGGCGAGCCCGGCGAGGGTCGCCGCCGCCTCGCCGGT
>NZ_CAACUY010000153.1 GCF_900659615.1 Actinomadura fibrosa | reverse complement strand
AGCAGGACGAAGAAGCCGCACGTGGAGCACTGCGCGGGCGCGGACGCCGCGATGGGGGCGCGGGGCCCCGCGACACCGTCGTACCAGCGCACCGCCGCCCGGCACGGCCTCGCGTCCCACGAGATCCTCGGGCACCTGATCCGCCTCCAGGCCCGCTGCGCCCTCGCCGACTTCGCCGCCGCCGACCGGCACGCCGCCGCCGCGGACCGCCTCGCCGAGCACCACGAACGGCCGCTGGTCGGCGTGTTCACCGGCTGGTACGCGGCCCTGCGCCTCGCCGCGACCACCCGGCCCCCTGCGGCTTCTCGTGAGGCGGCCTACCGGGAGGCCGCCGCCCTGCTGGACGGCGCCGGAATGCCCGGCCTGGAGCAGGGCTTGCTCCCCCTAGCCCTGCTGAGCCTGCGCCTGTCGGACGCGGCGGCCTCGGGACGGCTCCCGGGATCGCCGGACGGACGGCCACTGCCCGCGAGGCTCGTCGAACCGGACGCCGACTGGGGCCCGTACCGTCCATGGATCGAACCCTTCGCCCTGCTGGACGAGGGACGCCGTCCCGAAGCCTCCGAGACGCTGCGCGCCCTGCCGGAACCGCCCGCCGACCTGCTGTACGAGGCCCTGTGCTGCCTGGAGGCCGCCGTCGCGCTGGACCTCGGCGACCGGAACGTCCTGGAACGGGTCCGTGCCCGCCTGCTGCCCGCCTCCGGGGAACTGGCGGGCGCGGGCAGCGGCCTGCTCTCCTTCGGCCCCGTCGACCGCTGGCTCGCCGCCGTGACGGCCGCCCTGGAACGGCCCGCTACAGGCGTGTGAGCAGGTCGTTGTCGAGGACCGACTCCACCAGCAGCTCCTTGTACCCCACGTCGTCGAACAGCACGGTCACGCGGTCGCCTTCGCCCACCACCACCTGACCCGGCCCCCAGGCCCGGTGCTCGACCCGCACGCCCGTCGGGAAGTCGCGGTTGTCGGCATGCGCCTCGGCCCGCCCCGCCCGGCAGTTGTCGCAGCGCCCGCACCGCCGGTCGGAGAACTCCCCGAAGTACCGCAGCAGGAAGCGGCCCCGGCAGTCCGTCAGCTCGCAGTAGCGGCGCATCATCTCGATGCGGGTCCGCTCGGTCTCCCGCCGGTTCTCCGCCAGCCGCGTCACCCGCGCGACCGCCTCGTCCCGGGACGGGGCGTCCCGGACGAGCTGGACGCGCCTGCCGAGCCGCACCGCGTCGGCCTCCTGGAGCAGGTCCAGCAGGACGGCGAGCCTGCGCGGCGACATCTCGACCCTCCTGCCCAGATCCTTGCGGCCGACGGGCCCCGCCTCCTCGACGGCGGAGTACAGCGCCGCCGTCGCCTCCTCGTCCGGCAGGCCGCCGCTGAAGAACCGCGGCAGCCCGAGGTCCGCGGGACGGAAGAAGCACACCGCCTCGGCGTCGCTCCCGTCGCGTCCCGCCCGCCCGATCTCCTGGTAGTACGAGTCGAGCGAGCCGGGCACCCGGGCATGCAGGACGAACCGGATGTCCGGCTTGTCGATCCCCATGCCGAACGCGTTCGTGGCCACGACGATCCTCGTCCCGCCGTCCATGAACGAGGCCTGCACGGCGTCGCGCTCGCTCTTGCGGAGACCGGCGTGGTAGACGCCCGCGCCCTCCAGCCGCTCGGCGTACCGGACGGTGTCCTTGCGCGTCGCCGTGTAGACGATCCCGGAGCCGTCGAGCCGCCGCGCCGTGTCGAGGACGGCCTCGAACTGGTCGTCCGCCTCGTGGAACGACCGCACGGTCAGGCGGATCTCGGGACGGTCGAACCCCCGGACGATCTCCACCGCGTCACGCAGCCCCAGCCGCTCCGCGATCTCGGCGCGCACCGGCGGCGCGGCCGTCGCGGTCAGCGCGGCCACCACCGGCCGCTTGGGCAGCGCGTCCACGATCGCCCCCAGCCGCAGGTAGTCGGGCCGGAAGTCGTGGCCCCACGCGGAGATGCAGTGCGCCTCGTCCACCACGAGGAGCCTCGGCGGGGACTTCGCCAGCAACGCGCGCGCATCCTCCCGGACGAGCTGCTCGGGCGCCATGAAGACGAACGCGACCGCGTCCCCGGCGAGCGCCTCCCACGCCCGTTCGCGCTCCGCCTGACCGGTCGCCGCGTTGAGCACATGGGCCTCCAGCCCGAGCTCGCGCAGGCCGAGGGCCTGGTCGCGCTGGAGCGACACCAGCGGGGACACCACGACCACCGGCCCGCCCAGCAGGACCCCCGCGACCACGTAGACGGCGGACTTCCCGCTCCCCGTCGGCATCACGACGAGAGCGTCGCGCCCCGCCGCCAGCGCCTCCATGGCCTCCGGCTGCCCGGGCCTCAAGCTGTCGAGACCCAGCACCTCACGTACGACGCCGTCGACCGTCCGCGTCCTCTTCCCATTCACGCCGGGCTTCTTCCCCCACCTCGACCGACCACCGCTACTGTGGTGCAGCTCACAACAAGCCAGGCGAACCGGGTCACCCGGCTACGCATCCCTTCTTCACACGAAACAGACCGAAAGGAAGCGCCCATGGTCCGCCGGCTGATCGCCTGCACGGTGGCGGGCACCGCCGCCGCCCTCTCCCTCACCGGCTGCCTGGGCGACGGCGACGACGCCGCGCCGCCGACCCCGCCCGGACCGCCCGACACCGCCCCGAGCCAGACCGCGTCCACCACCGCGCAGCCCGTCGAGACCACGGCCCCCGCCGGAAACGGCGCCGTCCCGGCCGGCTGGACCACCCTCGGCGGCCCCGAGAACGGCGTCCGCATGGCCGTCCCCCCGGGCTGGATCGAGATCGACCTGACCGGCGGCGAGGCAGAGAAGGGCCTGAAGGCCCTCAACCTGCAAGGCGCCAACGAGGAACTGCTCCGCCGGAGCTTCGCCCTGCTGGAGAAGCAGAAGGCCGTCTACGCCGTCGAGTCCGAGTCGGCGCAGCGCGGCTACGCCACCAACGTCAACGCCCTCTGCGTCCCGTCCGCCGCCACGTCCGTCGAGGCGCTGGAGACCGGCACCCGGGCCGGCATGTCCCAGCTCAACGCCCAGGACGTGGAGATCACCCGCACCACCGTCGCCGGACGCCCCGGCATCCGCACCACCTACACGCTCCAGTCGGCCGCGGGCACCCTCGCCGGCCGCCAGGTCCAGGTCGCCGCCGACGGCCGCACCTGCTCCCTGACCGTCACGGCCAAGTCCGACGCCATGCCTTCCACCGCCGACCAGATCACCTCGACGCTCGAACTGACCTGACGCGAAAGGGTCCAGGCCGTCGCGGCCTGGACCCTGATCGCACGCGTGGACCCTTACGAGCCCCAGTCGGGACGAAGGGGCATGTGGCTGCGGCCGGCGTCGTCCAGCTTCACGCCCAGCGTCTGGTGCAGCTGGATCCAGTTCTGGTTGAAGCCGAGCACGCAACCGGCCATGTAGACGCGCCAGACGCGGGCCGTGCCCTCGCCGACCTCCTCGACGGCCTCGTCCCAGTGCTCGTCGAGGTTGCGGCACCAGGCGGTGAGCGTCCGCGCGTAGTGCTCGCGGAGGTTCTCCTGGTGGCGGATCTCGAAACCGGCGTCGTTCATCTGCATCTGGATGTAGCCGGGGCCTTCGAGCTCACCGTCCGGGAACACGTAGCGGTTGATGAAACCGCTCTGCTTGATGGACGGGGCCAGGTTGTCCGGACGCGTGATCGTGTGGTTCAGCATCCGGCCGCCCGGCTTGAGCTTGCCGTACAGGAACGAGAAGTACGACGGCAGGTTCGCCTTGCCGATGTGCTCGGTCAGCCCGATCGAGCTGATCGCGTCGAAGTCCGTCTCGGTGACGTCGCGGTAGTCCAGGTGCCGGACCTCCGCGAGGTCGGACAGGCCGCGGTCGGCGATGGCCTTCTGCGCCCACTCGGCCTGCTGCTTGGACAGCGTCACGCCGAGCGCCTTCACGCCGTACTCCTTGGCGGCGTGCATGACCATGCCGCCCCAGCCGCAGCCGACGTCCAGCAGCCGCATCCCCGGCTTCAGCGCGATCTTCTTGGCCACCAGGTCGTGCTTGTGGAACTGCGCCTCCTCCAGCGTCGCGTCCTCGTGCGGGTAGCACGCGCACGTGTAGGCCATCGACGGGCCGAGGACCCACTCGTAGAAGGTGTTGGAGACGTCGTAGTGGTGCGAGATCGCCTTCGCGTCGCGCCGCTTGGAGTGCCGCAGCCACGTCGGGAGGCGGCTGAACGGCGCCTCCTGCGGGGGCGGGTCCAGCCGGCGCGAGATCGCGGCGCGCAGCAGCGGGTCCCCGAGGACGGCCCCGACGATCCGCGCCTTGTCGCGGCCCGTGACCTCGCCGAGCACGTTCTGCATCGTCGACAGCGCGGTGATCATGTCGCCGGAGACGTCGATCATGCCGCTGACGTAGGCGCGGGCGAGGCCGAGCGCTCCGGGCGAGTGCACCAGGTAGGACACCGCGTACGGCGAACGGACGTCGAACCGGATGTCGGCGCCGGGTACCCCCGCCCTCGAACCGTCGTACGCCGTGAACTCCACTGGCGCCTCAGCCCCGGCGAGCTGCTCGAAGACCTTGGCCAGCGTCATCGTGATCCCTCCTGTCTCTCCGCCCCTGGCAGGGGCCGTGATGGTCCACCATCAGCCCCTCCGGGGCCCTCCCCCCGATACCGCGGACGCCTGGTCAGCGTCCGCGCACGCACTTGTCGTAGAGATCCAGCAACCGCTCGCCCGGGTCGTAGGCCCCCTTGAGCCGCCGGTAAGTCTCCCCGTCGTAGTACCGCCAGAATTCCTCGCGGCTGTAAAAAGCCGTCGAGTACAGGGACTTGTGGCCGTCGAGCGCCGCGACCTTACGCTCGATGAGCCGGTTGTGGTACTCCGGGATCTGCCCCGGAGGAAGCCTGACCGTCCCCCAGAAGCCCACGTTCACGTACGGGCGGCCCACCTCCAGCGGGTAGAGCGGCCAGCGCTCCTTCGCCCGCAGCGGGCACAGCCAGATCGGGCTCATCCCGACCTTGTCGTGGAAGAACTCCAGGAACTCCGGCAGCCGCTCGACCGGCACCTCGATGTCCTGGATGACGTCCTCGCGCGGACGCAGCCCCCGCCACCGCTCCACCCGGGCGACGATCTGGTACCGCCGGTCGTAGGCGACCAGCTTGCGGTACACGTCGGACCGCTTCGCCTTGTCGGGCCACAGCCGCCGCACCGCCGGGTTCTGGACGCCGAACGCGCCCGAGCACCAGAACCAGTCGGTGTCCCAGCGCCAGATGTAGTCGCGGATCGTCAGGAAGTCGACCGAGCGCTCCTGGATCGAGCGGTAGTAGATCCCCTGGCCCGTGTAGTCGGACGTGTACGGCGCCTCGTCGGCGAAGAACCCCAGCGTGATGTACTGCTCGTCCTTGCCGAAGACCGTCCCGTCCATGAAGTCGACGGGCTCGCCCTCGAACGTCCCCGCCTCGGTGATCTCCCCCATGACCCGGGCCAGCTCCGCCGCGTCGCCGAACCGCAGGTGCCGCAGCCGGACGTACGGCCTGACCCGCCTCAGCTCGATCTTGAGGCGCAGGCTGTAGCCGAGCGTCCCGTAGGAGTTCGGGAAGCCGTAGAACAGGTCGGCGTGCTCGTTGTCGCGCGTCGCCGTGACGACCTGGCCGTCACCGGTCAGCACCTCCATCTCCAGCACCGACTCGTGCGGGAGACCGTCGCGGAACGACGTCGACTCGATGCCGAGCCCCGTCACCGCGCCGCCCAGCGTGATCGTCTTGAGCTGCGGGACGACCGTCGGCATCAGCCCGTGCGGCAGCGTCGCGTCGACGAGGTCCTCGTACGTCGTCATGCCCTGGACCTGCGCGGTCCGCTCGTCCGGATCGACGCTCAGCACCTTGTCGAACCCCGACACGTCGAGGCCCGGCGCCGCCGAGGGGTCGCGCCACCGGAACAGGTTGGAGGTCCGCTTCGCCAGCCGCACCGGCGTCCCCGCCGGAATGGCGTCGTAGGACCGCCGCAGCGCCTCCACCGCTCGCTGGTGATCGCCCTTGATCGCAAGCTCCGTCATCTACCCCTCCCTCGGACAGTAAAGCGATCATCCCATGTACGGTCCACATAACTAGGACGTTAGGGTCATCACAGGCAGGGAAGGGAATAAACACACGTCCATCTGAGCGCCCGCTTCCTGGGTGACGACGGCGCCGTGAGAAGGCGGCCACGTCAACAGATCCCCAGGGGCGCACGGCGACAAACCCGTCCGCGCGGACGGGCGGACCGGCCACTCTCCGTTACTTCACCAGCCGAAGGATCCACGGGTAGCGGAACGACTGCCCGGTCAGCGCGAACAGTGCCGCGATGACCGACAGGATCCACGCCACCGCGTACACCATCCCCCCGACCCCGAACGTCACGATCGTCACGAGCAGCAGCGTGACCTGGAAGTTCACCGCCTCCAGCGCCTGCCGCCGGATGTACTCCGACCGCTTGCCGCCGACGAGCATCAGGACCAGCGGCCCCACGAACAGCGTCGGCACCGCCAGCGCGTGCGCCGCCGCCCCCAGGATCCGGTCCTCGGGCGTCGCAGGCCCCCCGACCACGCCCGCCGCCTGGACGGGCACCAGGTCGAGCGTCACCGACGCCAGATCGCGCCTCGTCTTCACCGTCATGGCGAGATGCGTCCGCATGTCGAACTCCTCGTGGTCGAGGCGCCCCTCCGCGTACGCCTCCTGGAGCCGCTCGACGACCGCTTCCCGCTCGGCGTCCGAGACCCTCAGGTCCCCCACCGCGTAGCTGCTGTTCATACGCCCATGGTGGGCGGGGCGCTCGTCCCGGACCATCGGGGATGACCCTGAGACGCCCCTGAGTTCACCGCTGGACGTACTTCCTGCCCGGCGTCAGCCTCCCGCCGAAGAGCTCGGACACGGTCACGAACCGGTACCCCTTCGCCTTCAGCCGATCGATGATCTCCGGGACGGCCGCCACCGTCGTCGGATGGATGTCGTGCATCAGGACCACGTACCCGGGCCGCACCGCCCGCGTCACCCGCCGCTCCACCGCCCGCCTGTCGCGGACCTCCCAGTCCAGCGGATCCACCGTCCAGAGCACCTGCGCCAGGTTCATCCGCCGCGTGATCGCCGCCAGCCGCTTGTCCGTCGACCCGTACGGCGGCCGCATCAGCACGGGCGTCTCCCCGATCGCCCGCCGGATCGCCTCCTGCGTCCGCGCCACCTCGGACACGGCCTTCTTCTCCGACGCCCGTCCCAGATCGGCGTGCGACCAGCTGTGGTTGGCGATCTCATGCCCGGCCTGCCGCTCGCGCCACACCAGGCCGGGATGCGCCTCCACGTTCTCCCCCACCAGGAAGAACGTGGCCCGGACCCGCCGCTCCTCCAGAATGTCGAGCAGCTTCCCGGTGCTCTCCATCGGCCCATCGTCGAATGTCAGCGCCACGCACTTGGCATGCCGGCAATCCACCCCCGGAGAGGCACCCGAGCCACCCTGTGGCGCAGCCTGGCCACCCTGCGGCGCAACCTGGCCGCCCTGCGGCGCAGCCTGCGCGGTCGGAGTTGCGCCGGGCGCGGGAGCACCCGCCGTACCGGCCGCGCCTGCTCCTGGCCGCACACGCGGCCTCTCGGACGTCCTGATAGTGCCCGGCATGCCCGCCGAGCCAGGCGTCCCCGGCCGACCGGCGATGCCCAGCGCCGCCAGAACCCGCTGGACTCCGTCCGCGCTCGCCACACGCGTCGCATTGACCGCTTCCGGCCCCTCTTTCTCCGCCGAGGCGCGAGGCTGCGCCGCGCCGGCGGAACCACCGCCCGCCTTGACCGTCCGGGAAACGGCACTGGACGGATGCTCCGCAGGAGGCAGCGGGCTCCCGGCGGACGCGAGACCGACATGGTCGAGATCGGGAGGCGCCGTGCTCAACGCCGCGCACAGGGCGGCCGCGAGCACGCCGGCGGCCGCCCGCCGAACCAGGCCTCGCCCGTCCATCCCCCACCCCCGCCGACGATCATCCCAGGGTGCGCCAGTCTAAGGCGCGGCCCTTGCGCCGCAGGGGATGACGCCCCGGTGTCGGGAACCCGCCGGTGCGTGAGGATCGTTATGTTCGTACACCGCAGCGGCCTCGGAGACGGGTCCGGGGTCCCACAGGACGGGACGGCTGATGAGGTTCCGGGATCGGTTCGGGATCCGCAAGAACCGCGGGTCCACGGTGACGAAGCTCGACCGGGAGGCGAACGACTCCGACATCGAGGCGCTGATCGCGTTCGCCCGCACGCGCCAGGGCGTCGAGTTCTACGTCGAGCCCGAGACCTTCGCCACCGACACCACCGCGGTCGCGGTCGCCCACGACGGCGAGTGGACGCGCCGCCGCGTCGGATCGCCCAAGGTCATCGGCAAGGTCGCCCGCGACCTCCGCCTTCCCATCTACGACGTCCAGATCGTCGGCTACCCGCCCCGCATGCGCGCGTGGAACGAACGCAACCGCGACCGCCGCATAGACCCCGGCACTCCCGGCCAAGCCGTAGCCCCCTGAACCCGGGAGCACCCCCGCACCCCGCCCAGCGACCGTCCGCCGGAAACACCTTCCACCCCGCCGACCGTCCGCTGGCAGCACCCCCTTGGCGCTACGCCCCGCCCACCGGCCTGATTCCAACACCGTCCACGTCCGCGCCGGAACGCGGTGAACCAGACCCATCACCGCACCCGGGACAACCGACAGGCAGGGCCTCATACGGAGCACGCTGAAGACATCAACTCTTCAGCTGGGTGAAGCGGAGGCGGTTGCCGAAGGGGTCGCGGAAGCCGCAGTCGATGCCGTAGTCGCGCTCGGTGGGCTCCTCGGTGAACTCGACGCCCCGGTCCCGCAGCGTCTCGTACGTCTTGCGGCAGTCGTCCGTGGTGAGGATGACCCAGCCGCCCCCAGCGCCCTTGGTCACGAGCTCGCGGACCTGCCCCGCCGTCTCCTCCGACATCGCCGGAGGCCCCGGCCGCTCCAGCAGGATCTGGTGCTCGGGATGCCCCGGCACGCAGACCGTCAGCCAGCGCATGACGCCCATGTCGACGTCCGCGGCGACCTCCAGACCGAGCTTGCCGACGTAGAACTCAAGGGCTTCGTCCTGGTCAAGGACGTGAATCGCCGAATGCGTGATCGCTGTGAACATGCGCGCCACGCTACCGAGCGAGCCGCACGGAAACTTGTCCAAAACCGCTCAGCCGGTGATCAGCCGCTCGGCCGCGTCCACGCCATCGTGAAGCACGTCGGCACGCCCATCGCCGCCGCCTCCTTGCGGTACGTCCTCGGGGACCGGCCGACGATGTCGCGGAACGTGCGGCTGAAGGTCGCCGGACTGTTGAAGCCCACCTCGAAGCAGACGTCCGTGACGCTGCGATCCGTCTCCCTCAGCAGGAACATGGCGCGCTCGACGCGCCGGCGCTGCAGGTACCGATGCGGCGTCTCCCCGAACGTGGCGCGGAAGGTTCGCGTGAAGTGCGACTCCGACACATGGGCGATCCGGGCCAGCGCCGGGACGTCCAGCGGCTCGGCATAGGCCCGGTCCATAGCGTCCCGTGCCCGGAGCATCCGGCGGTTGCTCTCCTCTGCGGCACGGCTCACAAGGCCATCCCACCACGACGCACCGACGACGCCTGACACTCCCCAAGGTCCCTACACCCAAAGGTGTACTCCACCTTTCGACAAGATGCTCCCCACGTTACAAACCTCAGAATTATTCTCCCCCGATGACATCGATTAGTGCCAAAGAACTCCACCGAACATGAACGTTAGTACCCCAGACCCTATAAGGAAGCCATACAGATTCCCGATAATCGAACCGCTGTCGCACACAGGAAGGATTCATGGCACCGAAACGTGGACGACAGCCCTCCTTCCTCACATTCCAAGAAGGGACCAACCATGTCACCGAAGATGCTCTTGCCGATCGCCGTAGCCGCACTCGGGACGGCGGGCCTCGTCGCGGCCGCTCCGGCGGCCTCCGCGTCCCCGTCCACCGCCAAGTTCCAGACCGGTAAGGTCTCCGCGGCCAAGATCGGCAAGGCCACGCACATCGCCTACACGCAGTGCAAGGCGAAGGGCCGCTGGGGGAAGGCGTACATCAAGACCGCCGGGAAGCCCACGGCGAAGAAGCCGCTCGTCACGGTCGTCGAGTGGGGCTACGCCATCCAGAAGACGAAGGGCAACCACAAGAACTCAAGCGTCAAGGCTCTGCTGGCCGTCCACGAGGGCACCGACAAGTGGCGCCTGTCCGGCGGTCCCGGCTACACGGGATGGAAGGCCATCGAGGACGGCAAGTGGCACAAGGGCAAGCAGATCCAGTATCCCTCTATCGGCCGCGGCGCCATCGGTGAGAACGCCATCGCTTTCTGGTTCGACTTCGACAAGGGCACCGGCGGCTACTGCGACGCCCCACTGATCCGCTACTCAAAGCTAAAGCCGATCAAGTAACACCACCCGAGCCCCAAGCCCCCCAAACCGGGCACCACACAAAAAGGCCGCCACCCACCCGCAACAACACCCCCAAGCCCCAAAAGCCGCGCTTGGGGGTGCCGCGGCGACTCGGGATGACGGCGCAACGCGACCCGCGCCCAGACTGCGGGTAGCACGCGCAGGCTGCGGGTAGCACGCGCAGGCTGCGGGTAGCACGCGCAGGCTGCGGGTAGCACGCGCAGGCTGCGGGTAGCACGCGCGGGCTGCGGGTGACGCACGCGGGCTGTGGGTGGCGCGCGGGTTGTGGGTGGCGCGGCTTGTGAGTGGCCCGCGGGTTGTGGGTGGCGCGGCTTGTGAGTGGCCCGCGGGTTGTGGGTGACCCGCGCGGGTCGCCGACTGGCGCGCGCGGGTCGCCGGCTGAGGTTCCCGGACACCCCCTCCACACCCGGGCAACGCATCGCATCGCCGTGAAAGCCCACCTCTCGCAGACCACCTCACTCACCCCCAGCAACCGCTACCAACATCACACCTCCGCAGAGCACCGCCTTCTGAGCCGCGCCACCCACTGATGGCACTCACGTCGCCATGGCACCCCTTTCCAGGCCCGCGGCCGCGCCCCGCTGATGGCGCTCCACTCGTCCCGGGCGTCCCCTTCACTCCTGGTCAGCGCACTCCTGTGAGAGGCTCACGTCGCGCAGATCGCCTCATCCACGCACGGCGACCGCTACCGACATCACACCTTCCGTAGCACCTCCTTAGTAACCGCGCGGTCGCTTGCAGGCGCTCCCAGGACGTCCCCCGCACGCACGGGTAGCGCATTGCCGTGGAGGCCCCACTTCGTGCGGCGCACCTCGCCCACGCACGGCAAGCGCTTCCGGCATCACATCGCCGTGGGCACTCCCTTCTGGGCCCCCGTCGGTTGCTGTTGCCCCGCTTGTCCCGGGCGTCCCCTCCGCGCCCGGGTCGCGCATCACCGTGGGGGCCCAGCTCACGCAGAACGCCTCACCTATGCGCGGCAACCGCTGCCGACATCACACCTCCGTGGGGCACCGCTTTCTGAGCCACGCCGCCCACTGTTGGTGCTCACGTCGCCATGGCACTCCCTTCCAGGCCCCGCGGCCGCGCCCCCGCTGATGGCGCTCCACTCGTCCCGGGCCTCCCCTCCACGCCCGAGCAGCGCACCGCTGTGAAGAGCAAATCTCGCGCGGCGCACCTCACCCACGCGCGACAGCCGCTGTCGACATCACAATCACTTGGCACCTCCCTATGAGCCGCGCGGTCGGCTGCCGGCGTTCCCCTGACGTCCCCCGCATGCGCGGGTAGCGCCGAGCGGCCGCGCTCGTTGACCTCCCGCGCCACGGACGTCCCCGCACGCGCGGGTAGCGCGTGTCCTTGCGGAAGGCGGGGGACCCGGCGAACCGGACGTCCCCGCACGCGCGGGTGGCGCATCGCCGTGGGGCCCACCTCGCGCAGACCGCCTCACCCAAGCACGGCAATTGCTACCGACATCGCACTCCCGTGGGCACTCCCTTCTACACCGCGCGGCCCGCTGCGGGCGCTCCCCGGACGTCCGTGCCTCACACCCGGAGAGCGCACCGCCGTGGGGCCCATCTCGCGCGGCGCACCTCACCCATGTGCGTCGAGCACCCCCGGCATTGCATCGCCGTGGGCATTCCCTTCTGGGCCCCCGTCGGTTGCTGGAGCTCCGCTTGTCCCGGGCGTCCCCTCCGCGCCCGGGCAGCGCATCACCGTGGAAGCTCACCTCGCGCAGACCGCCTCACCCATGCGTGGCAGCCGCTGCCGACATCGCATCGCTGTGGCACTTCTTTTAGGTCGCGCGGCCTGCTGTGGCCCTCACGTCGCCGCGGCACTTCCTTCTGGGTCACGCGGCCTGCTGTAGCGCGCTCACGTCGCCGTGGCATTTCCTTTCGGCCACGCGGGCCGTCTGCTGGTGCCTACGTCGCTATGGCACTTCCTTGTGCGTTGTGTGGATCGCTGCTGCCGTTTCGCTTGTTCTGGGGGTTTCTTCGCGTCCGGTGTTGGGTTGGCGGTGCGGCTTGGCCAGTGAAGTGTGTTGGGTTGGCGGTGTGGTTTGGCCAGTGGGGTGTGCTGGGTGTGGTGGTTGCTGGTTCGCTGTTGGGCGTTTTCTGCTGGGCTGTGGGGTTGTTGGGTTGAGGGATTGTTGCGGGCTGGGGGTTAGCTGGCTTTGGGGGTTTTTTCTGCTTCTTGGTAGGCGGCGGCTAGTTGTTCGGGGGTCATGTGCATGCGGGCGCTGGTTGGTGGGATGCCGGAGGTGGCTAGTTCACGGAGGAGGACGGCCATGGAGTAGGTGGGGTCGGCGTCTAGGGCGCGTTCTAGGGCGACGTTCGCCAGGCTGCCGTTGCCGGCGGAGTAGGCGGCGTGGGCGAGGAGGGACGCGGGGGCGGCGGCGTAGGGGGGTTCGACGCGGCGGACGATGTCGCGCCAGAAGGCGATGTCGGATGCGGGGGCGTCCTCGTCGATGCGGACCCATGCCTCGTCGCGGATGCGGAGTTCGGTGAGGAGGAAGCCCAGCCAGGCGACCTCGTCGTCGGTGGGGTCGTGGCCGCTGCGGGCTCGGGTGAGGAGGGGTGGGAGGAAGGCGAGCCCTTCGTCGATCGTGCGGGCCTGGAGGCTCATCGAGGACGTGCCGTCGCGGGCCCAGCGGAGGAAGCGTCGTTCGGCGCGTTGGGTGGCGGTGTGCATCGACGTGCGGGCGGGGCCCGTGACGGGGTCGAGGGAACCGGTCAGTTCGGCGCGGTCGGCCAGGGCGACGTGGCCCGCGTAGGTGGCTTCGGCGGCGAGGGTGCTGGTGTTGATGTCGTAGGGGGTTCCTTCGGCGGGGCAGCAGGCGTCGTTGCAGGTCAGGGACCACCAGCGGCCGTCGAAGACGCGGATGGCCTCGGGGACGTCCAGGCCCTTGTCGGTGAGGGCCGCGCGCATGGTTTCGATGGACGGTGTGGTGTCCTCGGCTTCGCCGTAGCCGAGGAGGAGTGCCTTGCGGAAGCCGTTGCGGGCGAGCATCGCCGCGACCCGTTCGGCCGCGTCGTGGGTCGGCAGGTCGAGCCGGATGGCGCATGTGGTGTGGGGGCCGTCGAAGCCGATCACGACGAGGCTGCGGGACGGGTGGAAGCCGAGCAGGTAGGGGACGGCGGCGATGGCGTCTTCGGAGGTGCGAATCACGAGTGGTTGCATGCCATCGACGTTCGCAGTCGCCGGATCGGCCCGTACGGGGCTTCCGGAACTGTGGATAACTCAGGCGTCGAGCACCTGGTGCGGCGTGCTGACGACCGGGGGCTCGGTCGACCAGGGGAAGTTGATCCAGCGGTCGGTGTGCCGCCAGACGTACTCGCACTTGACCTCGGAGCGGGGCTTCTCGTAGACGACCGCGCAGCGGACGTCCGCGACGTGGTCGGCGCAGAAGTCGCGGACCAGTTTCAGGGTGGCGCCCGTGTCCGCGACGTCGTCGGCGACCAGGACGCGGGCGCCGGACAGGTCGACCGCGTTCGGTACCGGCGGGAGCATGACCGGGAGGTCGAGGCGCTGGTCGACGCCGGTGTAGAACTCGACGTTCATGACGTGGAGGTTCTTGACGTCGAGTGCATAGCCGAGGGAGCCGGCGACGAACAGGCCGCCGCGCGCGATGGACAGGATCAGGTCGGGGCGGTAGCCGCTGTCGGCGATCTCCTGGGCGAGCTCGCGGCCGGCGGTGCCGAACAACTCCCAGGTCAGGACTTCTCTTTCAGCTTCAGACACGTTCCCTATCTTGACCGATTCCAGGCCCCCCGGTTGTTCCGGGGGGCCTGCGCGGTGGTCAGGGGCTGGTCTGGGGCGGGGTGGGGCACAGGTCGACGATGATGCCGCAGAGGTCGAGGGGCAGGGTGCCGCGGAGGACGGCTGGGTTGGTGCCTTCGGGGCCTGGGGCGGTCATGACGGCTGCCAGGCCGCTGAAGAAGCCGTTCAGGGAGTCGGCGAGGACGGGCAGGTTGGCGTTCTGGGCGGCGACGACGGAGGCGGTGCCGCCGGCGCCGTCCACGATGCGGCCCATGGCGGTGCCGTGGCCTTCCAGGTTGTCGCCGACTCGGGTGGAGAGGCTGGTCGCCTGGTCGAGGAGGAGGCCGACCTTGTCGGGACGGGATGTGGCGACCTCGGAGAGGGAGTTGAGGTTCTGGCCGGTCGCGACGATGGTGTCGCCGCGGTTGCCGAGCGTGCCGGACAGGCCGGTGATGTCGTTGATGAGCGTGCGGATCTGGGCGCGGTCGGCGTAGGCGGCGTCCACGACGGTGGCGCTGTTGCCGATGGTGCGGCGCAGTGCCGGGCCCTGGCCGGAGAGGCCTTCCGCGAAGGTGTGCATGAGGGTGGTGAGGTCTTGCGGGTCGATGGCCTTGGCCGTCCGGTAGAGGGGTTCGGCCGTTTCTGACGGGTCGGACGGGTCGATGGTCTTGGTGATGCGCCCGCCTGCGGACAGGGCGGGGCCGTGGCCGAGGTCGAGGGAGATCTCCTTGGGGCCGAAGACGGAGACGGGGTCGATCCGCGCTTCGGAGTCGGCGGGGACGGCGACGTCGTCGTCCACGCGCAGGCTGACGCGGACCTTCCCTTCGCGGGTGAGGTCGACGGACTCGACGCCGCCGACGGTGATGCCGCGGACCTTGACGTCGGAGCGGGTGTCGAGGCCCGCGCCGGCGTGGCCGAAGACGGCGGTGTAGGTGGTTCCGGATCCGGGTGGTGCGGCGGTGACCACGGTGGTGGCGGCCGCTCCGAGCATGACCGAGGTTCCGAGGGCGCAGAAGAGCGCCCTCGATCGCGCCGAACTCAATCAGTTTCCTTCCGACTGGCCGCATCCGGCCGTCATCGTAAGTGACCACTTGCATTATCCGGGGTACCCGGCTCGTTTGTGACCACCCGGTCGGAGTGATCCGGCTCACGGCGTCCGGACGCGGCTGTCGGCCGCTGGGGGTAGCGTTGGGCGACGTGCCCGCCTCTGATCTGCTGACCGCCAGCGATACCCGGATTCCGGACATGACCGTCCTGCTCGCGGCGGCGGTCGACGCCGTGGGCGGCTCCGAGCGGCCCGGGCAGGTGGAGATGGCCCGGGCCGTGGAGAAGGCGATCGGTTCCGGCGAGCACGTCGCCGCGCAGGCGGGCACGGGCACCGGCAAGTCGCTGGCCTACCTGGTCCCGGCGATCCGGCACGCGATCGAGAAGAAGACCACGGTGGTCGTCTCCACGGCGACGATCGCCCTCCAGCGCCAGCTCGTCGACCGCGACCTGCCCCGGCTGGCCGAGGCGCTCGGGCCGATGCTCGGCACCGAGCTGAAGTTCGCGATCCTGAAGGGGCGCCGCAACTACCTGTGCCTGCACCGCGTGCAGACGGGCGTGCCCGAGGAGGACGAGCCCGGCGCGAGCCTGTTCGACCCGCAGCAGCTCTCCACGCTCGGACGCCAGGTCAAGCGGCTGAACGAGTGGGCCGAGGAGACGAAGACCGGCGACCGCGACGAGCTCGTCCCGGGGGTGAGCGAGCAGGCGTGGCGGCAGGTGGCGGTGACCGCGAAGGAGTGCCTCGGGGCGCAGCGCTGCCCGCAGGGCACCGAGTGCTTCGCCGAGCTGGCGCGCGCCGAGGCGGGCGAGGCGCACATCGTCGTCACCAACCACGCGCTGCTGGCGATCGACGCGCTGGAGGAGTTCCAGGTCCTGCCCGAGCACGACGTCGTGATCGTGGACGAGGCGCACGAGCTGGTCGACCGGGTCACGTCCGTCGCCACGGGCGATCTCAGCGCGGCGGGCGTCGAGATCGCGGCGCGGCGGTGCGGGCGGCTCATCGAGGAGGGCGTCGCCGACCGGCTCAAGGAGTCCGCCGAGGGGCTCGGCACCCTGCTGGAGGACCTCCCCGCCGGGCGCATGGACGTCCTGTCCCCCGCCCTGGGGCACACGCTCGCCGCCGTGCGGGACGCCGCGCACGCCTGCATCACCGCCATCGGGCCGGAGAAGAAGGACAACGATCCCGGTGCCATGGCGGCGCGCAAGGCGGCGCGGTCCTCGCTGGAGGACCTGCACGACACCGCCGTCCGGCTGCTGGAGGCGTTCCAGCCGGAGATCGCCCAGCGCTTCGACGTCGTGTGGCTGGAGAAGCCGTTCGTCCAGGACGGGCGCCCGAGGCGGCCGCCGGCGCTGCACGTCGCGCCGATCGGGGTCGGCGGGCTGCTGCGGACGACGCTGTTCGAGCGGCGCACCGCCGTCCTCACCTCGGCGACGCTGACGCTGGGCGGGTCGTTCGAGCCGCTGGCGCGCCAGTGGGGGCTGCCGCCGCTCGCCGAGAACACCCCGAAGGACGCCAGGACGGCCGCCGAGGGGCTCGCCCGCACCGCCACCAGCGAGGACGAGAAGAAGGACGCCGACGCCAAGCCGATCACCTGGACCGGCCTCGACGTCGGCTCCCCCTTCGACCATCCGAAGTCGGGCATCCTGTACGTCGCCCGCCATCTCCCCCAGCCGGGACGGGACGGGCTCGCCGACGCGTACCTCACCGAGATCACCGAGCTGATCGAGGCGGCGGGCGGCCGCACCCTCGGGCTGTTCTCCTCGATGCGGGCCGCGCGGCAGGCCGCCGACGAGCTGAAGGACCACCTGTCGCACCCGCTGCTGTGCCAGGGCGAGGACTCCACGTCCCAGCTCGTCAAGCAGTTCGCCGAGGACGAGCGGACCTGCCTGTTCGGCACCCTGTCGCTGTGGCAGGGCGTGGATGTGCCGGGCCCGTCGCTCCAGCTCGTCATCATGGACCGCATCCCCTTCCCCCGCCCGGACGACCCGGTGTCGTCGGCGCGGTCGCGCGCGGTGGCGGCGCGCGGCGGCAACGGCTTCATGGCCGTCGCCGCGACGCACGCGGCGCTGCTGCTGGCGCAGGGCGCGGGCCGCCTGCTGCGGTCGATGGACGATCGGGGCGTGGTCGCCGTCCTCGACCCGCGCCTGGCCACCGCCCGCTACGGCGGCTTCCTGAAGGAGTCGCTGCCGCCGTTCTGGGCGACCACCGACCCGGCCGTGGTCCGGGGTGCCCTCCGTCGTCTCGACACCGCCGCGTCCGCGTCCGCCTCCGCCGAGTAGGCGCGTCCAGGGAGTAGGCGCGTCCACGGTTTGTGAGTCGCGTCTGAAGCGTGCCTCAAGGCGTTCGGAGGTTGGTTGCCAGGACGCTTATGCCGCACCCCGGCCCTAGGGCAGCAGGCTTGCGCGGTTCGCGGTGAAGTGGTCGGTGAGGGTCGCGGGGGCGCGGCCGGTGAGGCGTTCCACCGCGTGGGTGACGACGTCGAACCAGCCGTCGCGGCGCGCGGCGTCCGACGAGGCCCACGCTTGCGCGAGCGGTTCCGGCATGCCCTGCGCAGTGAGGCGGCCGGCGACCTCGGACTCCGGGACGGGCAGGTGCCGTACCGGGCGTCCGGACACGTCGCCTAGGACGGCGGCCAGCTCGGCGTCGCTGACGGCCGCGGGTCCGGTGACCTCCAGCAGCTCGCCCTGGCAGCGGCCCTCGGCGAGGACGGCGGCGGCCACGGCGGCGCTGTCGTCCTTGCCGAGGTAGGCGACGCGGCCGTCGCCCGCGCTGCTCGGCAGTTCCCCGGACGCCACCGCCATCTGCGCGACGCCGACGTAGGTCAGGACCTCGGGCCAGACGTTGAAGCGCAGCGAGGTGAAGGTGAGACCGGACTCGGCGAGCAGCCGTTCCGTGTCGCGGTGGTCGGCGACGACGGGAACGGGGTTGCCGGGCTCGCCCGCACGCGGCGTCGAGGTGTAGACGACATGGCCGACGCCCGCCTTCGCGGCGGCGTCCACGGCGGCGCCGTGCAGTGGCATCCGGCCGGTCATCGCGTCGACGCTGACGATCAGCATCCGCTCCACGCCGTCCAGCGCGCGGACGAGCCCGGTGGGGTCGGCGAAGTCGGCGGCGCGGGCCCGGACGCCGACGTCCGGGACGCGGTCCGGCGTCCGCGACAGGGCGACGACGCGCGAGGCGTCGACCCGTTCGACGAGGTGGCGGAGGGTGAGGCCGCCGAGATGGCCGGAAGCGCCGCAGACAGCGAGCATGGAAGACTCCTTCGGATCGGGGGTCGCCGCGTACGCTGATCTTGCGGTGTACGGAGACGGCCCCGAAAGAAGGCACTTCCATGTCCACTACCACCCTGACCGTGCCGGTCACCGTGGCCGAGCACCAGGCGTGTCCCGCGACGGTGGTGCTGCGGCGGGCGGGCGAGAAGTGGCCGGGGCTGATCCTGTCCCTGCTGCGGGACCGCTCGTACGGCTACAACGAGCTGGACCGCGCGGTGGAGGGCCTCAGCCGCAGGGTCCTCACCCGGACGCTGCGGACGCTGGAGCGGGACGGGCTGGTGAGCCGCACCGTCCACGAGGGGCGCCCGCCGCGCGTCGAATACGCCCTGACCGGTCTCGGGCGGTCACTCCAGGAGCAGCTCAGGGCGCTGGCGCTGTGGGCGGTCGAGCACGACGGCGAGATCCGGGCGGCCCGCGCCCGCTTCGACGGCGCCTGACGCCCGCGGGCGCCCCGCGGAGCGCTCGCGGGGCGGGCGCGGGGCGGGCGGGCGCTAGCGGCGGTAGCCGTGGAGGAAGTCGCCGATCCGGCCGATGGCCTCCTCCAGGTCGTCGGCGTACTGGAGCGTGACCACGCGGAAGTGGTCGGTGGACGGCCAGTTGAACCCGGTCCCCTGGACGACGAGGATCTTCTGCTGCTCCAGGAGGTCGAGGGCGAAGCGCATGTCGTCCTCGATCGGGTACATCTCGGGGTCGAGCCGCGGGAAGACGTACAGGGCGCCCATGGGACGGGCGCAGCTCACGCCGGGGAGGTCGTTGAGCAGTTTCCAGGCGCGGTCGCGCTGCTCGCCGAGCCGGCCGGTCGGCAGGACGAGGTCCTCGATGCTCTGGTAGCCGCCGAGCGCGGCCTGGATCGCGTGCTGCCCGGGGACGTTCGGGCAGAGCCGCATGTTGGCGAGGATGTCCAGGCCCTCGATGTAGGACTCGGCGTGCCGCTTGGGGCCGGACAGGCCGACCCAGCCGGCGCGGAACCCGGCGACGCGGTAGTTCTTCGACAGCCCGCCGAAGGTGAGGCAGAGCAGGTCGGGGGCCAGCGAGGCGATCGGGACGTGCTCGGCGTCGTCGTAGAGGATCCGGTCGTAGATCTCGTCCGCGAAGATGATCAGGTTGCGGCGGCGGGCGACCTCGACGATCCGCTGGAGGACCTCGCGGGGGTAGACGGCCCCGGTCGGGTTGTTCGGATTGATGATCACGATGGCGCGGGTGCGGTCGCTCAGCTTGGACTCGATGTCGTCCAGGCTCGGCGCCCAGTCGGCGGACTCGTCGCACAGGTAGTGGACGGGGGTCCCGCCGCACAGCGAGACCGACGCGGTCCACAGCGGGTAGTCGGGGGCGGGGATCAGGACCTCGTCGCCGTCGTTGAGCAGCGCCTGGAGCGTCATGACGATCAGTTCGGACACGCCGTTGCCGAGGTAGACGTCCTCGACGTCGACGTCGGCGATGCCGGCGTCCTGGAAGCGCTGCACGACGGCGCGGCGGGCGGGCAGGATGCCCTTGGAGTCGCTGTAGCCGTGCGCCTCCGGCAGGTTGCGGATCATGTCCTGGAGCAGCTCGGGCGGCGCCTCGAAGCCGAACGGGGCCGGGTTGCCGATGTGCAGCTTGAGGATGTTGTTCCCCTCGGCCTCCAGCTGCTTGGCGCGCTTCAGCACCGGCCCGCGGATGTCGTAACAGACGTTGGTCAGCTTGCCCGACTGGTTGACCTGCATGGACTCACCTTATCCGCGACGCGGTACGCCAAATCGGCCGGGCCGCCTCATTTCGGCCGGGCCCGGACACGCGCGGCACCCCGTCCCCGCCTGATACGGGGACGGGGTGGCCGCTCCCGGCCCCGCGTCCCGGAGCGCCCTTAAGGAGCAGCCCTCACGGAACCGGCCGCTCACGGGACGGCCCCTCACAGAGCGGTACCTCACGAGGCGGGTCGGGCCCCGCGTCTCATGGGGCGGCGATCGCGGAGAGGATCGCCAGGCGGGCGGCGCGCCGGGCCGGGCGGATCGCGGCCAGCGCACCCGCGACGGCCCCGGCGACCGCGATCACGGCGAGCGTGACCGGGCCGGGCGCGAACGGGTTGCCGATCGCCGTGCCGAGCCCCCAGCCGAGGAACGTGCCGAGGCCGAGCCCGCCGGCGGTGCCGAACAGCGCGACGATCACCGACTCCCAGCGGACCATCGACCTGATCTGCCGGCGGGTCGCGCCGACGGCGCGCAGCAGCCCGAGCTCGCGGGTCCGCTCGTGGACCGACAGCGCCAGGGTGTTGGCGATGCCGAGCAGAGCGATGACGATCGCGAGGACGAGCATCCCGTAGACGACGGCGATGAAGCCCGCCATGTCCTCGGTCTGGCGGGAGACGAACTCGTCGCGCGTCTCGACCTCCGGCGCCCCGTACGGCTTCGCGAGGGCGGTCAGCACGGTGCGAGCCTCGGCGGTGGACGCGCCGGGCCGCAGCCGGACGAAGGCCATGCCGTCTAGGGGCTGCCGGGTGTGGGCGTTCCAGACCGTCCGGGGCAGGAGGTAGTCGCCGACGAGGTCGGCGTTCCGGTAGACGGCGCCGACGGCGAGGGTCGTGCGGGCGCCGTCGGCGAACTGGACGGCGACGCGCGAGCCGGTGCGCCAGCCGCGCTCGTCCGCGATCTTCTTCGACACCGCGAACGTGCCGGGGCCGGAGAGGGCGCCCTGCCGCACGTCCAGGTCGAGGACGGTCCGCAGGCGGGACGGGTCGGCGACGCGGACGGCGGTGGGGCGCCCGTCCACCCGCGCGTTGCCCATGCCGATGCCCGCGGCCCCGCCGACCTGCGGCAGCGCGGCGGCCTGCTCCGCGAGCCGCGGGCTGAACCCGCCGGTCTCGTTGGAGCCGCCGTCCACGACGAGCGGGCCCGTGAAGGAGCCGGCGACGCCGTCCTCCAGGGACGCGCGCAGCGAGCCGGTGAAGACCGTGAGCAGGGTGACGACCCCGACGCCGATCATCAGCGCGGTCGCGGCGTCGATCCCGGCCTCGCGCGCGACGATCCGCGTCTCGGCCTCGGCGGGCGGGAAGCCCAGCTCGATGGCGACGAAGCGCTGGCGGGT
>NZ_CAACUY010000152.1 GCF_900659615.1 Actinomadura fibrosa | reverse complement strand
CACGCCGAGCTGCTCCTGCACCGCCCGCGAGGTCAGCCCGATCTTGCGTCCGCGTGCGCGGCCGTCGCCGGATGCCCGCCGTTCGGGCCCGGTCCCGTCCCGGCGTGCCTCCCCGTGCCCTGGACGGCGCCGGTCCCGGGCGCGGCGCCGTTCGCGGGCCGCTGCCAGGTCGCCGAGACGTCCTCCGCGAGCCGCTCGGGATCGGGCCGCTCCTGCCCGACGAGCCGGCTCAGCAGCTCCCGCGCCGTCGGACGGGCCGCCGGGTCCTTGGTGAGGGCGGCGGACACGATCGCGCGCAGCCGCGGGTCGAGGCCGTCCAGCACCGGCTCCTCGGCCCCGATGCGGTGGAAGGTCTCCGCGACCGTCCTGCCCTGGAACGGCGGCCGCCCGGTCCCGGCGTAGGCGACGACGCAGCCCCACGAGAACACGTCCGACGCCTGCTCGACCGGCCCGCCCTTGAGCACCTCCGGCGCGATGTAGGACGGCGTGCCGACGAACTGGCCGGTGCGGGTCGGCCCGGCGGGCGCGTCGAGGGCGCGGGCGATGCCGAAGTCGATGACGCGGGGTCCGGTGGAGGACAGCAGGACGTTGGCGGGCTTGAGGTCGCGGTGCACGATTCCGGCGCCGTGGATGGCGGCCAGCGCCGTGGCGACGCCGACCGCCAGGCCCTCCAGGTCGGAGCCGGGCAGCGGCCCGCGCTCCTGGACGGCCTTCTCCAGGCTCGGCCCGTCGATGTACTCGGTGACGACGTACGGCGGGTCCTGGTCGAGCTCCGCGTCCAGGACCGGCGCCGTGCAGAACCGGTGGACGCGCCGCGCCGCCGTGACCTCGCGGCGGAACCGCGCGAGGAACGCGGGCTCCCCGGCCAGCTCCCGGTTCACCACCTTCACCGCGACCCGGCGGCCCGTGGGCTCGGCCGCGAGGTAGACGGTGCCCATGCCGCCGCGGCCCAGCCGGCCGAGCAGGCGGTAGGGCCCGAGGACGCGCGGTTCGTCGTGCTCAAGCGGGCCTGCGGCGTAGGTGGTCATGGGGACGGGGGCCCTTTCCGATGATCGTCTCGTCCCGTCCAGCCTAAGGGAGGAGGCCCGGCGGGGAAGGCGGTCAGGGAAGGAGGAGGAGCTTCCCGGTCGTGCGCCGCGCCTCCAGATCGGCGTGCGCGGTGCCCGCGTCGGCGAGGTCGTAGCGGTGGCCGACGTGGACGCGGAGATCGCCCGACGCGACCCAGCCGTACACGTCGGAGGCGCGGCCGAGCAGCTCCTCGCGCGTCGCGGTGTAGTGCGCCAGCGTCGGCCGGGTCAGGAACACCGAGCCCGCCTGGTTCAGCGCCTGCGGGTCGAACGGCGGGACCTTCCCGCTGGCCGCGCCGTACAGCGCGAGGGTCCCGCGCCGCCGCAGGCTCGCGAGGCTCCCGTCGAACGTGGACGCGCCGACCCCGTCGTACACGGCCGCGACGCCCTCCCCGCCGGTCAGCTCGCGGACGCGGTCGGCGAACCCGTCGTAGCCGAGCACGACGTCGGCGCCGGCGTCCCGGGCGAGCTTCTCCTTCTCCGGCGTGGACGTCGTCCCGATCACCCGGGCGCCGCGCGTCTTGGCGATCTGGGTGAGCAGCAGCCCCATCCCGCCCGCGGCGGCGTGCACCAGCACCGTGTCGCCGGGCTGCACCGCGTACGTGGACATCGTCAGGTAGTGCGCGGTCATGCCCTGGAGCAGCGCGGCGGCGGCGTCCTCGAACCCGACCCCGTCCGGCACGGGCACGAGGTCCGCGGCCGGGACGGCGGCGCGCTGCGCGTAGGCGCCCGGCACGGAGACCGAGGCGACGCGGTCGCCGACGGCGACGTCGCGCACCCCCTCGCCGAGCGCCGCGACCGTGCCGGCCGCCTCCAGACCCGGGACGAACGGCAGCGGACGGGCGTAGGCGCCCGTCCGGAAGTAGACGTCGATGTAGTTCACCCCGATCGCCGCGATGTCGACCAGCACCTCGCCGGGGCCGGGCTCAGGGTCCGGCCGCTCGGCCGGCTTCAGCACCTCCGGGCCGCCGTTCTCGGTGATGACGATCGCGCGCATGGCCGCTCCTCGGTCTCGGGGTCGCTCCGGAAGTCGGGAACCCGGTGCCCCGCGGAGCTATTCCGCGTCCGGCCGGATTCCCCGGAGGGTCCGCGCCCTCTTCCCGGGCGCCTCCTACCCGTTCCGGTTCCCGCCGGCGGTCACACCCAGTCGCGCATCGTCGCGCCGGCGAGAGCGACGGTCTCCTCGACGCGGGCGGCGACCGTGGCCGGGTCCCAGATGTCCTCGCGGGCGCAGTCCTCGAACGCGACGCGGGTCGCCGCCGTGTGGAACGCGACGATGATCCGCGGCCGCTGGTCGCGCTCGGCGTCGACGCCCTCGCGCCGGGCGATCTCCACGGCGAGCGCCCGCTCCATGGCGGCGTAGCGCGCCATCTGCGCCGCCTCCAGCGCCGGGGTGGACTCGACCACCTGCCGGACGCGGCGGAACCGGGCGCTCTCCTCCGGATCGCTCGCGCCGATCGTCCGCAGCACGACGCGCAGCGCCTCGAACAGGGCGGTGAACGGCCGCTCCCCGGCGGGACGGGCGGCGAGCGCCTCCTCCAGCGCGCTGTCGTACTCGGCCAGGAAGCCGGTGACGACGTCCTCCTTGGTGGCGAAGTAGCGGAAGAACGTCCGCTGCGACACCTCCACCGCCGACACGATCTCGTCGATCGTCGTGGCCTCGTACCCCTTGGCGAGGAACAGGTCCAGGGCGGCGTCGATGAGGGCCAGGCGCGTCCGCTGCTTCTTGCGCTCCCGGAGCCCGGCCAGGGCGCGCCCGCTGCCCTTGAGCGTGCTCGCGCAGGACGCGCCCGCGCACGGCGGGTCCTGGCCCGCCGGGGGAACGGTGCCGTCTTCCGTGGAGCCCTGCGGGTCGCCGGAGGGGGCGGCGGTCATCATCGGCTCCTTGGCATTCCCGGGGGGACGGCGTCGGACGCCCGTCTCACAAGGCTTGTATCACGGATGCACCCTCCGCATGCGCGGTCGCCCCCACCGGCCGGAAACGGGTACCGCACGCGAATCGTCGTCTCGACTCTCCGTGTTCGCACTGCGCGGGCCCCCGGTTCGGGCCATCCTGGAGTCCGGGTCACCGGATGTCGCCGTACGATCGCCCCCGGTCATCGCGCGGCCGGCTCCGGTGCGGGTGCTGAGGCGGCTGATCACGGTGTCTGTAGTCGGTGGGCGAGAGATCGCCGAGGTGCGTCGGCACCATCTCGCGACGCTCGCGTGCGAGGTCGAGGCGCGCGGCCTCGGCTGGCGGTTCGTCGGACCGGGGGAGGCGCTGCTGGGCGTCCGCGGCCCCCGGACGCGCCACGAGATCATGGTCGTCGCGACGCCCGACGGCGCCGGCTGGTCCTACCTGTGGCCGGGCGGCGGGATCGCCGACGTGACCGGCGTCGTCCAGGTCGCCGACCAGCTCGTCCGCCTACTCACCTGACTTCCGGGAGTCCTGGGTCCTCCCGGAAGGCATGCCTCCCTTGGTCAGGCCAGTGAAGCCGACCGGTCTCCCGCCGAGGGCAGCGCGACGAGTTCGCGGTAGTCGCTGACCGCGGAGTGCTTCCGCTGTGCCGCGGGGATGGGCTCCAGCACGCGGTTGGCCAGGTCGGTGACCATCGTGCTCCGGTGCTCCGGGGGCAGCACCTCGTAGGTGGTGTGCGCCTGCCGGATTCCTTCGGTGACGTCTCCGGCCCGCGTCCGCGCGTACGCCTGCATCAGCTTGACCTGTGTCGGAGTGCGGAGGTGCGTCGCCGGATAGTAGGGCAGGGCTCGCTCGGCGGCCCGGTCCGTCTTGTCGATATCGCCGGCGTGGGCGTGAATCCACGCCTCGGTGTAGTGCACCCTGTTCGGGGTCATCGCGAAAACAGAACTGACGTCATCCGTCGCCGTCGATGGCAGCCCGTCGTAGATGCGCGCGGTGCGGGCGAGTTCGGTCGCCGCCGCATCGTGGATGCCTAGCGACGCCAGGGTCTGTGCCCGGCTTGCGCTGATATGTAGCAGTCCAGCGCAGTTCAGCCCGTCCGCGAGGTGCATCGCGTCGGTGGCCTGCCGCAACAGCAGATGCGGAGAGCGTCGCTCGTAGAGGCCGTGGATGAGGCGCTCGCCTCGAACCCAGAGCCGGGCGTCGAGGTAGCCGGAGCTGTCGCTGGCCGCCTGGGCGGTCTGCCACCAGTGGCGGGCCTCCCTGGTGTGCCCGAGGCCGCTCAGCGCCTTCGCCATGAGACCGGAGAGAGTGCTCCCGATCCGGCACCACTCCTTGTAGTGCAGGGTGTCCCGGTCGAGCTCCCTGGTGATCAGGCGCAGCGCGACCAGGTCGGCCGCCAGCTCCCTGACGTTCTGCTCCGGCGGTGACGCCATGTACGAGTGCCCGTACTCGGCGGTCACCTCGTCCCAGTGGTCGAGTCGCTGGCGTTCCCCGTCCTCGAAGGTGCGGCCGACGCTCGCGCAGATGGAGTCGAGCGCCTTGGTGGCAGGGATTACGGCGATCCCCAGCGCGGTGAGGTGCTGCAAGAGTTCGCGACGTTCCATGTCCTCCTCCTCCTCTTCCGAGAGAGGATCGAGCGTCACCAGGCGACGCCCGGTCTGAAAATCGAATGGCCCGAAGAGTTCGAGCTGGTCCATGCCGAAGGCGATGGCGTACGCCGCGTGCCAGTCCCTCGGAAAGTGGACGCCCGCCTCCCAGCCGCTTATCTGCCGGACCTGCGAGTGCACGAGGCCGTTGGTGACGCCGATGGCGGCGAACAGGCGGCGCGCCATCTCGCGCTTGGACCAGCCGCGCGCCTCCCGTTCGGCCTGGAGGCGGACCGCCCAGGACGGCCGCTCGTCGGCGGTGTCGGCCAGGAGCGCGTCCAGCTCGTCGCTTGAGAGGTTGAGGGCCTCGGCGAGCCTGGGGCGGACGTGGGGCTGCGGCTCGGTGTCGCCGAGCTCCCAGCGGCCGACGGTCGAGCGCTCCACGCCGAGGTGCGCGGCGAGCCTGTCCTGGGTGAAACCGGCTGCCCGGCGTACGCGGGCGAAGCGGCGGCGGGCGGTGCAGGGCTTGACGGGCGTGGCGGTCACGAGGCGTCTCCCGGGATGGGGGCGGCGGGTCTATGTGCTCGTCATGGTCTCGTTCTTACCCCGGCCACACCGCCGGATGCCGCATGGATGCCGCAGAGGTGCCGCAGGACGACGGGGTTCTGCTGACCCTGAGGTGATGAGGAGGTTGCCGAACCGCTGTACATCCCTGCTCCCGCGCTCGTGCCCGCGCCCGCCCTCGCGGTTGGCGGGCCGTCCGCTGGGCCCCTCGGCAGGGCGTTGCGGTCGGCTTCCGGGTGGCGGGCACCGCCTTGCTTCGTGGTCGCGCGCTTCTCTAGACTCGGGTGCGAACGTATGTTCGATGCCCGCATGTCTTCCCCCGTGCGGTGGACGCGAGGGGGAGGCAGATGACGCGCGTGTTCGGCGACCCGGTGGACGTCTGGTTGAGCGACGGGCGTCCGGTCCGGTTCGTCTGGCGTGGCCGGCTCTACACCGTACGGCGGGTGCTGGAGCACTGGGTCACGACCCGCGACTGGTGGCGGGAGCAGCAGCCCGACGGCGAGGCCACCGGCGAGCGGGAGTTCTGGCGGGTCGAGGCGACCCCCGAGCAGGAGATCGGGGTGTACGAGCTGCGCTACGACGCGGCGTCCGACACCTGGCTGCTCTCCCGCGTGTGGGACTGAGGCCGCCGTGCACCTGCACGTCGCCTCCGCCTACTCGCTCCGGTACGGCGTGGCGCCGCCCGGCGCCCTCGCCGCCCGCGCCGCGGAGCTCGGCATGGAGACGCTGGCCCTGACCGACCGCGACGGCCTGTACGGCGCGGTCCGGCACGTCCTCGCCTGCCGGGACGCGGGCCTCGGCGCCATCGTCGGCACCGACCTCGCGATGAGGGCCGCGGACCCTCCCGGCGGAGGCGGCGTCTCCAGCGAAGGAGATCCCTCAGGCGGGGGCGCCCTTCCCAGCGGCGGCGGTCTTTTCAGTGGCGGCGGTGTTCCCGGCGGTGGCGGTCTTCTCGGTGGCGGCGATCTTGTCGGCGGGGGCGGTCTTCTTGGCGGTGGCGGTCATTCCGGCGCGGGCGGCCATCTTGCTTGGGGCGGTCATTTCGGCGGTGGCGGCGTTTCCGGCGGCGGCGATCCTTCCGGCCGGGGCGGCTTTCCCGGCGGGGGTGATCCGTTCGGCTGGGGCGGTGTTTCCCGTGCCTCGGGCTCCGGTGGCTCCCGTTCCGGGCGCCGCGACGGGCGTGAGCGGGTCGTGGTGCTGGCCGTGGGGCGGTCCGGCTGGCGGTCGCTGTGCCGCCTCGTCACGGCGGCGCACGAGGCGGGCGGCCGGGGACGTCCCGTGGGCACGCGGGCGATGGTCGGCGCGCACGCGGAGGGGCTCGTCGTGCTGCTCGGCCCCGCGTCCGACGTGGGACGGGCCGTCGCGGCGCGGCGGCCGGACGTGGCGGCCCGGCGGCTCGCGGCCTGGCGGGAGACGGCGGACACCGTCGTCGAGATCGTCGACCACCGCGGCCCCGGCGACGGGCACCGGGCCGCGCGGATGCTCGCGCTGGCCCGCGAGGCCGGGTGTCCCGCGGTGCTGACGAACGCCGTCCGCTACCTGGAGCCGGCCGATCACCCGGTCGCGCAGGTGCTGGACGTGACGCGGCGGCTCGTCCCGCTCGACCGGCGGCACCTGGACGACACGACCGGCCAGGCGTACCTCAAGTCGGTGCCGGAGATGCGCCGGATCGCCGAGCTGAGCTGCGGCCCCGACCGGGACGCCGCGGCGGCGCTGCTCGCGGCCACCCGCCTGCTGTCCGAGCGGTGCGTCCTGGACCCCGGCCGCGACCTCGGCATGGACGCGGTCCACCTGCCCGCCGCCGGCGGCGACCCGCAGGCGCGCCTCGCCGCCCGCTGCGCCGAGGGCCTCGCCCGGCGCGGCCTCGACCGCTCGCGGCGGGCGGCGGACCGGCTCGCCCGCGAGCTCGGCGTCATCGCGCGCAAGGGCTTCGCCTCCTACTTCCTCACGGTCGCCGACGCCGCCGCGCTGATCCGCGCGCGGGGCATCCGGTGCGCGATCCGCGGCTCGGGCGCGGGCAGCCTGGTCAACCACCTGCTCGGCATCGGCGACCTCGACCCGCTCCGGCACGACCTGCTGATGGAGCGGTTCCTCGCCGACAGCCGGGAGGGCCTGCCCGACATCGACCTGGACGTCGAGTCCGCGCGCCGGCTGGAGGCCTACCGGGCGCTGTTCGAGCGGTTCGGCGAAGCCGGGACGGCGTGCGTGTCGATGATGGAGACCTACCGGGCGCGCAGCGCGATCCGCGACGTCGGCAACGCCGTCGGGCTGCCGCCGCAGGAGATCGACGCGGTCGCCAAGGCGTTCCCGCGCATCCGGGCGAGCCGGATCCGCGCCGCGCTGGACGAGCTGCCCGAACTGCGGCAGAGCAACCTCGCCAAAGGTCGGCTGGAGGTGCTGTTCCGGATCGCCGAACGGCTGGACGGGCTGCCCCGCCACATCGCGATGCACCCGTGCGGCGTCCTGCTGTCGAACCCGACGCTGCGCGACCGGACACCGGTGGAGCCCAGCGCGCTCGGGTTCCCGATGAGCCAGTTCGACAAGGTGGACGTCGAGGCGATGGGCCTGCTGAAGCTGGACGTCATCGGCGTGCGGATGCAGTCGGCGATGGCGCACGCGGTGGCGGAGGTCGCCCGCGTGACGGGCGAGCGGATCGACCTGGAGGCCGTCCCGCGCGACGATCCGGCGACGTTCGCGCTGATCCGCACGTCCCGGACGCTCGGCTGCTTCCAGATCGAGTCGCCCGGCCAGCGCGACCTGCTCGGCAGGCTGCAACCGCGCGGCATGGACGACCTGGTCGTCGACATCTCCCTGTTCCGGCCGGGACCCGTCTCGTCCGACATGGTGGCGCCGTTCCTGGCGGCGCGGGCCGGGACGCGCGAGCCCGACTACCCGCACCCCGATCTCGTCCCGGCGCTGCGGGAGAGCCTCGGCGTCGTGGTCTTCCACGAGCAGGTGCTGCGCGTCCTCGACGTCATGACCGGGTGCGGGCTGTCCCAGGCGGAGGCGGCACGGCGCGGCCTCGGCGACGAGCGCGGGCAGGCCGTCGTCGGCGCGTGGTTCCGGGGGCGGGCCCTCGCGCGCGGCTACGACGGCCCGACGGTCGAGCGCGTCTGGCGGACGTTCGGCGCGTTCGGCGCGTTCGGCTTCTGCAAGGCCCACGCCGCGTCGTTCGCCCTGCCCACGTACCAGTCGGCGTGGCTGAAACGGCACCACACCGCCGCCTTCTACGCGGGCGTCCTCACCCACGACCCCGGCATGTACCCCAAACGCGTCATCCTCGACGACGCCCGGCACTTCGGCGTCCCGATCCTCCCGCTGGACGTCAACCACTCGGACGCCGCCTGGCACGTGGAACCAGTCTCAGAAGGAGGCACGGTCAACAGCGCGGCGGCGGGTGGCTCGGCGGGCGGCGACACGGCCGACGGCGCGGTTGGCGGCGCGGTTGCGGCGGGCGGGGTGACCGGGCGTCCTGGAGCGCTGGGCATTCGGGTCGCGTTGAACGAGGTCAGGGGGATCAGCGAGGCGGAGGTCGGCCGGATCGTCGCCGGGCGCCCGTACGGTTCGCTGGCCGACTTCTGGCGGCGCGCCCGCGTGTCCCGTCCGGTCGCCGAGCGGCTGGCCCTGGTCGGGGCGTTCGACTCGCTGCACCGTCCGCCGGTGCCGCGCCGCGACCTGCTCTGCCGGGTCGGCGCGCTGGACCGCGCAACGTCCCGTCCCGGACGCGGCGCCGTCGAGGGTCAGCTCCCGCTCGGCCACGACGGTGAGAACGGTCCCACCGACCTGGCGAGCGGATTCGTCGAGACAATCCCGGCGGGGGAGCTGCCGCCGATGACGCCCGCCGAGATCGTCGAGGCGGAGCTCGACATCCTCGGCATGGACGTGAGCCGCCACGTGCTCGCCTTCTACGACGAGCTGCTCGCCGACCTCGGCGTCGTCCGCGCCGCCGACCTGCCGGGCCGTCCCGGCGGGAGCGAGGTCCTGGTAGCCGGGGTGAAGGTCGCCACCCAGACGCCCGCGGTCCGGTCGGGGCGGCGCGTCATCTTCGCCACGCTGGACGACGCGACCGGCCCGGTCGACCTGGCGTTCTTCGAGTCGGTGCAGGACCGCTGCGCCGCGACCCTCTTCGGGTGCTGGCTGCTCCTCGTCCGCGGCCGGGTGCGGCACTCCGGGGCGAGCGCCGTCTCGGTCACCGCGTCCGCGTGCTGGGACCTCCTGGCCGTGGACGAGGAGCGGCGCCGCGGCGGGCCCGCCGTCAGACGGCCCCCGGACGCGCGCCTCTGGCACGCGAGCGAAGGCAGCTCCGGCCCGCCGCCGAACTGAGCGCGGGGCGCCTTGGCGTCAGTCGTCGCGGGCGATCTGGAGGCGGGTGATGTGGAAGACGGTGGCCATGCAGAGGGCCGCGGCGAGCGCCTGGCAGGCCGCCGCGGCCACGCCGACGTGCACGTCGAACCGCGCCTCGGCGAGCGTCTCGACGCTGCCGTGCGCGAACGCGCGGGCGAGCAGCACGCCCGCCAGCACGCAGGACCACCAGGCGGCCACGACCAGGCCCGCGGCCTGCCGCTCGGCCGTCCGGTACCGGCCACTGTTGACCCAGACCTCGTACACCATGCGCGGTGGCAGCCACAGGTTCACCACCGGGCAGAGCCAGCCGAGCACCACCCACGCCCGGTGGTGGCGGTGCGGGCCGGGCGACTGCCCGTACGCCCGCCACAGCCAGCCGAGGTACAGCAGGCCGGTCACGCCCGCCATGATCCCGCAGATGAGGAAGACGTCCGTGTACGGCGCCAGCGCCCGGCCGGTGACGTCCGGATCGTAGGTGTCGTGGGTCGCGCCGCGCAGCGGATGGGCCATCCGGAGCAGGCTGATCCCGGAGCCGAGCGCGATGAACGCGTTGAAGCCGAGCAGCATGAACACGGCCACGCCGACGGCGCGGAAGTCGCGGCGCCGCGCCCAGGCGCCGCACGCCGGGCACCGGGCGACCTCGGTCGGGATGATGTCGCCGCACAGCGCACACGGCATGATCCACCTCCGAGGTTTTGCGCTTCGTTGCTTCGGATACTACGTACGTTTGACTTGCGCCGCTCGCTGCGGGTTCACCTCGCCGCGACAGGAGTCCGCGCATCCGGGCGCGTTCCAACGCCCCGCCGCCGCCGGGACGGCCCGAGCCAGAACGCGCCGCCGGGCACCGGGGCGCGGGCACCGGCCGGGCGGCTCAGAGGATCAGGTGGCAGCCGGTGAGGGTCGCCGCGGCGGTGAGGACGGCCCACGCGGCGAGGCGCCCGAGGCCGCCGGTGACGAGGAGCCGCTCCGGGCGCAGCCGCGTGACGAGCGCCAGCGCCCACCATTCGGCGGTCAGCGCGATCACGGCGTAGAGCGAGCCGAAGCCGATGAGCGAGCAGAGCAGGACGACGCCCGCCGGCGTCGCCGCGTGCGCGAACAGGGACGGCCCCCGCGCGGGCCCGCGCACGCCGCGGCGCAGCCCGGCCAGGACCACGCCCCAGCCCATGGCGCACAGCGTCCACACGACCAGGACCGCCACGGGCATGCCGTTCGCCGACTCCGGTACCAGTCCGTCCCCCCGCGTGTGCTGTGGTGTCCTCGTCGTCCCCGTGCGGCGGCGGCCCACGGTGTCGCGCGGGCGTCCGCGCGGCGCCGCGGTGCCGCCGGTGGTGGCCGCCGCCCGCCCGTCAGGCCATCAGGCCCGTCTCCCAGGCCCAGGCCGCCGTCTCGACCCGGTTCCGCGCGCCCAGCTTGCGCTGGACGCTGCCGAGGTGCGTCTTCACCGTGGACAGCGACACGAACAGCTCCCCGGCGATCTCCTCGTTCGTCCGGCCGCGCGCGACGAGCCGCACGACCTCCAGTTCGCGGGCGGTCAGCTCCTCGCGCGGCACCGCGGCCGCCGCCGGGTCCGCGTGCGCGGGCGCGAGATGCCGCAGCAGCCGGACCGTGACGGACGGCGAGACCAGCGACTCGCCGTTCGCGGCGGCGCGCACGGCCTCGACGAGCAGGGCGGGGCCGCTGTCCTTCAGCAGGAAGCCGACCGCGCCGCCGCGCAGCGCGCCGTACACGTACTCGTCCAGGTCGAACGTCGTGACGATCACCACGCGGAGCGGGTCGGCGACGTCCGGGCCCGCGAGCAGCCGGGTGGCCTCCAGGCCGTCCATCGTCGGCATGCGGATGTCGAACAGGCACACGTCGGGACGGAGCCGGCGGGCGAGCGCGACGGCCTCGGCGCCGTCGGCGGCCTCCCCGACCACCTCCATGCCGGGCTGCGAGTCGATGATCATCCGGAAGCCGGTCCGGACCATCTGCTGGTCGTCGGCGATCAGTGTGCGGATGGTCACGGACCCGATTCTGTCAGCTCTCCCGCGCGCCCCGGACGGGCAGTGCGGCGACGACCTCCCAGCCGCCTCCGGGGCGCGGGCCCGCGTACAGCCGCCCGCCGAGCGCGCCGACCCGCTCCGACAGCCCGGTCAGCCCGTACCCGCCGGACGGCAGCCGCCGCCCGCGTCCCCGCCCGTCGTCGCGCACCGCCACCTCGATCCACGCGTCGCCCGCACGCGCCACCGCGACCTGGACGGACTTGGCGTCGGCGGCGTGCTTGCGGATGTTCGTCAGCGCCTCCTGCACGACGCGGTGCACGGACGCGGCGACCTCGGGCGGCAGCGGTTCGAGGCCGGGAGCCAGCGCGAGCGCGGCGGGCGGATGGGTGAACCCCTCGACGAGCTCGCGGACCTGCTCAAGATCGCCGACCGGACGGGTCGCCGGGCCGCCGCCGTCCCGGGCCGCCGCGACGCCGCCGCGTCTCGTGGCCCCCGGGTCACGCGCGTCGCCGTCGCGGGCGTCGCGGTTCCGGGCGTCGCCGTCGCGGGCGTTCACGTTCTGGGCGTCCCGGAGCAGGCCGACCATGCGGCGCATGGACGTCAGCGCCTCGGTGCCGGCCGTCTCGATCCCGGCGAACATCGTGTCGAGCTGCTCGGGCGACTGGCCCGCCCCGGACCGGGCCGCGAACCGCGCGGCCTGGGCCTGCACCACGATCCCGGTCACGTGGTGGGCGACGAAGTCGTGCAGGTCGCGGGCCAGTTCCAGCCGCTCGTCCCGGCGCGCCGCCGCGAGCGACCGGGCCCGCCGGGCGTCCACCGCGCGCAGGTAGAGCCCGATGCCGAGCGCGACCGCCACGAGGATGCCGAGCGGCGCGGTGAAAAGGACCGCCACCACCACCGACCAGCGCAGCGGGACGATCAGTACCGCCGTGCCGAGCAGCACGGCGATCGCGACGAGCCGGTCCCGCTCGATCCGCCAGACCGTCCGCGTCAGCAGCACCAGCAGGCCGCCGAGCTCGGCGAGGGCGCTCTGCCCGGCGAAGTCCGACTGGATCGCCGTGGCGAGGAACAGCGTGCTGAGCGCGGACAGCACCGCGACGCCCGCCGCCCACGCCACCAGCCGCCGCCGGGTGGAGACCGCCCCGGCGCTGGCCGCGGCGGCGAGGCAGGCCGTCCAGAGGCTCGCCGGGTCCCTGGACCCGGCGAGCAGGCAGCCGAGCAGGTACAGGGCCGCGAAACCGCCGTACCCGGCGCGCGCCAGGCAGCCGCCCGCCGAGTGGATGCGGTCGAGCTGCGATCCCCGTTCCTTCATGGTCCAGCAGGCTACGGTCCCGGGCCCGGCGGCCGGATCGGCCTTTCGGCTGGTCCGTGGCCCATGGCGCGCTCCGGCTCGACGCGTGGCCCGGGCCGGTCGGCGACCCGAATAAATGTTCGAGATTGTCAGTGGCGGTGCGTAGGTTGAGCACGTGGTTCCGGGGGCGGCCGGGAACACATGTCGAACCGAGTGGCTTGTTCAGACGTACCTAGGGGTATGTGACAACCGGTGGCCATCCGCACCTTCGCGGCCCACCGGGCTTAAGGAAGGGGTGTTGGCAGTGAGCGAAGCGACCGGCACATTCCATCTCTCCCACCCGTGGCTGGACGGCCCCGCCGAGCGGACCGTCGTGCAGCCGTGGCTCACCGAGCTCTCCCACGCGGCGCTGAACGCCTATGCCGAGACCGAACCGGCCCTGGCCGTCGTTGAGGCGCTGCCTGTCCAGACCCCGATCCCCGTGTCCGCCGGCGTCTCCGACGTCCTCGTGGCGCCCAAGCGCCGCATCGCACTGGCCGCCTGACCAGAACCGCCCGCGCGACCGGCACCACCGCCGCGACCGGCTCCGGCCGGCGCGACCGGCTCCGGCCGGCGCGACCGGCTCCGGCCGGCGCCGCGACGGCGTGCGCCGACACCCGACCGACCACCGCAGACGACGAACGACCAGCGAGGCCGAGGCGAACCCGCCTCGGCCTCGTCGCATGCGGACACCCATCGCGTCTCGAAATATGAGATCGAGTTCTCAAAGTATGAGAAGTCGTCGTAGGGTCGGGACATCGACGGAGAGGTGATCCCGATGACCGGAAACGCGACGTACACCCACGGCCACCACGAGAGCGTCCTGAGCTCGCACCAGTGGCGGACGGTCGAGAACTCCGCCCCCCACCTGCTCGGCCACCTGCGGCCGGGGCAGTCCGTCCTGGACGTGGGCTGCGGACCGGGGACGATCACCGCCGGGCTGGCGCGCCGCGTCGCGCCCGGAACCGTCACGGCCGTGGACGCGGCTGAGGTGGTGCTGGCCGAGGCGCGCAAGAGCACCGAGGCGGAGGGGATCGGCAACGTCGAGTTCGCCGTGGCCGACGTCCACGCGCTGGACTACGCCGACGGCACGTTCGACGTCGTCCACGCGCACCAGGTGCTGCAACACGTGGCCGACCCCGTCCAGGCGCTGCGCGAGATGCGCCGGGTCGCGCGGCCCGGCGGGATCGTCGCCGCGCGGGAGGCCGACTTCGGCGGCATGGTCTGGCACCCGAACCCGCCGGGCATGGATTCCTGGCTGCCCGTCTACTACAACGTGGCGCGCGGTAACGGTGGCGAGCCCGACGCGGGCCGCCGGCTGGTCGCGTGGGCGCGCGAGGCGGGCTTCACCGACGTCACCGCGTCCGCGTCCACGTGGTGCTACTCGACGCCCGAGGAGCGCGAGTGGTGGAGCGAGTCGTGGGGCGGCCGGATGCTGCGCTCGTCCGTCGCCGACGCGGCCGTGGCCGGCGGGCACGCCACGCGCGCCGAGCTGCGGCGGATCTACGAAGGCTGGAAGGCGTGGGCCGCCGCGGACGACGGCTGGTACGCCGTCCTCCACGGCGAGATCATCTGCCGCGCCTGAGCGCCCCGGCGCCAAACCGGCCGCCGTTCCGAGCGTGCCCGGGCACGGCGGCCGATCGCGGCGGACGTCCTAGAAGGGGCCGGTGAGTTCGCCGAGCATGTCGGTCAGGCTCAGGTTGTGCGAGTAGTCGACCGGGACGGTGACGACCGAGACGCCGTCGTCCGCGAGGGCCTTGCGCAGGGTGGGGAGCAGCTCGTCCGCCGCGTCGACCCGGTAGCCGCGGGCGCCGAAGCTCTCGGCGTAGCGGACGAAGTCGGGATTGCCGAACTTGATGTTCGAGCTGGTGCCGAGATCGAGGTCCATCTTCCACTCGATCAGCCCGTACGCCGCGTCCTCCCAGATGAGGACGGTGATCGGGATGTTCTCCCGGACGGCGGTCTCCAGCTCCTGCGAGTTCATCAGGAACGCGCCGTCGCCGGTCGCGGCGAGGACCTTGCGGTCCGGGTGGGCGAGCTTGGCGGCGATCGCGCCGGGCACGGCGAACCCCATCGACGACAGGCCGTTGGAGACGAGCAGCGTGTTCGGCTCGTAGGTCGGGTACATGCGCGCCATCCACATCTTCACCGCGCCGGTGTCGGCGAGGACGATGTCGTCCCGGCCCATCGCGGCGCGGGTGTCGGCGACGATGCGGCGGGGCGACAGCGGGTGGCCGTCGTCGGTGGCGCCCTGCGCGAGCTCCTCCCGCATCAGCTCGCGGATCCGCTGGCCGGTGCCGTTCAGGTCGAACCGCCGGTGGACGGACTCCGCGAGCAGGCGCAGCGACCGGGAGATGTCGCCCTGGATGCCGACCTCGACGGGATAGTGGTCGTCCACCTCGGCGGGGAACCGGTGGATATGGATGATCTTCTTGTCGCCGGCCGGGTTGATCTTGACGGGGTCGAACTCCTGGAGCTCGTAGCCGACCGCGATCAGCACGTCCGCCTCGTCGAACCCGAAGTTCACGTAGTCGTGGCGCATGAACCCGACCGCACCGAGCGCGTTGGGGTGGTCGTCGGGGAAGACGCCTTTGCCGTTGAACGTCGTGGCGACGGGCAGGCCGATCCGCTCGGCGAACCGGACCAGCGCCTCGCTCGCGCGGTCGCGGGTCGCGCCGTGCCCGGCGAGCACGATCGGCTGCCGGGACAGCGCGATCACGTCCGCGGCCCGCGCGATCTGCGACGGCGACGGCTCCTGCGGCCGGACGACGTTGACCGGCAGCGGCGCGAGCCCCTCCGGGACCTTCGCCTTCTCGACGTCCTCGGGGATCGCGAGGTACACCGCGCCCGGACGCTCGGTCTGCGCGGTCTTGAACGCCTTGCGGACGAGCTCGGGCAGCGCCTCGGCGGCGGGCGCCAGCTCCGACCACTTGGTGATCGGCCGGAACAGCGACACCAGGTCGATGATCTGGTGCGACTCCTTGTAGATGCGGTCCAGCCCGACCTGCGCGGAGATGGCGACGACCGGGGTGCTGTTGGTGGTGGCGTCGGCGACGCCGAGCTGGAGGTTGATCGCGCCCGGCCCGAGCGTCGCCGACGCGACGCCGGCCCGGCCGGTCAGCCGCCCGTACATCTCGGCCATGAACGCCGCGCCCTGCTCGTGCCGGACGAGGATGTAGCGGATCGACGAGCGGTTCAGCGCGTCGACGAAGTGGATGTTCTCCTCGCCGGGGATGCCGAAGACGTACTCGACGCCCTCCGCCTCCAGGATCCTCACCAGCAGTTGCGCGGCGTCTTCCGGTGTGGACATCGTGTGCCCATCTCCCGTCCTGCTCGATCTTCCGGGGCCCTTGGTGCAGCGCCCTCGCCGTACCGTCCATTCCATCGCGCCGCGTGCGATGGAACACGGTCGGGGTCCCCTCGGACGATGGTGGGGGGCGATGGCGGGGGGCGATGGCGGGGGGCGATGGCGGGGGGCGGTGGCGGGGGGCCCACCCCGAAATGGGGAGGAGCGGTCCGGTAGGCCCGGCCCGCCCCTCCCCATGCCCCGGTTACTCGGGGTGGTTCGATCACGACGCTAGCGACGCTCCGTGATGGTGAGAACTTTCCTTAACGTCAGATTCTTGGACGAATAGGTACATTGCAGCTTGCTCAGGCGTCCGCGAGGTCCTTGATGGCGCGCAGCGTGGGCTCGTCCCGCACGCCCGCGATGAGCACCGTCGTCACCGGGCTGTCGCGCCACAGCTGGAGCCGCTCCTTGATCCGCCCGATCGGGCCGAGCAGCGAGATCGAGTCGGCCAGCTCGTCCGGCACCGCCTTGATCGCCTCGGCCCGCCGCCCGTCCAGGAACAGCGACTGGACCCGCTCGGCCTGCTCCGCGTAGCCGAGCCGCCCGATCAGGTCGAGATGGAAGTTCCGGTCGCGGGCGCCCATCCCGCCGATGTAGAAGGCGAGCGGGATCTTGGCGAACTCCAGCGCGGCGGGCAGGTCGTCCGTGACGATCGTCGTGACGGTCGCGGCGATCTCGAACCCGTCCGGGCGGCCGGCCAGCGACTCCCCGAACACCGGCTCCACCTGGGCCGGGTCGACGAACAGCGGCAGCCACCCCTGGCAGGTCTCGGCGGCGAGCGCGACGTTCTTCGGCCCCTCGGCGCCGAGGTAGACCGGGATCTCCGGCCGGACCGGATGGACGATCGACTTCAGCGGCTTGCCCAGCCCCGCGCCGCCCGGGAACGGCAGCGGGTAGTGCGGGCCCTCGCTGGTCACCGGCTCCTCCCGGCGCCACACCTGCCGGACGATGTCGAGGTACTCGCGCGTACGGGCGAGCGGCTTCGGGAACGGCTGCCCGTACCAGCCCTCCACCACCTGCGGTCCGGACGCGCCGAGCCCGAGGATCACCCGGCCGCCGGACAGCGCGTCCAGCGTGAGCGCGTGCATCGCGGTCGCCGCCGGCGTCCGCGCCGACATCTGCGCGACGGCGGTGCCGAGCCTGATCCGGGACGTCCGGGCGGCGTACCAGGTCAGCGTGGTGAAGGCGTCCGAGCCGTACGCCTCGGCGGTGAACACCGCGTCGTAGCCGCACCGCTCGGCGGCGAGCACGGTCTCGGTCTGGTCGTCGGGCTCGCGCTGCCAGTAGCCGACGTTGATGCCGAGCTTGAGATCCGCGGTCACGATGCATCCTCCGGAGGTGTCGACGCACCGCGATACTAGAACACGTTCTAGTTACCCGGGAAGGCCACGCCAAGGAAGCGCGTCCGGGGCGAGCGCATGGGCGCTAGGGAGGCGTGCTGCGAGGGGGCCCGGGGCGGGCGCGGCGGGGGCGGGCGTCCTGGATAGGTGGCCCGGGCGGGCGCGGCGGGGGAGAGCGTCCTGATTAGGCGGCCGGGGTGGGCGCGGTGGGCCGCGGCGGGATGGCCGCGGCCCTGACCTCCGTTTCCTCGTGCTGGGTGCCGGGGGCGTCCCCCGGTCTCGTCATGCGGCGCTGCGGGCGGTGTCGCCCGGCCGGCGCTCCGCCGCGGTGCGGCTCAGGCGTCCCTGATCGACGTCAGGAAGGTCCGCCAGGCGGCCGGCGTCAGCACCAGGGCGGGGCCGCCGGGGTCCTTCGAGTCGCGGACGGCGTGCAGGTCGCCGGAGAGGGATGCCACCTCGACGCACTGGTCGCCGCTCCCGCTGTGGGACGACTTGCGCCAGACGGCTCCGGTGAGTTCGCGCTGCGGGTGGGTCACGGGCTGCTCCTTGCTGCCTCGGCGATGAGGTGCGCGGAATCCTCGGGGGACAGGGCCGCCTCCTCGATGCGACTGAAGCGGTCCCTATGTTTTGCTATTGCCTCGGCGCTCTCAAGGTAAACGTCGCCCATCGTGCCCTCTACGTAGGCGATATCGGGGTCGGCGGGGTCCGGATACGACAATATGGTGAAACGTCCGTCAAGGCCCGCATGCGCCTCTGCTGCATACGGAAGTATCTGAATCGTCACCGATGGGCGGTTCGCCGCGGAGAGCAGCGCGGACAGCTGCGACCGCATCACCGCCGGGCCGCCGATGTGCCGGTGCAGCACCGCCTCGTCGAAGATGACGTGCAGCATCGGCGCGTTCGTCCGGTCCAGCAGCGCCTGGCGGATCTTCCGGGCGGCGATCCGGCGCTCGATGTCCTCCTGCCCCGGGAGGAGGCGGCCCGCGGTGATCACCGTGCGGGAGTACTGCTCGGTCTGCAGCAGGCCGTGGATGAGCTGCGGGTCCCACGTGCGGATGTGGGACGCCTCGTCCTCCAGCGCGACGTAGCTGCCCGCGAACACGTCCTGGTAGGCGGTCCACCAGCCGCGCTGCCCGGCCTGCCGGGCCAGCGTGATCAGGGCGTCGCGGGCCGGGCTCGTCACCCCGTACAGGTCGAGGATGTCGGCGATGTCGCCGGGCCGCGGCCGTGTCTGGCTCGTCTCCAGCCGGGAGACGGTGGCCCGCGACCAGTTGAGCCGGTCCGCCACCTCCTGGAGCGTCAGGCCCTGGTCCTCGCGGAGCTTGCGGAGCTCCCGTGCCAGGCGGCGGCCGCGAACGGTGGGGCGGTAGGTCATGGGAGTGGAGTCTCCCCACTCCGGCCCCGCGCCACAACGTGAATGACGAGACCGGCAGCGTGGGCGACCAATTCCGCGAACCCTGTTGCGCCGGTGAGATTCTCACGAGACGCTTGAATATGTGACCACTCGGAGACCGTCGGTAACGGTCCGCCGGGCCGCGAGCCGTTCATCAGACGCTGGAGGGACCGGTGAACCCTTCGCCTGACCTGTCCGACGAGGCCCTCCGCACGGGGTCCTCGCACCGGCCGAGACGCGCGCGGACGGGCCGCCCCCCGCACGACCAGCCGCCGGCCGCGCCCAGCGAACCGCCCGCCGGGCAGCCGGTCGCGTCATCCGCCGGGTCCGCCACCGGACCTATGGTCGCCAAGTCCGCTGTCTCATCCGCCGCAGTGTCCGCCGGGGCCGCCGTCAGGTCTTCGGTCGCCAGGCCTGCCGGTTCGTCCGCTGGGGCGGCGCCGGAGTCGGTCGTTGAGGCCGGGGCGGACGCCTCCGTCGACACCTGTGCGGAGAGTTCCGCCGAGATCATCGCTGATGCGATGGCCCGGGGCGGGGCGCGGGCGGCCGGTGGGAGGCCCGGGTGGGTCTGGGCTCTACCGGGCGGTCCCGGATGCGCCGGGCACGCCCGCCGCGTCATCGCCGACGCGCTCGCCTCGCTGGACGTCCCGCGGGACGTGGTCGGCGACGCGAAGCTCATGGTGAGCGAGCTCGCCACGAACGCGCACCAGCACGCGGGCGACCACGGCCCGCACGAGCTCTGGCTGTACTTCGGCGAGGGCGGCGCGGGCGAGGTGCGGTGCGCCGTCTTCGACGCGCTCGCGGACGCGGCGCTGCCCGGCTACTCGTGGACGTCGGGCGACTGCGGCCGCGGGCTCAGCATCGTCCGCGAGCTGTCGGAGGGGCGCTGGGGCATGGTGCGCGCGCTGTCGCGGCTCGGTCCGCCCGTCCGCGGGAAGGCGGTCTGGTTCGCGGTTCCCGTGCACGGTCCGGTGGCGCTGCCCACGTCCGGCCCCTGACCGGCCGGGGGCGGGACGGTCGTCAGTCGCGTTCCAGGGCGGGGGCGATGTCGGTCACCATCGACAGCAGCGACCGCGTGAGCAGGGTGCGCACCTGGTCGCGGTCGAGGCTCTTGTCCTGGAGCCACTGCCGGGTCGCCGCCTCGGCGAGGCCCGAGTAGACGCGCAGGACGGCGCGCAACGTCTCCGTCGGCTCCGGTACCCGCATGACGGCGAGCATGTGCTCGACGGTCTGGTCGCGGAACCGGTGGACGATCCGCAGCAGCTCCGGGTCGCGGCCGAAGCCCTCGGCGTCCAGCGCCGCGAACCAGGTGACGGCGTTGGCCTCGGCGGTGTCGAGGAAGAGGTCGACGCACAGCTCCACCGTCTCGGGGAGCGTCAGGTGCTCGTCGGGCGGCGGCGCCTGCACCGCGGCGGTCGCGGTGAGATGCTGCACGACCTTGAGGAACAGCTCGCGCTTGGTGCCGAAGTAGTAGTGGATCAGCCCGCGCTGGACGCCGGTCTCCCGGGCGATCGCGGCCGTGGACACCTCCGCGTACGGGAGCTCGGTGAACATCCGCCGCGCGACCTTGAGGATCTGGCCGCGCCGCTCGTCGGGGGAGAGGCGCTGGTAGCCCGGCTTGGCGCGGGACGCGCGCCGGGCCGGGCCCGGACGGGCGGACTCGGAACGGCCTGACTGCTCGCTCTGCTCGGATCGCGACGATGCCACCCCGACAGCCTATGCGGGCGGCCGCGCGGAGCAGTCATTGGCGCTATGTCAGCAATGTCGGGGTCCGGGCGCGGCTTGGGCCGTCCTGGGCGGTGTGCCATCCTGTGCAGGCGACGGAAGCGGAGGAACCCGGTGCGAATCCGGGGCTGTCCCGCAACTGTGACCAGGGGAGTTCCCCCTCGCTCGCGCCACGGCACGGGCCCCGCCGGGGGCCGGCCGGAAGGCCGAGGGGGAGCGGTGATCCGGGAGCCAGGAGACTCCGGCCGTCGGACCGCTACCGCCACGGGCGTGGACACCCGAGGAAGGACGATGAGGCATGCCCCCTCTGATGGGCCGATGACCCCTCCCGCATCCGCGGGCCCTCCCGCGTCGGCGGGCTCCGCCGGGGGGCCGGGCCGGGCGACGGCCGCGCGCTACCCCTTCTCCGCCGTCGTCGGGATGGCCGACCTCAAGCTCGCGCTCCTGATCAACGCCGTGTCGCCCGGCGTCGGCGGGGTGCTGGTGCGCGGTGAGAAGGGCACCGCGAAGTCGACGATCGTGCGCGCGCTGGCCGGGCTGCTGCCCCCGCTGGAGGTCGTCCCCGGCTGCCGCTTCTCGTGCGCCCCGGACGCGCCCGACCCCGGCTGCCCCGACGGCCCCCATCCGGCGGGCGCGGCGGAGGAGCGGGCGGCGCGGCTGGTCGAGCTGCCCGTCGGCGCGTCCGAGGACCGGCTGACCGGCTCGCTGGACATCGAGCGCGCGCTCACCGAGGGCGTGAAGGCGTTCGAGCCGGGGCTGCTCGCCGCCGCGCACCGCGGCGTCCTGTACGTGGACGAGGTCAACCTGCTCCACGACCACCTGGTCGACCTGCTGCTGGACGCGGCGGCCATGGGCGAGTCCTACGTCGAGCGCGAGGGCGTCTCCGTCCGGCACGCGGCCCGGTTCCTGCTGGTCGGGACGATGAACCCGGAGGAGGGCGAGCTGCGGCCGCAGCTGCTGGACCGGTTCGGGCTGACCGTCGAGGTCGCCGCGACCCGCGATCCGGACGAGCGCGCCGAGGTCGTCCGGCGGCGGCTGCGCTTCGAGGACGACCCGGCCGGCTTCGCGGCGGGCTGGGCCGGCGGCGAGGCGGAGCTGGCCGCGCGGATCGCCGCCGCGCGGGAGCGGCTGCCCG
>NZ_CAACUY010000151.1 GCF_900659615.1 Actinomadura fibrosa | reverse complement strand
GGCGCGTCCGGCCCGGGGGCGCCCGGCCCGGCGGCGTCGGTGCTGACGCGGCGGGAGACCGAGATCGCCGGGCTCGTCGCCGAGGGGCTCACCAACCGGCAGATCGCCGAGCTGCTCGTCATCGCCAAGCGCACCGTCGACTCCCACCTGGAGCACATCCTCGCCAAGCTCGGCTTCACGTCCCGCGCCCAGGTGGCCGCCTGGTTCGCCCAGCGCCCGCCGGAGCGGACCTGATGGGCGGCTTGGAGATCCGCGAGCTGGAGGCGTTCCTCGCGCTCGCCGAGGAGCTGCACTTCGGACGGGCCGGCGAGCGCCTGCGCGTGTCGCAGAGCCGCGTCAGCCAGCTGATCCAGGCACTGGAGCGCCGGATCGGCGGGCGCCTCGTCGAGCGCACCAGCCGCCGCGTCGCGCTGACACCGCTCGGCCACGAGCTCCTCGCCGGGATCAAGCCCGCCTACGACTCCCTCCAGCGCGCCGTCGAGGACGTCCGCGACGCCGCGAAGGGCGTCCGGGGCTCCCTGCGCCTGGGCTTCCAGGGCGTCGCCTGGGACCACATCCTGAACGCGATCGCCCTGTTCCACGACCGGCACCCCGGCAGCAGCGCCGACCTCGCCGAGATCCCCCTCGCCGACCCCTTCGGCCCCCTGGACCGCGACGAGGTTGACGCCGCGATCATCCTCATGCCGGTCGAGGAGCCCGGCCTCGTGCTGGGGCCGGTCTTCTCGAAGGAACCGCAGACCCTCGCCGTCCCGCCGCACCATCCGTTCGCCCAGCGCGACTCCGTGACCGCCGAAGAGCTCGCGGACGTCCCCCTGGTCGGCGTGGACGGCCCCGCGCCGGAGTACTGGCGGCGCGCACACGCCCCCGCCCGCACGCCCGGCGGCCTGGCCATCGGGGAAGGCCCCCGCGCCCGCACGCTCCAGGAAGGGCTGACGCTCGTGGCGGCCGGACGCGGCGCCATGCTGCTGTGCCGGCACACGGCCGGCTACCACGACAGGCACGCCGTCACCTTCGTCCCCGTCACCGGCCTCGACGACTCCCGCCTCGTCCTCGCCTGGCGCCGCGACCGGGAGAACGCGCGCATCCGCGCCTTCGCCGGGGCCCTGGCCGCCACGACCGATTAGCCACGCTCATCGCCGCATGAGCAGAACGCCGTTGTTCCCGGTGACGCCCCGCCGGTTGGCTTTTCCCGTGACCCAGTTCAACAAGAGCAACGAAGCCGGAGCCCCCGGAGCAACGGACGACGACATCACGGAGCACCGCGCGCCGGGACGCGACGCGACCCTGCGCGACGCGACCCTGCGCGACGCGACCCTGCGCGACGCGACCCTGCGCGACGCGACGCCCGCGAACGGCGCCGGTGACGCGGTGCCGACCAGGGCGGGCCGCCGCGGCTGGTACAGCGTCGTGACCATGGCGGTCGGGACGTTCACCGTGGTCACCTCCGAGATGCTGCCGGTCGGTCTCCTGACGCCCATGGGGAGGGCCCTGGGCGTCGCCGAGGGGACGGCCGGGCTGACGCTCACCATCACCGGCCTGGTCGCCGCCGTGTCCGCGCCGCTGCTCACGGCCGCGCTCGGGCGGTTCGACCGCAGGAGGGTGCTGTGCGCGTTCATGCTCGTCCTGGCGGTGGGGAACCTCGGCGCCGCGCTCGCGGACGGCTTCGCCGTCATGGTCGCCGCGCGCGTGCTCGTCGGCCTCGGCATGGGCGGCGTGTGGGCCATCGCCGCGGGGATCGCCGTCCGGCTCGTCCCGGAGCGGTCGGTCGGCCCGGCCACGTCGCTGGTGTTCAGCGGCATCGCCGTCGCGTCCGTCCTCGGGGTGCCGGCCGGGACGTACGCCGGGGCGCTCGCCGGGTGGCGCACGGCGTTCGGCGCCGCCGCCGTGCTCGCCCTCCTCGTGGCGCTCGCGCTGGCCGTCCTGCTGCCCCGGCTGCCCGCGGAGCGGACCGTCCCGCTGCGGGGCGTCCCGCGCCTGCTCGGCGACGCCCGCCTGCGCACCGGCCTGCTGATCGTCGCCGCGCTGGTGACCGGCCACTTCGCCGCCTACACCTACGTCCGCCCGGTGCTGGAGGAGGTCTCCGGGGCGGGGTCCGGGACGATCGGCACGCTGCTGCTCGTGTACGGCGTCGCGGGCGTGGGCGGGACGTTCCTCGCCGGCGCGGGCGCGCGGCGGTCACCGCGCGCCACCCTCATCGCGATCGGCGCGGTCATGGCCGTCACCGTGCCGCTCCTTCCGCTGGCCGGCGGCCCGGAAGGAGCGGCCGGCGCGCTGCTGGCCGTGTGGGGCCTCGCCTACGGCGGCGTGTCGGTGAGCACGCAGACATGGGTCCTCGCGTCCGCGCCGGACGCGAGGGAGGTCGCGTCCGCGCTGCTCGTGGGCGTGTTCAACGGCGCGATCGCACTGGGCGCGCTGGTGGGCGGCCTGGCGGCGGACGGCGCGGGCCTCACCGCCGCGATGAGTCTGGGCGGACTCCTCGCGGCCGCCGCGCTCCTGATCGCCGCCACCGGCCGGGCCCCCGCCTCGGGCCGGTACTGAGACCCGCCGTCAGCGGGGGGCGGTGTCCGTCCATCCGGACGTCAGGGACGCCACCGAGTTGATCAGTGAGCCGGGCGCGCGTCCCGCGTTGTCGCCCGCGGGCTTCAGCACGAGCTTCTCGTAGGCAAGCGCCCGCCCGGACGCCTGGTCGATGATCAGGCGGTGCTCCAGGAGGCCTCCGGACGTCCGCTCGTCGATCGCGACCGCCGTGCCCCGGCGTCCCTCGGCGTCCCGGACCGAGCCGATCGTCCGGACGCTCGGGAGGTCCGCCACCATCCGGAACGCCGCGGCGCGCACCTGCGGCGTCACCGGCATCCCGAGGAGGATGTCGCGGGCGACCGAGAACATCCAGGAGTCGCCGGTCCGGACCCGCGTCAGCGGCTCGGTGTCGCGGCCGGCCTTGCCGAACCGCTTGACGAGCAGCCTCTTGAGCCGGTCCGGGTCGGCGGGCAGCGCGCGCAGGTCCTTCATGGTGACGTTCTCGCCGAGAGAGAAGATCGTCCCGTCGGCGGGCAGCTTCTGGCACGTGGTGCGGGGAGGGCTTGCCGCCACCTTCAGCGTCATGCTCCTGAAGTCGCCGGGGCCATCGTGACCGACGGGGATCGCGAGCTCACTCGGGGAGCCCGCGCGGCGCCAGGCCGCCGCGTCGGCCGCTCCGGCGGGCCGCGTCCCGAGGTCCTGCTGCCGGCTGCAACTCCGCCCGGTCGGGCTGCTCGGCGTCCAGCCCTCGAAGCGCCGCTCCCAGGCGACGGTGTAGTCCCCCGTCGGCGCGTGCAGCCGGTAGTAGATCCGTGAGACGTCCGTGCCGTGCCAGTACGCGCCCATGGTGTCGTGCTGCCGCTCGGCCTGCCACGCCGCCGCGAGCAGGACCGTCCGGGCCTCCGGGGGAGGCGGTGACGAGCCGTGCCGCCCTGGTGTCCCCGCGCCGGACATCACTACGGGCACCGCGACGGTGGCCGCGGCCGCCGCCCCGACGGCGGCGAGGCCGAGGCCGCCGAGCCGGAGGCGCCGTGCGCGCGGACGGCGGGGCCGCCCCCCGCGGGCGATGTCGCGCTGGACGCGGGCGAGCGCCGCGGCGGTCGTCTGCTCCGTGGCGCGCGGCTGCGCGAGGAGCTCGCGCACCAGGTCGATCTCGTTCATCGTTCGTACTCCTCGGTGATGAGCGTGGGATCCACCCCGCCCAGTGCGTCGCGCAGCTTGCGGCGGGCCCGGTTCAGCCGGGAGGCCACCGTTCCGTCCTTGAGTCCCAGCGCCTCGGCGACCTCCGGGTACGTGCAGTCGCCCAGGGCCACCAGCAGCAGGACGTCGCGGTCCCCGGGAGACAGCCCGCGGAGCGCTTCGGCGAGCGCTCCCCGCACCGCGCCGGCGCTGACCTCGTCCGCGACCCGCTCCTCGTGCCCCGGCTGCGGGCCGCCGGCGGGGGTGTGGGCGAGCGTCCGCAGATGCCGGGCCTCGCTGCGCCGGTGGCGTCCGACGAGGTTGGTGGCGATGCCGAACAGCCAGGACCGCATGGCGCCGCGCGCCGGGTCGAACCTGTCCCGGCGCCGGTAGGCGGTCAGGAACGTCTCCGCGGCGATGTCGTCGGCGGCGTCGGCGCCGAGCCGGCCCGCGACGTACCGGTGGATGCCGGGGAAGTAGCAGTGGAAGATCTCAGCGAACCGCTCGGGCTCATGCCACGATGCGTCGATCACCACGGTGTCGCCGCGGCGCGGGTCCGCGGCGGGGGTGTGGCCCATCCTCATCCTGTCCCTCGCTGGAACGTTCGGTCACGTGTGTTTCGCCGCTCGCGGCACAACCCTTCACGCCCCCCGGAACCGGGTGGACGGACGGCCCGTCTGATCTTGCGATGAGCGGAAGCGAGCCGATCGGGATCCGGCTGGAGCGGGTGGCGGCCAAGCTGGCCGCGCTGCGGCGCGCGGACGGGGAGTCCGGCCCCCGCGCCGTGCCCGCACTGGGCCCGCCGCTCGCCGCGGAACGGGTCGCGGCCTTCGAGCGCCGCAACGGCGTCCGGCTGCCCGGCGCCTACCGGGCCTTTTTGACGATGATCGGCAACGGCGGCCCCGGCCCGTACCAGGGCCTGGACGCCCTCGACCCCGACCTGGCCGACCGGCAGCTCGCGGGCGAGTTCCCCTACGACCCCGATGACCTTCCGGGGACGTGGACTCAGGAGATGTCCGCCCTGGGCTTCTGGAAGCCGTACCGGGGAACGCTGCCGCTCGCACGCCACCACCGCATGGAATGGGCCTACCACGAGACCGCCGAGCCCGTCTCGATGCTCGTCCTTTCCGGCCCGGGGCGCGGCCGTGTCGTCATGGTCGACCGGTGCGAGGAGTACTTCCCGCCCGTCTACCACCCGGCTCGCGACTTCCTGGCCTGGTACGAGGAGTGGCTGGACGCGCGGGCCGCGGGGGAGTGGGGCCTCCGCCGGACGGACTTCGACCGGCCCGGCTGGACCCCGGTGACCGTCCGGGACCATCCCGATCCGGAGGAGGCCGTCTGGGCGGCCCGCATGTACGCGGCGCGCGTCGGCCGCTGGGACTGGCCGGAAGCGCCGCCGCAGGCGTGCGAGACGCTGGCGGAGGCCGCGTCCGCGAACGCCTCGCCGCGCGTCCGGGCGGCGGCCGCCTGGGCCCTGCACCACGTCCGCCGCGAGGTCGGCGCGCTCGCCCTGCCGCTGCTGCGCGACCCCGACCCGCGCGTCCGCAGGCAGGCGATCACGGGGGTGGCCGCCTCCGAGGCGCTGCACAGGACGGTCGTGCGCGACGCGTTCCGGCCGCTGCTGCGCGACCCCGACCCGTGGATCCGCGCCGCGATGGTCCGTGCGCTGGGCCCGGAGGAGGACGTCGCCGGCGTCCTGCGCGCCCTTCTCGCCGATCCGGACCCGGACGCCCGCCGCGCCGGCCTCGGCAGGATCGCCACGCTCGACTACTGGGCCCCCGACCGGAAGACCGAGCTGGTGGACGCCGCCCGCCCGCTGCTCCGCGACGCCGATCCCGGCGTCCGCGCGACCGCGGTGGCCGTCCTCGACTCGGCTGGCGTGCCGTGGGGCCGGGCGATGCTGGTCGCCGCCGCGTTCAGCGACCCCGACGCCGGGGTGCGGCGGAGCGCCGTCGAGCGGCTGCTGAGGTACGGCGGCCGGACGGCGCTCGTCCCATCCGTCCCGGTCCTGCTCGGCGACCCCGACGACCAGATCAGGCACGCGACCCTCCACCGGCTCGGGTACGGGTCGTACCAGTCGAACCGGATCCCCGCGCGGTACTGGACCTTCGCCGCGCGGCCCCTTCTCGCCGACCCCTGCCCCGAGGTCCGGGCGAAGGCGCTGCAGACGCTCGTCCGCGCGAAGGAACCGCCGCCCGAGGACGCCTGGCCGCCGCTGCTCGCCGACCCCTACCCCCCGCTGCGGCGGACGGCGCTCCGGCTGGCGAGCGAGATCCGCGCGGAGCCGGGCGGGCCGGTGCACGCGGCGCTGCACCGCAGCCTGCACGGCCCGTCCCGCGACCTGCGGTGGGCGGCGGTCTCCGGGCTCGGCGACACCTGTACCGCGGCGTGCCGCGAGGAGATCGGAGCCGCCCTCGACGCCGAGGACGACCGGGTGGTCCGCTACTGCCTGACCAGGATCACCGAACGCCTCGACACCACCTGACCCGCGCCGTGTGCCTTTCGGGGGTGCGGGGGTCAGAACGCTGTGTGGGCCAGCCAGTGGTCCAGGAGGGCGCGGTCTCCGGTGATCGCGGCGCCGGCCTCCTCGGGCGAGCGGCGGCGGGTGAGCATGAGGAGGAGGTCGCGGACGGGTGCCGTGATCTCCACGTCCGCGGCGGCCGTCGCGGCGGGGCCGGCGTGCTCGGCGCGGAACCCCTCCGGCGCGCGGGTGATCACCCATCCCGGGAGCGGCCCGTCCGCGGGACGGAGCCCCAGCGTCTCGCCGCGCCCCCGCAGGGCGGCGAGGTCCGGCTTGAACGACTCCGCGCCGGGCGCGGACATCAGCTCCAGGCCCTCGCTGATCGCGTCCGCAGCGAGGTCGGGCGCGATCGCGAACGGGACGCCCGCGGTGATCGCCGCGTCCGCGTGGTGGACGGACGTGTCGTGCAGCATCCGGCGCAGCCAGAAGACCGCCGGGCGGGGTCCCAGGTAGGTGAAGACGACCGTCCCGGGGCCGGTGCCCTCGATCGCGTCGACCAGCTCGGCGGCGCCTTCGCGCAGCAGGTCCGGCCAGGCGTCCGGTGGGCCGGGCTCGGTGCGGGTCGCGTCGGGGACGTCGCCGACCTCGCCCGTCCGGACGAGGGTGGCGGCCCAGCGGTGCGCCTGGGCGATGTGGCCGACAAGGTCGCGCAGCCGCCACTCCGGGCACGTCGGGACGGGGGTCGCGGGGTCCAGGCCCGCGGCCGCGTCGGCGAGCCCGGCGGTGTGCACGCGCAGCCCCTCCGCGAGGCGCGCCGCGTCCAGCGGCTCCACGCCCGGCGGCGCCGTGCCGAGGTCCAGGCGGCCCGGTTCAGGTGCGGTCATGTCCGTGTCCTCTCCTCGGATGCGCCCGTAACGTAGGACTTCCAGCCGGGTGGAGGTTCAAGTGCGTGTGACCGACGACACACCGGGCGCGGTGACGGGCGCGCCGGCGGGCGCGGGGGCGCTCGGGATCGGTGATCTGGCCGCGATGACCGGCGTGCCCGTCCGGACGATCCGCTTCTACTGCGACGAGGGCCTCCTCGTCCCGGCGCGCAGCGCGGGCGGGCACCGGCGGTTCGACGCGGCGGCGGCGGACCAGCTCCGGCTCGTCCGGCGGCTGCGCGGGCTCGGCCTGGGGCTGCCCGCCATCGCTTCGGTGCTCGCGGGCGAGCGGTCGATCGGGGAGGCCGCCGCGGCGGAGCGGGCCGCGCTGGACGTGGAGCTGGCGTCGCTCGCCTGGCGCCGCGCCGCCCTCCGCGCCGTCGAGGAGGCCGCGCCCGCCGAGCGTGCCGCGCGGCTGGAGCTCCTCGCCGCCGCGGCGGATGGGAGCGCCGCGCGGGAGGTCCTCGCCGGGTTCTGGCGGCGGCTGGTGCTCGTCCCGCTGCCGGCCGAGTTCGTGTTCTCGTTCGTGGACGCGAGCGCGCCGCCGCCGCCCGCCGACCCCGCGCCGGAGCAGGTCCTCGCCTACGCCGAGATGGTGACGCTCGTGAGCGACCGGTCGCTGGCCCGCCGCCTGCTGGCGCGCGGCCGGGCGAACGTGGAGCGGGTCGGGGACGAGCCGACCCTGCTGACGGGCCTCGGCGAGGCGATCGAGATGGCCGTCCCGCTGGTGGTGGCGGGACGGGCGCCGGAGCCCGGCCGGGCCCTCGACCACTTCGTCGACGCCCACGCGGCCGGGCGCGGCGCGAAGGACACCCCCGGGTTCAGGCGCGAGCTCCTGCCCGGGGTCGCGGTCGACGGGGACCCGCGGCTGCGCCGCTACTGGCGGCTTCACCGGGAGGTGACCGGCCAGCCGGCGACCGTGGGCGAGGCGCTGATCTGGCTGGGCGACGCGCTCGCGCGCAGCGTCGCCTGACGTCCAGGAATAGGAGAGCGGGCCGCCGGGTTCCGATAGGATGGTTGAAAGTTCTACTATCTTGGGAGCGGGCATGCAGTTCGGGATCTTCTCGGTCGGGGACGTCACCCCCGACCCGACCACCGGCCGCACGCCGTCCGAGGCCGAGCGGATCCGGGCCATGGTCGCGATCGCGGAGCACGCGGAGCAGGCCGGGCTGGACGTCTTCGCGACCGGCGAGCACCACAACCCGCCGTTCGTGCCGTCCTCGCCGACGACGATGCTGGGCTACATCGCGGCGCGCACCGAGCGGCTGATCCTGTCCACCGCCACCACGCTGATCACCACGAACGACCCGGTGAAGATCGCCGAGGACTTCGCGATGCTCCAGCACCTGGCGGGCGGCCGGGTCGACCTGATGATGGGGCGCGGCAACACCGGGCCCGTCTACCCGTGGTTCGGCAAGGACATCCGCGACGGTATCCCGCTCGCCATCGAGAACTACCACCTGCTGCACCGGCTCTGGCGCGAGGACGTCGTGGACTGGGAGGGCAAGCACCGCACGCCGCTCCAGTCGTTCACCTCGACGCCGCGCCCGCTGGACGGCGTGCCGCCCTTCGTCTGGCACGGCTCGATCCGCAGCCCCGAGATCGCCGAGCAGGCCGCCTACTACGGCGACGGGTTCTTCGCGAACAACATCTTCTGGCCGAAGGAGCACTTCCAGCGGCTGATCGGCCTGTACCGCCGCCGCTTCGAGCACTACGGGCACGGCACCGCCGACCAGGCGATCGTCGGCCTCGGCGGGCAGGTGTTCATGCGGCGGAACTCGCAGGACGCCGTCCGCGAGTTCCGGCCCTACTTCGACAACGCCCCCGTCTACGGGCACGGGCCGTCGCTGGAGGAGTTCACCGCCGAGACGCCGCTGACCGTCGGCACGCCCGAGCAGGTGATCGAGAAGACGCTGACGTTCCGCGACAGCTTCGGCGACTACCAGCGCCAGCTGTTCCTCGTCGACCACGCCGGGCTGCCGCTGAAGACCGTCCTGGAGCAGATCGACATGCTGGGGGAGGAGGTCGTCCCGGTGCTGCGCAAGGAGTTCGCCGCGCTGCGCCCGGCGCACGTCCCGGAGACCGCCCCGACCCACGCGTCCCTGGTCGCCGCCAAGGCGGCCGCGGAGGCGGGGGCCGCGGAGGCGGGGACGGAGGCCGTGCGATGAGCACCCTCGCCGTGGTCTCCGCCGGGCTCGGGCAGCCGTCGTCCACGCGGCTGCTCGCGGACCGGCTCGCCGAGGCGGCGTCCGGCGCGCTCCGGTCGGGCGGCGCGGATGTCGCCGTCGAGACGGTCGAGTTGCGCGACCACGCCCACGCGATGGTCGACGCGGCCCTGACCGGCTTCCCGGCGGGGGCGTTCCGCGCCGCGGTCGAGACGGTCGCGGGCGCCGACGGCCTGATCGCGGTGACGCCGGTCTTCAACGCGTCCTACAGCGGCCTGTTCAAGACGTTCTTCGACGTCGTCGAGCCGGGCGCGCTGGAGGGGACGCCGGTGCTGCTCGGCGCCACCGGCGGCACCGCCCGGCACTCCCTCGCGATCGACTTCGCCATGCGGCCGCTGTTCGCCTACCTGCGCGCCGCCGCCGTCCCGACCGCCGTGTACGCGGCCTCGGAGGACTGGGGGAGCACCGGGAGCGGGCTCGCCGACCGGATCGCCCGCGCGGGCGGCGAGCTGGCCGCGATGATCGCGGGACGTCCCGCGGCGGCCAAGGACGACCCGTACGACGACCCGGTCCCGTTCGAGGACCTGCTGGCCGGACGCTAGCCGCGCCTACCTTAGGCGTGACTTATATAAGCGGAGACTGTACCTTGGCTTCCGTGCACGCGTTCGACGTCCTGGGAGATCCGGTGCGCCGCCGCATCCTGGAGCTGCTCGCCGACGGCGAGCGGGCCTCCGGCGAGGTGACGGCGGTGATCCGCGAGGAGTTCGGCATCACGCAGCCCGCCGTCTCGCAGCATCTCAAGGTGCTGCGGGACGCGGGGTTCGCGGTCGTCCGCGCGGAGGGCACCCGGCGGCTCTACTCCGTCGACACCGCGCCGCTGCGCGAGATCGACGACTGGATCGGCCGGTTCCGCCGCTACTGGACCCCTCACCTGGACGCCCTGGGCACCGAGATCGCCCGGGGGAAGCGCGCACGCCGCCAGCGGGAACGGGACGAGGACGCAGGGAGCCAGGAATGATCGATGTGACCGGGCAGATCAACGCCGTGCGGCGCCGGGTCGGCGACCGGGTGCTGGAGGCGGGCACCGCCCGCACCGTCACCGTCAGCCAGACCTACGGCACCACCGCCGAGGACCTCTGGGACGCCTGCACGAACCCCGAGCGCATCCGGCGCTGGTTCCTGCCCGTCACGGGCGACCTCCGCGTCGGCGGCCGGTACCAGCTCGAAGGCAACGCCGGCGGGACGGTCGAGACGTGCGACCCGCCCAAGGGCTTCACCGCGACCTGGGAGTTCGGCGGCCAGACGAGCTGGATCGAGGTGCGCGTCACCCCCGAGGCGGACGACCGCGCCCGGTTCGAGCTGGAGCACATCGCCCTCGTCGACGACCACTGGGAGCAGTTCGGTCCCGGCGCCGTCGGCATCGGCTGGGACATGGGCCTCCTCGGCCTCGCCCTGCACCTGTCGTCCGACGCAGGCAAGCCCGACCTCGGCCCCGAATGGCAGGAGTCCGACGAGGCCAAGGAGTTCATGCGCCAGAGCAACGAGGGCTGGTACGAGGCCGACGTCGCCGCGGGCGCCGAGCCGGGCGAAGCCCGCACCCGCGCCGACAATACGATTGCCGCCTACACCGGGTCTGCGGAATGATCCCTCGTCCGTGACCCCTCTGCGCGGCCTGGACGACATCGACTGGGACGGCCTCCAGCACGCCTACGGATCCGCCGGCGACGTCCCCGGCCTGCTGCGCGGCATCGAGGACGGACCCGACCCGGCCGAGGCGCTGGACGACCTCGACGTGAAGATCTACCACCAGGGCGGCATCGTGTTCCCCGCCGCCGTGGCCGCGCTGCCCTTCCTGGTCGCGCTGGCCGGATCGCGGGACGTCGCCGTCCGGCCCGGCCTGCTCGAACTCGTCGGCCGCATCGCCGACGAGGCGGGCCGGGTGCCGAAGCCGACGCCGGGCTGGGCGGACGCCTGGACCGCCGTGCTCCCGGACGTCCTCGCCCTCCTCGGCGATCCGGACGCGGCGGTGCGGCGCGAAGTGGCGAGCGCGCTCGCGCCCGCGCGGGACGACGCCGACACGATCGTGCCCGTCCTGCGCGAGCGGTGGGCGGCCGAGGAGGACGGCGCCGCGCGCGTCACGATCGTCCTCGCCGTCGGCGATCTCGCCCGGGGCTGCACGGCCGCGACCCTGCCTGAGACGCTCGTCTGGCTGTGTGACCTGCGCGGGCACGGCGACGCCCAGATCCGCCTGGCCGCCGAGACGGCGCTTCCCAAGGCCGTGCCCGCGCAGCGTCCGTCCCTCGACGTCCTCGTGGACGCGATCGGCGGCGACGGCATCGACGTGTGGCAGCATGTGCCGTGGGTCGGCCCGAGCCATCCGGTCCTCGCAGAGTTCTTCGGAGGCGGTGCGGCACGGCTGCTCGACTGGGTGGACGACCGGCTCGGGAACGACCCGGCCACGCGGACGGGCCTGTGCCTCGCCTTCCTGCGCGACCGCGACCCCGACCGCCGGATCGGCGCCGTCCGCAACGCCGCCGACCTCCTCAGCGAACGGCGCTCACCCGAGCGCGTGCTGTTCCCCGGCCTGATGGAGCTGTCCGCCGACCCCGCCCCGGCGGCCCGCGCCTACGCCACGTCCCTCCTCGCATCCCTGGACGCTCCCGACGAAGCCACCGACTCCGAAGCCGCCATCGCCGACCGGCTCGCCGCCCGCCTGGACGACGAGGCGCGCCTGTCGCGGCATGGCGACGAGCGGATCGCCGACATCGCCGTCTGGGGGCTCGCGAGGCGCCGCGACCCGCGCTGCCTGCCCCGCATCCTCCGCCGGCTCGACGGCGCGTCCGACATGACGGACGCCCATTTCACCGACCCGTACACCACTGATCCGCCGACGCTGGGGTACGTCCTCGCGCCGCTCGCCGCCTACGCCGATGAACTGCTGCCCGCGATCCGCTCCCGGCTCGACGACCCCGCCGCGGCGAAGGGGCTCGCTCAGGCGCTGTTCGAATGGGGGCCGGCGGCGGCGCCGGCCGTTCCGGAACTGGTCCGGCTGCTGGGCACGGATGCGACCGTGCAGGTGGCGGACGTACTCGCCGCCATCGGCCCGGCCGCCTCGGACGCGGCGACCGCCCTGTCCTCTCACCGCGCGCATCACGACGAGCGGAGGGCGCGGATCAGCCGCTTCGCCGTCTCGCTGGCGTTCTGGAAGGTGACCGGCGACCCCGGCCCCGCGCTCGCCGCCGCGGCGAAGCCGATCCCCACGGACCTTGCGGCGCCACCGATGTTCAGGTATCGAACCGACCTCGGATGGATCAGGCACGTCGCCGAACTCGGCCCGCTCGCCGCCGCCCACGCGGACCGCCTGCACCCGCTGCTGCATGTCCGCGAGGAGTGGACGCGGATCGAGGCCGCCCACGCCCACTACCGCATCACAGGTGACGCCGAAACGTCCGCTTGGGTGCTGTCCGCGGAGGCCTACAAGCTCGCCACGAGCGAAGCGCGGCCCGTCCAATGGACGGCCATGAAGTACCTCGCCGCGATGGACCCGGTGCCGAAGATCCGGAGGGAGGCGCTGCACGAGATCCTTGACTCCGACACGCGGTACCACTACTTCGCGGGGTGGCGCGGGTTCGCCGAGGACCGCGAACTGCGCGCCCTGGCCGCCAGCCTCCTCCGCAGGCAGCCCAAGTAGGGAACGGGGGACGGTTCCGGTCAGGTCGCGGGGGCGTCGTCCTCCAGGTCGCCTTCGATCTTGAGGTACAGGCGTTTGAGGGCGTCGAGCGTCTCCTGCTCCGGGTGCTCCCACATGCCGCGGTCGGCCGCCTCCAGGAGGCGTTCGGTGATGCCGTGCAGGGCCCACGGGTTGGACCGGTTGAAGAACTCCTGGTTCTCCGCGTCCAGCGCGTACGTCTGCGCGAGCTTCTCGTACATCCAGTCGGCGACGACGCCCGCGGTCGCGTCGTAGCCGAACAGGTAGTCGACCGTGGCGGCGAGCTCGAACGCGCCCTTGTAGCCGTGCCGCCGCATCGCCGCGAGCCAGCGCGGGTTGACGACGCGGGCGCGGAAGACGCGGGAGGTCTCCTCGTCCAGCGTGCGGGTGCGGACGGCGTCCGGGCGGGTGCTGTCGCCGATGTAGGCCTTCGGGGCCTTCCCGGTCAGCGCCCGCACGGTCGCGATCATGCCGCCGTGGTACTGGAAGTAGTCGTCGGAGTCGGCGATGTCGTGCTCGCGCGTGTCGGTGTTCTTCGCGGCCACGCTGATCCGCCGGTAGGCGCTCTCCATGTCGCCGCGCGCGGGCACGCCGTCCAGGTCGCGCCCGTAGGCGTAGCCGCCCCACACCGCGTACACCTCGGCGAGGTCGGCGTCGTCCCGCCAGTTGCGGCTGTCGATCAGCGGCAGGATGCCCGCGCCGTACGCGCCGGGGCGCGACCCGAACACCCGCAGCGTCGCGCGCCGCTCGTCGCCGTGCTCGGCGCGGTCGGCGCGGACGTGGGCGCGGACGTAGTTGTCCTCGTCCGGTTCGTCCTGCGCCGCCGCCATCCGGACGGCGTCGTCCAGCATCGCCACAGCATGCGGGAACGCGTCGCGGAAGAAGCCGCTGATCCGGATCGTCACGTCGATGCGCGGACGGCCCAACTCGGCGAGCGGCACCGGCTCCAGCCCGGTGACGCGCCGCGACGCCTCGTCCCATACGGGGCGGACGCCGAGCAGCGCGAGGACCTCGGCGATGTCGTCGCCGGACGTGCGCATCGCGCTCGTGCCCCACACCGACAGGCCGACGGAGCGCGGCCACTCGCCGGTATCCTCCCGGTAGCGGGCGAGGAGCGAGTCGGCCATCGCGCGGCCCGTCTCGTACGCCAGCCTGCTCGGGACGGCCTTCGGGTCCACCGAGTAGAAGTTCCGGCCGGTCGGCAGCACGTTGACGAGGCCGCGCAGCGGCGAGCCGCTCGGCCCGGCCGGGACGTACCCGCCGTCGAGCGCGTGCAGCACCATGCCGATCTCGTCGGCGGTCCGCTCCAGCCGCGGGACGATCTCCGTCGCGGCGAACCGGAGGATCTCCGCCGCCGTGCCCTCGGCGACGTCCGCGGCGGCGGCCGGGTCCCAGCCGCGCTCCTCCATGGCCGCGACGAGCCCGCGCGCCTTCTCCTCGAACGCGTCGACGTCCTGCCGGACGGTGCTCTCCTCGTCGAGTCCGAGGGCCTCGCGCAGGCCGGGCAGGGTCTGCGCGCCGCCCCACAGCTGGCGGGCGCGGAGCATGGCGAGCACCAGGTCCACGCGCGTGTCGCCTTGCGGCGCGGCGCCGAGGACGTGCAGGCCGTCCCGGATCTGGACGTCCTTGACCTCGCACAGCCAGCCGTCCACGTGCAGGAGGAAGTCGTCGAACTCCGCGTCGTGCGGCCGGTCGTCCAGGCCCAGGTCGTGGTCGAGGCGCGCCGCCTGGATCAGCGTCCAGATCTGCGCGCGGATCGCGGGCAGCTTCGCCGGGTCGAGCGCCGCGATGTTCGCGTGCTCGTCGAGGAGCTGTTCGAGCCGGGCGATGTCGCCGTAGCTCTCGGCGCGCGCCATCGGCGGGATCAGGTGGTCCACCAGCGTCGCGTGGGCGCGCCGCTTCGCCTGCGTGCCCTCGCCCGGGTCGTTCACCAGGAACGGGTAGATCAGCGGCAGGTCGCCGATCGCCGCGTCCGGGCCGCACGAGGCCGACATCCCGGCGGACTTGCCGGGCAGCCACTCCAGGTTCCCGTGCTTGCCGACGTGCACGACCGCGTCCGCGCCGAAGTCGTCCGCGATCCACCGGTACGCGGCGAGGTAGTGGTGGCTGGGCGGCAGGTCCGGATCGTGGTAGATCGCCACGGGGTTCTCCCCGAACCCGCGCGGCGGCTGGACGATCACGACGACGTTCCCCGAGCGCAGCGCGGCCAGGACGATCTCGCCCTCGGGATCGCGCGAGTCGTCCACGAACAGCTCGCCGGGCGGCGGCCCCCAGTGCCGCTCGACGTCCTCGCGCAGGTCCTCGGGCAGCGTCGCGTACCAGGCCCGGTACCTCGCCGCCGGGATGCGCACCGGGTTCCCGGTGAGCTGCGCCTCCGTCAGCCAGTCGGGGTCCTGCCCGCCCGCCGCGATCAGCGCGTGCATCAGCGCGTCGCCCTCGCCGGGCAGATCGTCCCCGACGTCGTAGCCGCGCTCCCGCATCGCGGCGAGCAGCCGGACCACGCTGGCGGGCGTGTCCAGCCCCACCGCGTTGCCGATCCGCGCGTGCTTCGTCGGATACGCCGACAGCATCAGCGCGACCCGCTTCCCGCCCGCCGGGACGTGCCGCAGCGCGCCGTGCCGCACCGCGATCCCGGCGACCCGCGCGGCCCGCTCCGGGTCGGCGACGTAGACGCTCAGCCCGTCCTCGTCGGTCTCCTTGAACGAGAACGGCACCGTGATCAGCCGCCCGTCGAACTCCGGCACCGCGACCTGCGTCGCCGTGTCCAGCGGCGACAGCCCGTCGTCGTTCTCCACCCACGCCGACCGCTCACTCGTCAGGCAGAGCCCCTGGAGGATCGGCACGTCCAGCGCGGCGAGCGCCCCCACGTCCCATGCCTCGTCGTCGCCGCCCGCCCCCGCCGTCGCGGGCCGCGTCCCGCCCGCCGCGAGGACGGTCACGACCAGCGCGTCCGCCCGTCCGAGGGTTTCCAGCAGAGCGTCGTCGGCCGTGCGCAGCGACGCGCAGAAGACCGGCAGGGCCCGCCCGCCCTTCGCCTCGATCGCCGCGCACAGCGCCTCGACGAACGCGGTGTTTCCCGCCAGATGGTGCGCCCGGTAGTACAGCACCCCGATCAGCGGGCCGTCGCCGTCCGCCGCGTCCCGCTCCAGGACGCCCCACGTCGGCGTCGGCTCCGGCGGCGCGAACCCGTGCCCCGTCAGCAGGACGGTGTCGGACAGGAATCGGTACAGCTCGCCCAGGTTCGCGGGCCCGCCGTGCGCGAGGTACGCGTGCGCCTCCGCGCTCACCCCGGCCGGCACCGTGGACAGCTCCATCAGCTCGGCGTCGGGCGCCTGCTCCCCGCTCAGCACCACCACCGGACGCGGCCCGGCGAGCAGCGCGTCCAGGCCCTCCTCCCAGGCGCGGCGCCCGCCGAGGAGCCGCACGACGACGAGGTCCGCGCCCTCCACGAGCGACGGCAGCCCGTCCGTGCCCACCCGCACGGGGTTGGCCAGGCGGAAGTCGGCGCCGCTGGCGCGCGCACTGAGCAGATCGGTGTCCGACGTGGACAGCAACAAGATCACGCGGATCGCGTCCTCACCCGGGGTCCTCGCCCCGAATCGCAGGGTCGTGCACAGTGCCCGTGAACGCGCCCCCGCCACCGCGGGCACGCGTCACCGTGGCGACGCGGAGTCTCCTGGCTCCCGGATCGGCGCTCGCCCCGGCCTTCCCGCTCGCACGGTGGCCTCGCATGGGGTCCGCTCCCCGGTGACAGTGGCGGGACCGCGCCGGATTCGCACCGGCTTCCTCCCTCGTCGCCGCCCACACCCTAACCCGCCCGGCGCCCGCCTCCGCCCGCCGGGCCCGTCCACGGGAACGCTCCGCACGGGCGAATGGTCCGGGTGGCGCCCTCAGCCGGCGTAGTGCCACAGGGCCACGTCCCTGCCCCTCCCGGACGGTGCTCAGGCACCTTGTGACCGGTTCGCCCGACCGCAGAGCATGAATGATCAATCCAGAGAAGGAGCGACTCATGGCTATCTCAACGCGCACTGTGGGCATCGGCATCGCCCTCGCCGCCGCCTTCACGCCGCTCGCCGCGTCCGCCGCGGAGGCGTCCCCGGTCAGCGCCCAGCGGGCCTGTACGTACGACGTCTGCATGTACACCAAGACGAACTTCAAGGGCACGTGGAAGGGCTACAACCACTACCGGAACAAGTGCGTCTCGTACGACAGCGCCTTCAAGATCCGGTCGCTGAAGATCAACAGCTCCAAGGGCACGACGTTCTGGTCGAAGAAGGGCTGCAAGGGCACGCCGTCCATGAGCTTCCGGGGCCACGTCAAGGTCAAGGACTACAAGTTCACGGCCCGCTCCAGCCGCTGACCGGCTGAGAGACCCCGCCCGTGACGGACGACCGATCCCGTCGCGGCGGCCGACGAGTCCCCGGACCGGCCACGATCACCGGCCCGGGGATCCGTCGTCTCCGGGAATCACTTCACCGGGCTACGAGCGATCCCGCCGCGCGGACTCGCGGCGCCGCGCGACCGCCTTCATGCGCCACCTGAAAGCGTGGAAGATCGTCGACAGCACGACGACGAACGTGATGAGGATGACCGCTTCCTGCACACCCAGACCCTGCATGCCCGCCTCGCTTCGCTCCGGACCATGGACATGGCGGCGGACGGCGACGTCCGCCCACGGGGTGTGGTGCCAGTCTACGTCCCCCGAGACGGCCGCGCGGGTCAGGCGGTGGCGTCCGCCGGCGGGCAGGGCCTGCGCCACTCCGGGTTGAGCTGCACGCCGAGCTCCTCCAGCTCGACCTTGCGCCCGGTCTCGCTGCGCAGCTCGACCCTGACCGGGGCGCCGGTGCCGTGCTCCACGTGGAGGAGCGGCGGCTGCTCGCCCTGGAGGTACTTGTCGCCCCACTGCATCAGGCCGAGGACGGCCGGCAGCAGGTCGCGGCCCATGTCCGTGAGCACGTACTCGTCCCGGGTGCGGCCGCGCTCGTCCCGGTAGGGGCGCCTGCTGAGCAGCCCGGCCTCGGTCAGGTGGCGGAGCTGCCCGGCCACGATCCTCTCCGTGAGCCCGATCCGCCGCGCGAAGGCGCTGAACCGGGTGGTCCCGTAGTAGGCCTCGCGCAGGATCACCAGTGCCGACCGGGTCCCGACGATCTCCAGGGCCTTGACGAGCGAGCAGTGGTCCGGCTTCCACGCACCGAGATCCGCGAGCGGACCCTCCATCACAGCGGCCATGCCCCCCATGCTACCCACCATGGCTATAACGCGGTACAGTCAGCTCCGTCTGGCTATACATAGGTATAGCTACCTCAGGACGGGAGTTCCCTGTGACCGCACGGAAGCCGACGGCCGGGACGCGGCCGCCCGGACCCGACCGCTCGACCGCGATCCTGCTGGTGCTCTGCGCGGCGGCGTTCATGGCGATGCTCGACGTCTTCGTGGTCAACGTCGCGTTCACCGACATCGGCGCCGACTTCCCCGGCTCGTCCCTCCCGGACCTCAGCTGGGTCCTCAACGCCTACACGATCGTCTACGCGGCCCTGCTGATCCCGGCCGGGCGCCTGGCCGACCGCTACGGCCGCAAGCCGGGCTTCCTCGCCGGGCTCACCGTGTTCACCCTCGCCAGCGCCGCCTGCGCGGCGGCCCCGTCCCTGTGGTGGCTGGTCGCGTTCCGGACGCTCCAGGCCGCCGGAGCCGCGGCGCTCACCCCGACCAGCCTCGGCCTGCTGCTCACCTGCCTGCCCGCCGAACGGCGCGCGGGCGCGGTGAAGGTCTGGGCCACCACGAGCTCTATCGCCGGCGCGATCGGCCCGGTCGTCGGCGGCGCGCTGGTCCAGCTGTCCTGGCAGTGGGTGTTCCTGATCAACGTGCCCGTCGGCGTCCTCGTCCTCGCCGCCGCGGCCCGTCTCGTCACCGACTCCCGGAACGAGGCGGTCACCCGGCTGCCCGACCTCCTCGGCGCGGCGGTGCTCGCCGTCGCCGTCGCCGCGGCGGCGCTCGGCCTAGTCCAGGGCGACCGGTGGGGCTGGACGGACGCCGCCACGGCGAGCGCCTTCGCCGTCACCGTGCTCGGGCTCGCCTACCTCGCCCTGCGCGTCCGGCGGCATCCGGCACCGGTCGTCGATCCGTCGCTGCTGCGCGTCCCGGCCTTCGTGTGGGCCAACGTCACGGCGCTGGTGTTCTGCACGGCGTTCGGCGCGGTCTTCCCCAGCGTCGTGCTCTGGCTGGAGAACGTCGCCGGGTTCAGCGTGATCCGCACCGGCCTGGCGATCGTGCCCGGCCCGCTGATGGTCCCGATCTTCGCGGTCGTCGGCCAGCGGCTGTCGAGGCGCGTGCCGGTCGGTCTCCTCGTGGCCTCGGGAAACCTGCTGTTCTGCGCCGGCGCGGTGATGCTGGCCGTCAGCGCCTCACCCGACGTCCACTACGTCACGCAGGTCCTGCCCGGCTGGATCGTCATCGGCATCGGGATCGGCCTGGCCCTGCCCAGCATGATCGCCGCCGCCACCGCCGACCTGCTCCCGGCCCAGGCGGCCACCGGCAGCGCCGTGGTGAACACGAGCCGCCAGCTCGGCTACGTCCTCGGCGTCGCCATCCTGATCGCCATCATCGGCACGATAAGCCCGACTCCCGACGAAGCGCGCACGGCCTTCCAGCACGGCTGGTGGTTCATAGCCACAACCGCCGCCCTGAGCACCGTCACAGCCCTAGGCATAACCCCGAAGAAGCACTACCCCACCCCACCGCCGGCGACTCGCCCACAAACCACGACCAACACAGCCACGCCCACCCCCACAAACCCGCAACCATAAAAGCAAGCACGAGCCCCCGACCTGAGAGCCCTGCGAGAACACCGGTGCTAGTTTGGGGAACACGACGCCGCCACCGTGAGAGTCCGAGGAGAATCCCGATGACGGCGATGCCCGAGGAGTCGTCGTCCGTCCGTCATGACCTCCGCGAGGCATTCGCTGCGCTCGATGTGATGGCGGGCTTTCGTGCCGAACTCGTGGATGAAGAGATCATCGTGTCACCGCCCCCGGACGGGCAGCACGAGACCGTCGTCGTGGCCGTTGACGACTGGGTGCGCGATGTCCATGGGCTGCGGCTGCATCGCAACCTGACGCTGATCAGCCCGGAAGGCGAGTACGTCCCCGACGGGATCGCCGCGTCCAAGGGCGCGTTCGCCGGACGCGAGTGGCACAGTGAACCGGATGGCGTCGTCATGGTGCTGGAGGTCACCTCCGGCAGCCCGCGCGACCGCAAGGGCGCCGAACGCGACCGAGGCCCCAAGCGCCGCGGATACGCCGCCGCCGACATACCGCTCTATCTGCTGATCGACCGTCTGGACGGCAAGGCGACGATCTTCTCCGAGCCGCGCGGCGACGAGTACACGTACAGCGTCTCGGTGGTCCTGGGAGAGGATCTGGCGATCCCCGCCCCCCTCGAAGGCGTCCTGCCCACCAAGGGCTTCTGACTTCGCCGGGGCCGAGCACGGCGAAGCGCACGCTGTTCTCAGGTCTGGGTGTGGGTTATTGCCTCTAGGGGGTTCATGGTTGCGGCGCGGTGGGCGGGCCAGGCCGCGGCCAGCGTTCCGATGAGCGCGGCGGCTGGGAGTTGGACGGCGAGGCGGGCGTACGGGATCGCGAGGGTGTCGACGCCCTCGCCGGCCATGGCGTGCCGGACCGCGATACCGAGCAGCAGGCCGAAGCCCAGGCCTAGCACCGCCCCGTAGAGGGAGATGACGACCGCCTCGTAGCGGATCATCCGGCGGAGCTGGCGGCGCTGCATGCCGAGCGCGCGCAGCACGCCGATCTCGCGGGTGCGCTCGATGACGGACAGCGCCAGCGTGTTGGCGATGCCCAGCGCCGCGATGACGACCGAGAGCATCAGCAGGGCGACGGTCAGGTCGAGGATGAGGTCGATGCTCGCGGCGGCCTCGTGGCGGAGGGTCGCGCGGTCCTCGGCCTCGACGTCGGGCCAGCGGGCGAGGGCCGCGTCGAGCGCCCGGCGGGTCGGGGCGCCGGTGACGTCGATGCGCTGGACGCCGGTGCCCGGATAGTGCGGTCCGGCGGCCCTCTCGTCGACGATCGCGTTCGGGACGGTGGGGAGCACCGTCCTGACGTTCGCGTAGATGCCGGACAGGGGCAGCGTGGCCTTCGCGCCGTCCTGGTACTCGACGGGGACGGCGGAGCCCGCGCGCCAACCGTGCGCGGTGGCGGTGGCCCTGTCGACAACTAGGCCGCCGACGGTTCCCTCCTCCAGACGGAGGCGGAAGTGGTCCACCAGCCGGCGCGGGTCGCCGGTCATCGCGTCCTGTGCCGTGCCGCCGAGCCTGAGTCGCACGGTCCGGATGGGGACCGCCGTCCGGACGCCCGGTACCTTGGCCACCGCCTCCAGGACGGGCTGGCCGAGCGCGGCCGTGCGGCTCGTGGAGGCGATCTGGAAGTCCGCTGGGAGCCCGGCCTCCAGCTGGCGGTCCATCGAGCGGGTCATCGAGTGGGTCACCACCGACACCGTGCCGATGAGGGCGAGACCGATCATGAGGGCGGACGCGGTGGCGGCGGTGCGGCGGGGGTTGCGCTGGGCGTTGCGGCGGCCGAGGGTCCCCGGTGCGCCGAGGAGGCGGGTGAGGGGACGGCCGAGGAACGCCGTCGCGGGGCCGCTGACGACCGGGCTCAGCAGGACGAAGCCGGCGAACAGCGCCAGGGCGCCGAGCCCGGCGGTCAGCATCGCGCCGTCGCCCGTGCCCGCGAAGGACGCGGCGAGCAGGGCCCCGCCCGCAAGGGCGGCCACGGCGCCCGCGCGGGCGCGCCACCGCAGCG
>NZ_CAACUY010000150.1 GCF_900659615.1 Actinomadura fibrosa | reverse complement strand
CTCGGCGGCGGGGTCGAGCGCGTCCAGCGCGGCGGTGCCGTGGGCCACGCCCGCGGCGGACCTGCCCGCGTCGAACGCCGCCGTCGCGGCGCGTTCGAGCACGTCGGCGCGGTCGGCGCCGATCAGCTCGGCGGGCTCCGGCACCTTCGCCCACTGGTCGAGGACGAGTTCCAGCAGGTGGAGCTGCTCGTCGTGGGCGTTCTGCCGTCCGGCGTGGCCGGCCGCGCGCCACGCGGCGGGGAGCGCCCGCCCGTACTCGCCGGCGGCCGTCCAGTGCTCGGCCAGCGCGAGGCCGCCATCGCCGCCGGTCCCGTCCCCGGCGCGGGCGGCGAGCGCGGCGGCGTAGCGGGCGTGCATGCGCCGCCGCCGGGACGGGGGCAGCGCGTCGTACACGACCTCGCGGATGAGGTCGTGCCGGATCGCGTACCCGTCCTCGCGCGCGACCACGAGGTCCCGGCCGGTCAGGTCGGCGAGGGCGTCCCACGGCTCGTGTCCGGGCCCGCCGCGGATCGCGCCGATCAGGTCGTCGGCGAGGCCGCCGCCGCCCGCGACCGCGAGGATCTCCAGCGTCTCGTGGGACGGGGCGGGCAGGTCGGCGATCCGCGCGAGCAGCAGGGTCCGCAGGTCGCCCGGCGGTGTCTCGCCCGCGTTGCTCAGCGCCTCGACGAACAGCGGGTTGCCGCCGCTGCGCCGGTGGATCCGGCCGCTGCGGGCCGGGTCCGGCGGGCGCCCGTCGACGGCCGCGAGCAGCGCGGCGACGTGCCGGTGCGCCAGCGGGCCGAGGCCGACGCGCTCCACCGCGCCGCCGCGGCCGAGCTCCGCGAGCATCCGCCGGTCCGGGCGCCCCGCGGCCGGCTCCCCGGTGCGGACGGTGCCGACCAGCAGCACCGCGGCGCGCGCCAGGTTGCGGACCAGGTAGGCGAACAGCTCGCGGCTCGACGCGTCGGCCCAGTGCAGGTCCTCGACGACCACGACCACGGGCCGCGCCTCCGCCGCCGAGCTCAGCAGCGCCAGCGTCTCCTCCAGCAGCCTGGCGGGCCCGTACCGTTCCGGCGCCGGGCCGAGCTCCGGCAGCCAGTCGCCGAGCGCGGCACCGTCCGGCGGCAGCAGCGCCGCCACCCGGTCGCGGCCGAGCCGGCGCACGAGGTCGCGCAGGACGGCGATGAACGGCACGTAGGGCGCGCCCTCCGCGCCGAGCTCCAGGCATCCGCCGGACAGCACCAGCGGGTCGCCGGGCAGTTCCCGGACCGCCTCGGCGACCAGCCGCGACTTGCCGATGCCCGCCTCGCCGGAGACCAGGACCGTGCTCGGACGCCCCGCCCGGGCCCGGTCGTAGGCCGCCCGCAGGACGGCGATCTCGCCGTCCCGCCCGACGAGTAACGGGCTGACGGCCGAATCCGTCATCACCGACCCCTCCAAGCCCGGACCGAATGTCACCAGATCTGACGACGCCAGCCTGCCAGCGGGACCGCCACTCTGAACGCATCGACCCCACGATCGGAAGGAACCGGACGATGACCGGACAGAACGCCCGCCGCACCGTCACCGCCAACATCTCGCTGTCCCTGGACGGCCGCACCACCGGGCCCGGCGGGGAGTACGACATGGGCTGGATCGCCCCGCACGCCGTCAGCTCCGGCGCCCGCGACCACATGGTGCGGGTCACCGGCACCGCGACCACCGCCCTGCTCGGCCGCAAGAACTACGAGGGCTTCGCGGGGTTCTGGCCCGCCGTCGCGGGCGACGAGGGCGCCGACCCGCGGGACCGGGAGTTCGCCCGCTGGCTCGACGCGGTCGAAAAGGTCGTCTTCTCCACCACGCTGGAGACCGCGGCCTGGGACAACGCGCGGATCGCCGGCACCGACCCGGTCACGGCGGTCAAGCAGCTCCGCGAGCGGGACGGCGGCGACATCGTCGTGCTCGCCAGCGCGAGCGTGATCCGCGCCCTCCTGGACGCCGGCGAGGTCGACCGGCTGAGCGTCACGCTGTGCCCCGAGCTCGTCGGCGGCGGCGCGCGGCTGTTCGACGACGGCCCGTCCGCGTCGTGGACGCTGGCGTCCAGCGAGGCCACCGAGAGCGGCGCGCTCTGCCTCCTGTACGACCGCGCGGAGGGGTAGGCGCGGGGTTCGACGGTCCTGCGAGGGGCCTGGCCGGGGTTGTCCCGGCCAGGCCCCTCCATTCGTTCGAGTGCTGGTCACCGCCGTGCCGTCTGTCAGATCCGTACGGAAACCGCAGGCGGGACAGGCTGACAACAACGATCTTCTTGAGGACACGTGGGTGATCGATGACCGTGGACTCCGCCGAGGGCGACGCCCCGAGCCTCCCATCGCCCGCATCCAGGAGTCCCCCATGAGATTGCCCGTAGCCGCCGCCGCGCTCACCACGGTCGCCGCGGCGGCGGCCGCCCTGATCGCCTCGCTGCCGCAGGGGTCCGCGGCGACGGTCGCCGAGACGGCCGGTTCCGCGGCCCTGCCGAGCGTCAACATGGAAGCCGCCGTCAAGGCGGCCCAGATCGACCCGCGGCGCGCCGACCAGACCCTCACCCCCGGCGCGAAGGCCAGCGTGCTCCTCGTCGAGCAGGCGCTGCGCGACCGGAAGCTGCTCGACGCGAAGTGGGTGGACGGCTACTTCGGCACCACGACGGTCGCCGCCTACGCGAAGTACCAGAAGTCGCTCGGCTACACCGGTCTCGGCGCCACCGGGCTGCCCGGCAAGGCGTCCCTCGTCAAGCTCGGGTCGGGCCGCTTCACCGTCACCCGCACCATCGAGCCGGGCGCCCGGGTCGCCTACGGCGACGCCGTCGTCAACGCCCGCACCCAGAAGATGCTGGCCGAGGCGAAGCGGCTGCTCGGCCGCGACCTGCCGCTGGACCAGGGGTCCTACAACCCCGGCGGCGACCCCACGTCCGCGGGCACCCACGACGGCGGCGGCGTCGTGGACGTCTCCGTCAAGGGGATGAGCTCCGCCACCCGCACCTCGGTCACCCGCGTGCTGCGCCAGGTCGGGTTCGCGGCCTGGGTGCGCAGCCCGAGCCAGGGCGACTGGCCGTGGCACATCCACGCCGTCGCGATCAGCGACACCGACCTCTCCGCGCCGGCCCAGCACCAGGTCGGCGACTACTACCTCGGCCTGGACGGGCTCGCCAAGCGCGGCCCGGACGACGGCCCGAAGGTGACCATCCGCACCTGGGAGGAGTACCGCCTCCGCTGACCCGCCCCCCTCGATCCGCACTCCGCGATCCCCGAAAGGAACCAGCATGAAGACGTCCAGCAAGATCATCACCGCGACGGCCGCGGCCGTCGCCGCCGGCGGCGCCGCGTCCGTCCTCGCCTTCGGCGGGACGGCCTCCGTCAACGCCGCGTCCATGGCGGCCGCGAGCCGCGACGGCGTCTGCGACAGCGGCGAGTTCTGCTACTACTACAACAGCGGCAACACCGGATCGGTGTCCGACTTCACCGGGTCCGTCGCCGACTACGGCGCCACGCAGCCCTCCTGCTACGACTTCAAGGGACCGGGCGCGGGCAAGGGCAAGTGCGTCAAGAACGAGGCCGCGTCCGTCTGGAACCGCAGCACGAAGACGGTCCGGGTCTACTTCAACAGCAACTACGGCGGCACCTACCAGGACTTCAAGGCGGGCGCCAAGGGCAACCTCAACGCCAGCCTGAAGAACCAGAACGCCTCCCACCAGTTCTCGCCGACGTCGCGCACGAACATGTCGTACAGCCTGTACACGCTGAGCGGCGGCCGCATCACCTGCGGGTTCGACGGCTACACCAGCACGCCCGGACGGCACGAGGGCATCGACATCGCCCGCGGCATCGGCTCGGACGTGCACGCCCTCGTCAGCGGCAAGGTCATCTACATCGCGCGCGGCGCCAACGGCAGCGCGGGCCTCTCGACGATCTCCGTCTACAACGCGTCGCTGAACAAGACGGTCATCTACCTGCACTCGGCGCCGCGGTCCTCGCTGGCCGTGGGCCAGTCGATCAGCCGCGGCCAGGTCATCGCGGACGAGGCGTGGCACGGGGTGTCGTCCAGCTCGGGCGCGCACACCCACGTCGAGATGCGGCTCGGCAAGCAAACCCACGCGGCCAAGAGCGTCAACGACCCGACGCTGGACAACCCGAACCCGACGTCGTTCTGGAACTCCCAGGGCTACAACGTCCGCTAGCCGGCCGCGCCCTCCCCCCGAAGGAAGAAACTGTGTCGACACGAACTGTGCGGCTCGTGGCGCGGCTCGCCGCGGCGACCGCGACCCTGGCGCTCGGCGGAACGGTCCTCCTCCCCACGTCGCCCGCCTCGGCGGCGAGCCGCGACGGCGTGTGCGATAGCGGCGAGTTCTGCTACTACTTCAACAGCGGCAATGCCGGGTCGGTCTCCGACTTCACCGGCTCGGTCGCCGACTACGGCACGTCCCAGCCCTCCTGCTACGACTTCAAGGGGTCGGGCGCGGGCAAGGGCCAGTGCGTCAAGAACCACGCGGCCTCGGTCTGGAACCGCGGCACCAAGACGGTCCGGGTCTACTTCAACAGCAACTACGGCGGCACCTACCAGGACTTCAAGGCGGGTGCCAAGGGCAACCTCAACGCCAGCCTGAAGAACCAGAACGCCTCCCACCAGTTCATCAGCTCCACCACTCCGCCGACCGGATGCAAGACCGACGGCACGGACAGCAAGCTCCCCTCGACGATCCTCGTGTACCGGGTCTCGCTGAACCGGGTGGACCGGGTGGCGTTCAAGACCTACGTCAAGAACGTCCTGCCCAACGAGTGGGTGACGTCCTGGCCGAAGGAGTCCCTCAAGGCGGGGGCGATGGCCGTCAAGAGCTACGGCTGGTACTGGGCGCTGCACTCGACCCGCAAGACGCCGGGCGGCCAGTGCTTCGACGTCTACGACACCACGTCCAGCCAGGTGTACAAGCCGGGCTCCGCGGTGGCGTCGACGAGCAGCGCGGTCGACGCGACGTGGGGCACCCGCATGACCCGCGGCGGCAAGATCCTCCAGGCCCACTACTGCTCGACGACGACGGCGTGCGGCGGCTGGGTCACCGGCGACTGGATGTCGCAGTACGGCTCCCGTGACAAGGCCAACGCGGGCGCGAGCTACTCCACGATCCTCAAGGCCTACTACAGCGGGATCACCCTCTCCTGATCCCGGCCCGCGGGCGGTGGCCCCGCGACCGTCCGCCCCTGGTCCCCCGCCGTGCCCCCACGGCGGGGGATCAGGGCGCTTCGACGATGATCTGGAAGTTGACCGGACGGTTCCCGGGGAACGCGACCCTCCCTGACGCGTCCACCATCTTGAACCGCACGTAGCACAGGCCCGGCTTCTTCGGTGTGGTGATGACGGTCCTGATGTCGACCATCCTGCCGGGACGCGTGTCGTCGATCGGCACGTCCGAGATGGTCTGGCACTGGTCGGCCCGCTGCGGGAGGTCGAGGCGGCGCAGCGAGTACCCCTGCCAGGGCACCTTCCCGGAGTTCTTGAGCCGCCACACCTTCGTCACCGTCTTGCCCGCGCCGACGCGCGTGCAGTCGGGCAGCGTGATGTCGGCGATGAACGCGGCCGCGTCGCCCGGGTGCGCCGGCGGGGCCGCCGCCGGGTTGGACGGGTGCACCGGGCAGTCGGCCGGGGACAGCGCGGCCTCCGTCACGGCGGCGGACGGCTTCCGGCCGCCGTCGCCGGACCCGAGGCCGCCGTTGACGGCGACCACGACGAGGACGACCGTCCCGACGCCGGCGGCCGCCACCAGCGCGATCACGGCCGGCCGGCCCAGCCGGGGACGCCTCCGGTCCTCCGGCGCGGAGGGGGAGGTGCGGACGTCACCGGCGAACCCGCCGGGCGGTAACGGCGGCGCGGGAACGGACGCCGAGGCCTCGGCGGGCGCGTGCGCCCCGCCGCCGAGATGCGCGGCGGACCGTCCGCCGGGGCCCGCGGCGGAGGTCGCGAGCCCGTCGGACGAAGGGACCGCGACGGCGTTGCCCGCGGTGCCCGCCGCTCTGACCGCCCGGTTCGCCTCTTCCCAGCGCTCGCGGTACGCGGCCGGATCGGCCCCGCACGCCTTGACGAACTCGGCGGTGGTCCCCCAGCTCGGGAGCCTGTTCCCCTTGGTGGCCTCGTGCAGTGTCGTGTGCGAGATCGCCCCCGACCGTCCCGACATCTCCCGGAAAGGTGGGTTTCCAACCGATTCACGCAGTTCTCTCAGAGTCGCCGCGAACGCCGCGATCGCCTCCGCCTGTGCACGCATGTCGTCCACCGGGTGAAGCTAACAGCGCCACGGCGCGTGCTCAAGCACGAACGGATATCCGATCGGCGGGCGGGCGAGACGGATACTCCCGGGTCGGCCCACAGATCATCCGCGTGCCGGAGCGGGGGCCGCGACGCCGCATCGTGCGAGGCGAAGCGTGATCAACCTGTGACGTTTCCCTCGGCCGGCGCCATTCGCGGCGGCCGTTCCCCGCGCACCGGCCACCCCAAATGGAAACGGGCGGTTTCGGGTAAATGAAAGGCCGGTGCGCGGCCTTTCGCGACCCCTCGCCCCCGCCCGGTCCCCGGGTCCCCGTCCCGGTGCTGCGATCATGAGGTGAGCAGGACAGGGCCCGCTCGCCGACCGGCGGCCGGGCGGGGCGGACGGAACGGACGACGGTGCGGACATGACGGTACGGCGCGACGAAGCGGCCCCGGCGTCCTCCGCCCGGACGGCCTGGGCCCGCGGCCTCCGGACGCCGCTGCGGGACTTCCTCCGCACCGAGACCGGCGGCGCGGTCGTCCTGCTGGCCGCGACGCTCGCCGCGCTGGCCTGGGCGAACGCCGACTCCTCGTCCTATGACGGCTTCTGGGGGACGGACGCGTCCGTCCGGATCGGGGACCACGGCCTCGCCATGGACCTGCGGCACTGGGTCAACAGCGGGCTCATGACGCTGTTCTTCTTCGTCGTCGGGCTGGAGGCGCGCCGCGAGTTCGACATGGGCGAGCTGCGCGACCGGCGGCGGCTCGCGCTGCCGCTGGCCGCCGGCCTCGGCGGGATGGCCGTACCGGTCGCGATCTACCTCGCGCTGAACGCGGGCGGCCCGGCCGCGCACGGCTGGGGCACCGCGATGTCCACCGACACGGCGTTCGCCCTCGGCGTGCTCGCCCTCGTCGGCAAGCGGTTCCCGGCCCGCCTGCGCCTCTACCTGCTCACGGCGACCGTGGTGGACGACATCGTCGCGCTCCTCGTCATCGCGACCGTCTACAGCCACCACGTCGAGACCGGCCCGCTGCTGGCCGCTCTCGCGGTCCTCGGCGTGACGCTGCTCGTCCGCCGGGCGGGCGTCGGCCGCGCCTCCGTCTACGCGGTGCTCGGCGCGGCGGCCTGGCTGGCGCTGAACGCCTCCGGCGTCGAGCCGGTGGTGGTCGGTCTCGCCATGGGCCTGCTCACCTACGCCTACCCGGCGGCGCGCGGCGACCTGGAGCGCGCGTCGGAGGCGTTCCGGCTGTTCCGCGAGCAGCCGACCCCGGAGCTGGCCCGCTCGGCGCGGACGGGCGTCATCGCGGCGATCTCCCCGAACGAGCGGCTCCAGCAGCTGTACCACCCGTGGAGCAGCTACGTGATCGTGCCGCTGTTCGCGCTGGCGAACGCGGGCATCCCCATCGGCGCCGGGTTCCTGCGGCAGGCGTTCACCTCGCCCGTCACCCTCGGCATCCTGCTCGGCTACCTGCTCGGCAAGCCGATCGGCATCCTCGGGCTGTCCTGGCTGGTCACGCTGCTGAGCCGGGGACGGCTGCGGCCGCCGGTCGGCTGGGCCGCGGTCGGCGGCGGCGGCGCCGTCGCGGGGATCGGCTTCACGGCCGCGCTGCTGATCGCGACGCTTGAGTTCAGCGGCGAGCGGCTCGCCGAGGCGAAGGTCGGCATCCTGGCGGCGGCGCTGTGCGCGGCGGTGCTCGCCTGGCTCGCGATGCGGGCGACGATGCTCCTCCCGGCCCGGCTGCGGGTGCGCGCGCTGCTCGGCACCGCCGAGAGCGTCATCGACCTGGCCTCGCCGGTCAGCACGGACCGCGACCACGTCCGCGGCCCCCGCCGCGCCCCCGTCACCGTGGTCGAGTACGGCGACTTCGAGTGCCCGTACTGCGGGCGCGCCGAACCGGCCATCCGCGAGCTGCTCGCCGACCACGGCGACGTCCGGTACGTCTGGCGGCACCTGCCGCTCACCGACGTCCACCCGCACGCGCAGCTCGCGGCGCAGGCCGCGGAGGCGGCGGCCGCGCAGGGCGCCTTCTGGGAGATGCACGACCTGCTGTTCGAGCACCAGGACGCGCTGGAGGCGCGCGACCTCGTCCGGTACGCGGGCGAGCTCGGGCTGGACGTGGCGCGCTTCCGCGACGACCTGCGCCGCGGCGCCGGAGCGGCCCGGATCGACGAGGACGTCGACTCCGCCGACCTCAGCGGCGTCTCGGGCACGCCGACGTTCTTCATCAACGGACGCCGCCACCAGGGCGCCTACGACCTGGACAGTCTCCAGAAGGCCGTTCGCATTGCCCGCAAACGCGCCACTCTCACCTCCTGACCCGCCACCCCCTCCTTTCTCATTCGTCCCGCGAGTCACACGGCGATCGAATCCGCCTTGAACACCGACCAATTCTGGATCAATACCGTCCGGTTGTGGATGGTTTACCAGACTTCCAGCGATACGGGGAACAATTCCTATTTTGACAGCAAGAAAGGAAGTCCCCCGTCATGTTCGATTCGATGGCCACGGCCGCCGACATGAGGCTCGCGATCCTGTTCGCCGGAATCGCGGTGGTCCTGCTCACCGGCGTCCTGTTCGGCCGGGTCGCCCGGTCCCTCCGCCAGCCGATCGTGATCGGCGAGATCGCGGCGGGCATCGTGCTCGGGCCCAGCCTGCTGGGGCTGCTCCCGGGCGATCCGACCCGGCATCTGTTCCCCGCCGACGTCCGGCCGCTCCTGTCGGCCGTCTCCCAGGTCGGCCTCATCCTGTTCATGTTCATGGTCGGCTGGAAGTTCGAGCAGCGCCTGATCAGGCCGCACGTCGGGATGGCGGCCGGGGTCTCGCTGTGCTCGGTGGCGCTGGCGTTCGGGCTGGGCGTGCTCTCGGCGCTGGTCCTGTACGACCACCACGACACCGTGGGCGGCAAGCACATCTCGTTCGTCGCGTTCGCGACCTTCATGGGCGCGGCGATGTCGGTGACGGCCTTCCCCGTCCTCGCGCGCATCCTGTCCGACCACCGGCTCACCGACACACGCGTCGGCACGCTCGCCCTGGCCAGCGCCGCCGTCGACGACGTCCTGGCCTGGTGCATGCTCGCCTACGTCTCGGCGCTGGTGACCTCGGACGGCGACACCGGCGACCTCGTCACGATCGCGCTGCGCAGCCTGGTCTACGCGGCGGTGATGTTCCTGGCGGTCCGGCCGCTGCTGAGCGCGCTCACCTGGTGGTTCGCGGGCAAGGAGCAGTGGCGGCCGCTGCTCGTCACGCTGTCCGCCGGCGCGCTGCTGTCGGCCTGGGCGACGACCTGGATCGGCATCCACGCCATCTTCGGCGCGTTCCTGTTCGGGTTCGTCACCCCGCGCGAGCCCGCCCGCGTGCTGGCCGAGCACGTCCGCGAGCCGCTGGAGCAGATCAGCCTCGTGCTGCTGCCGGTGTTCTTCATCGTGACCGGCCTCGGCGTGGACGTCGGCGGGCTGTCGGGCACCCAGTACCTCGAACTCGGCCTGATCCTCCTGGTCGCCTGCGCCGGCAAGCTGCTGGGCGCGATCGTCCCCGCCCGGCTCCTCGGGCTGCCCTGGCACGAGGCCGGCACGCTCGGCCTGCTGATGAACACCCGCGGCCTCACCGAACTGATCATTTTGAACGCGGCCGTGAGCCTCGGCGTCCTGGACGGGCAGATGTTCACCATGATGGTGCTGATGGCGCTGTTCACGACCGCCCTCGCCGGGCCGCTGCTGCCGCGCGGCGAGGCGATGCTGGCGCTGCGGCCCGAGGCGCGGACGGTCGTGCCCGCGCCCGGCACCGGCTGACCGTCCGCCATACCACCCGGAAGCGGAAAAACAGGGGCGCGACCTGTAGATATCCGAATCGTGTTCTAGTAGGAAGGAGGCACATCAAACCGCTTCCGTTGTGCGGCACCGCGGGGCGCCCGAACGACGGTCGAAAACAAAGGTGGGCCCTCATGCAGACCCGTGCGGCAGTCCTGTGGGAACCCAACTCCGAGTGGAGTGTCGAGGACATCGAGCTGGACGACCCCAAGGCGGGCGAGGTCAAGGTCAAGCTGGCGGCGTCGGGCCTGTGCCACTCGGACGAGCACCTCGTCACGGGTGACATGGTCCTCGACCCCGAGGTCGCGGCGCTGCTCCAGCTGGAGCAGTTCCCCGTCATCGGCGGGCACGAGGGGGCGGGCGAGGTCGTCGCCGTCGGCGCGGGCGTCTCGACGCTGAAGGAGGGCGACCACGTCGTCCTCGGCTTCATCCCGTCCTGCGGCCGCTGCCCGTCCTGCGCGATGGGCCGCCAGCACCTCTGCGACCTGGGCGCCTTCCTGCTCGCCGGACGCCAGGTCTCCGACTTCACCGCCCGGCACCACTCCAAGGGCGGCAAGGACCTCGGCATCATGTGCTGCACCGGCACGTTCGCGCCCTACACGGTGGTCAACGAGGCCACCTGCATCAAGATCGACGACTGGCTGCCGCTCGACAAGGCCGCCCTGGTCGGCTGCGGCGTCACCACCGGCTGGGGCGCGGCCGTCAACGCCGCGGGCGTCCAGCCCGGCGAGACCGTCGTCGTGATCGGCCTCGGCGGCATCGGCATGAACGCCGTCCAGGGCGCGGCCATGGCCGGCGCGAGGCACGTCGTCGCCGTGGACCCCGTCGAGTGGAAGCGGGAGAAGGCCACCTCCACCTTCGGGGCCACGCACAGCGCCGCCTCGCTCGAAGAGGCGACGGCGCTGGTCAACGAGATCACCTGGGGCGCCAACGCCGAGCGGGCCATCCTCACCACGGGCGTCGCCACCGGCGACCTCGTCGCGCCGATGATGGCCCTCGTCGCCAAGGGCGGCCGCGGCGTCGTCACCGCGGTCGCGCCGATCGCCCAGGAGGACGTCAAGCTGAACCTCTTCGACCTCGCGATGCAGCGTAAGGAGCTGGTGGGCTGCCTGTTCGGCAACTCCAACCCGCGCCGCGACATCCCGCGCCTGCTGCGCCTGTACGAGGAGGGCAAGCTCAAGCTCGACGAGCTCGTGACCAACACGTACGAGCTCGACGACGTGAACCAGGGCTACCAGGACATGCGCGACGGCAAGAACATCCGCGGCATGATCAAGTACTGAGCGGCGGGCGGTGCCCGGGGCCGGTGGGAACCCGCCCCGGGCCCGCCCGTTTCCGGGGCCCGGTCAGCCGGCCGCCAGGAGGATCGTCTCGATCGGGACGGCGTCGCCGGTGCCGCGCCGCTCCAGCAGCGTGACGCCGCGGGCGATCCGCCGGTACGCGTCGGCCGCGGCCGCGTCGACCGGATCGGCCTCCGCCGCCAGGCACAGGGCCGCCAGCCGGATCGCGGTCGCCTGGTCCTGCGCGAGCTCGACCCGCCGCTCGAAGGCCGGGACGGCCAGAAGCCGCAGGTGCTCGGCGACGTGTCCCGCCCAGTCATGGCAGGGCGACCCCTGCGCGTCGAGGGCTCGCAGCAGGCCGTCCCGCGCGGAGTGGACGGTGGCGACGAGCGAGTCCGGCGAGACGGTGTCCTCGGCGGAGGCGAGGCCGGCCCGGTCCGCGAGCACGGCGGCCATCTCCCGGGGGAACGTGTAGAGGCTCTTGTAGGCCGTCCGTTCGAGGGCCTGCTCTAGGGCGTCGGTCATGGCGGTCCCCATGGCCTGGAGGCATGCCTGGCGGACGTCGGCGGTCCCGTCCGCCGGATCGCCGGGTTCGAGCCCGGCCAGGTGGCGGGCGTGCCGCGCGGTCTCGTCCAGGTCGGTGTCGGGCTTGTCGAGCGCGACGGCGAGCGCGTGCGCCTCGTCGGGATCCGGCAGGGCGATACGGGCCAGGGCGTCCGGGCGGATCAGGGTGCCGGTGAGGACCGACGTGTCCGGACGGCCCCCGGCGAGCGCGGTGGCCTTGCGGAGGGTGCGCTCGACGGCGATGGCGAGCTCGGCGACGCGGTCCCGGTCCCTGGCCGCGCCGAGCTCCGCGAGGAGGGCGTGCAGCAGGGCCCTGGTGCGCGCGATCAGGAGGCCCGCGAGCGCCGGCCTGGCGGCCTCCATGTCGGCCTCGGCATGGACCCGGACGGTGCCGTCGGTGATCGCGTGCGGTGACGGGGTGCCGCCGCTCGTCCACAGTTCCGGGACGGCATCGCGGCCGGACGCGGCATCGCGGTCGCGGTCGCGGTCGGACGCGGTGTCGCGATCGGGGGCGAGCCAGAAACCGTAGGCGGCCTCGTCCGCGTCCTGGCGCGGGAGGCGGCGCCTGGCCGCCAGGTCGTCCAGCTCGGCGCGGGTCGGCAGCCGGTAGTCGCCGTGCCCGCTCCGGTGGTCGCCCTCGCCGAGGATCTCGTTCACCCAGTCGGCGAAGTCCAGCGCGTCGCTGCCACGGACGCCGACGACGGCACCGTCGTCCCCCGCGCCGCCCTCCCCCGTACCGCCCCGCCCCGTACCGGCGGCCTCCCCCGCGCCCGCCGCGTCGCGCGGGCCGTCGGGCGACCGGGCCTCGCCCCGCGCCGCCCTCTCGGCGCAGAACAGCCGGTAGATGCCGGTGGTGACCGGCCTGAGGCACACCCGGCCGGTGCCGGCGGCGCGGGCGGTGTCGCGCAGGTGCCGGGCCACGAGCACCCGGACCATGCGGCGCCGCAGCTCCGGATCGCCCTCCAGCGCCACCGACCCGACGTCCAGGCGGGCGCGCAGCGCCGGTGCCAGCTCGCTGGCCTGCTCGGCGCAGTCGAACGCCAGCATCAGCGCCGGCTCCGTTCCGGACGCGAGGCAGGCCCGGACGATCGGACCGGCGTCCGAGCGGGCCGCGCACAGCACGATCGTCTCGCGCCACCACGGGTCGCCGATCGAGGCGGCCAGGTCGTCGACGAGCCCCTTCTCCCGGATGTACACGGCCGCCAGGTACTCCTGGAAGGTCTGGTGCGCGAACGCGTAGACGCCGTTCTCCCGCTCGAACACGAGGCCGTTCGACTCGACCTCCGCGAGGAACTCCGGCGCGGACACCAGCGTGGAGATCCGCGGCAGCGCCGACTCGATCGCCGCCAGCATCTCCGGGCGCGACAGGTCCCGCTTGCGGCGCCGCATCATCGTGTAGGCGATCTCCCGCAGCAGCAGCTCCTTCTTGTCGCCGCGCGGCCGGACGGGGAGCCGGCTCGCGTCCCGCCGCCGCCACAGCATGACCTGGCAGATCTCGGCGTACAGGTCGGCGCGGCTGCCCGGGAGGACGTCCCGGTAGCGGTGCACGTTCGCGATCATCGTGAGCAGCAGCGGGTTCACCGCGAGCTCGCGCGGCCCGGGGGTCGTCTCCAGCCTTTCGAGGAGGTCCTCGGCGGCGCGCTCGGCGCGGGCGTCGACGTCCCGGGACGCGGCCCCGGCGCTGCGCCGCTCCTCCGCCAGGTACCAGCCGCGGACGAACCCGGCGACCTGCTCGGGTGTGAACAGCCGGACCTGCACGACCACGGCGCCGCGGACGGGCGCCTCCCGGTAGCCCTGCGGCCGCGACGTGACCACGAAGTCGTTGTCCGGGTACCGGGTCGTCTGCTGCTGGATCCAGTCGGCGACGAGGCGCCGGTCCTCCTGGACCGCCACCTCGTCCAGGCCGTCCAGCATGACGACGCAGTCGCCGGCGTTGAGCCGCTGCTCGAACCAGCCCTCGGGCTCGGCCAGCCCGTACCGGCGGAGCTTCTCGCCCAGCAGCGCCGACAGGGCGATCCGCGGGTCCGCGGTGATCGCGCCGACGTGGTCGCGCAGGTACAGCAGGATCGGGACGCGGCGGCGCCGCCCCCACGTCCGGCGGCCGCCGTTGCGGTTGCGGCACACCTGGCGGGCGGTGTGCTGCACCAGCGTCGTCTTGCCGCTGCCCGGCGGGCCGATCACCGCCAGGATCGACGGCTGGTTCCGGTCGAGGAAGTCCCGGATCGGCCGGCGCTCCGCGACGTGCGGCGGCACGTCCGCGAGGATGCCCCCGCCGACCTGGTGCGCGGCGCGCAGCACCAGGCTGACGTCGACGAACACCTCGTCCAGCTCGGGGGTGTGGTAGCCGATGGTGGCGAGGCCCTTGAGGTCGATGAAGCGCAGGTCGCTCAGCACGTACCGGACGTAGCGCACCCGGAACCGGCTGAAGCGCCGGCCCAGGCGCCGGACGATGGCGTCGGCCAGCCGGCTCCGCCAGCGGTCGACGACGTCGCTCGCGACCCCGCCGACGAAGGCGAGGGCCACGAGCACGGACTCGTAGCCGAGCACCAGCAGCGTCGCGGCCACGGGGTTGTCGGCCGCCGCGTCCGGCAGCGCGCCCAGGGCCGCCGACGGCGGGACGACGGCCATGGCCGCCAGGAGTATCTCCGCGGTCCTGCCGCTCTCTTCCCGTCCCATCGGTCTGGCGACCTCCCCTTGTGCCCCTCACCGGCGGCGGACGGGTGCGGCGCGTGAACAGGCCCCTTTTCCCGGCTCCGCATCGGCCGTCCGGTAAGGAACGGCAAAGAACCGCCGACCGAAATCGCCATCAAGGTCTGCCGGAAATGGCGTCATGGACGGCGCGGACCCGCGGCCGTCATCCGCTCCGCGAGCCCGCCGCCCAGCTCATCGGTCGTGTTGGGCCGGCATTCGGTGTCCGCACATCGTGACAAGGATATGACGTGCCGTTCGTCGAATTGGTTCGGTTCAGCACCGTACGAGGAAAGGATCTTGCGCGCCTCGCAGCCACAGAATCCAAGGACGAATTGAGCAATGCCTCGCGGAGGGCGGAAGGTGGTGCGGTCGCCGGCCGGCACGTCCGGGGCGCGGCTCCACTACCGTGTCGCGGGTAGAGCCCCTCACCTCGGAAGTTGGACTGGTCATCGGCATGCGCGAGCTCGTGTACTACATCGCCTCCACCGTGGACGGCTTCATCGCCGGCCCCGACGGCACCGACCCCACCGGGCCCGGTGGCTTCTGGCCCATCCCCGACGACTACCTCCAGCACCTCATCGCCGAGTACCCGGAGACCCTGCCCGGGCCGGCCCGGCAGGCTCTCGGGATCACCGCCCCGGGCAGCCGGTTCGACACCGTCCTGGAGGGGCGGCACTCCTACGAGATCGGCCTCAAAGCGGGCGTCACGGACGCCTTCCCGCATCTGCGTCATCTGGTGTTCTCCCGCACCCTGTCCACGAGCCCGGACCCCGCCGTCGAGATCGTCGCGACCGATCCCGCCGCCGCCGTGCGCGACCTGAAGCGGCAGGACGGCAAGGACATCTGGCTGATCGGCGGCGGCACGCTCGCGGCCGCGCTGTACCCGGAGATCGACCGGCTCATCGTCAAGCTGGCACCGCTGACCACCGGCGCCGGCATCCCGCTGTTCGGCCGCGACGCCGCCTTCGACCCGCGCGTCTGGCGGCTCGCCGACCACACCGCCCTCGGCAGCGGGGCGCTCATCCTCACCTACACCCGCACGGCGACCGAATAGACCGTCCGGCCTTTTGTCAGAGAGGGCTAAAGAACGGCGGTCCGGTCTGCTCATTCATGCGTTGGCCGCCGGTGCGGGCGGGGCTTACCGTGGCGCGGATTCGTACTTCCTACGACTCGGCTCACAGGAAGGACCCCCGTGAACTCCCACCCCCCTCGTTCCCGGCGCGGCCTCACCACCGCAGTCCTCGTCGGAGCGACGCTGAGCGCCGTCCACACCGGGACCGCGCACGCCGCTCCGTCCGCCGCTCCCCCCGGCGCCGACCGCGTCACCGTCACCGCGGCCGGCTCGCCGGCCTACACGCTGTCCGGCGGGCTGTCCTCGGGGGCCGTCGCCGTGCTGGACAACGTCGCGTCCTACGAGACCGACAAGATCCAGGGGACGGGGACGCTGCCCGGCTCCGGCGGCGGCACCGCGACGGTCTCCTTCAAGATCGCCCGTGACGGCTTCGCGCTCAAGGGCGAGTTCTCGTTGCAGGACCCGGGCGCGGGCGTGGAGATCTCCGCCAAGGTCGACGGCGGCGTCACGCTGCCGGGCGAGGCGACGGTGCGCTGGGAGGGGAACGGCACCGTCCGGCGCGGTGGCGGCTCGTCCAGCCAGAAGGTCGCCTTCACGGTCGAGGACCGCCACCCCGACCCCGGCGACCACGCCATCCGCATCACCCACGCGGGGCAGGCCCGCAACGCCATCCTCCGCCTGCCCGACGACTACGACGGCACGCCGCGTCCGGCGCTGTTCCACTTCCCCGGCCTGCTGGAGACGCCGGGCCTCGCCGAGTACTACGGCCGCATGGCCGACTACGCCCAGACCCGCGGCTTCATCCAGATCACCCCGGAGCACTACGGCGTCGGCTGGCAGGGCGTCATGGGCGGGACGCCGTCCCCCGACCTGGACGACCCCGGCTTCGTCAACCGGCTCCAGGACATCCTCGTCCAGCGGTTCAACGCGGACCCCAAGCGGCTGTACGCCTCCGGCATGAGCAACGGCGGCTTCTTCACCAGCAAGATGGCCTGCGACAACGACCGCTTCGCCGCCTACGTCCCGGTGTCCGGCCAGCTCAACGACCCCGCCGCGTGCCATCCGGGACGGCATGTCCCGATCGTCCTGATGCACGGCGACGGTGACCCGCTCGTCCCGTACTCCACGGTGCAGCCCGCGCTCGACTTCTGGACGCGCAACAACGGCTGCGGCACCCGGAGCACGGCCACGAACCTGCCCGACATCGCGCCGGACGACAACACCACCGTCGTCCGCCACGACTACCCCGACTGCCCGGCCGACGGCCCCGTGACCCTGTACGAGATCAAGGGCGGCGGGCACAACTGGCCCGGCGGGACGCCGTTCCTCGGCCCGTTCCTCGGCGGCACCACCTACGACATCAGCGCCAACGCCGTGATCTGGGACTTCGTCTCCCGCTACCGCCTGCCCTGACACGTCCGGCATGTCCGGCGCCCGGCGAACCGTTCACCGGAAGTTCGGCCAGAGCTGTGAGCATGCCGCCACCCTGCGCCAGGTCCGCCTCTAAGGTCGGGGGCGTCGTCCATGGAGGTAGGCATGCGGTCGTGTCATCGGTTCATCCCCGCGGTGGGGCTGGCGGTCCTCGCCGTCGGCGGCGTCACGCCCGCCGGGGCGGCGGCCCGTCCGGTCGCGGCGTGCTCGCCGTCGGCCTCGCTGCTGGGCTTCTCGGACGCCCTCGACAAGATCCGGGTGGGCGGCACGGACGTCGGCGGGCTCTCCTCGCTCAGCCTGACGGGCTCCGGCGGCGCCGTGGCGCTCGTCGACAACATCGGCACCACACCGGCGCGCTTCTACGACCTCTCGCTGCGGATCCGCCAGGGCCGGCCGGCCGTGGCGGCCCGCGGTGTGACGACCCTCAAGCGTCCGGACGGCACCGCCTACACCGGCGCCGACTTCGACGGGGAGGGCCTCGTGGCGGAGCGGGGCGGGCGCACGATCCTCGCCAGCTCCGAGACGGAGCCGTCGATCCGCCGGTTCGACCGGACGAGCGGGCGGCAACTGGCCGAGCTCCCCGTCCCCGCGCGGTTCCGCGTCGCCCCCGCGGGCGAGGCCGTCCGCAACGCGACGTTCGAGGCGCTCGCCGCGACCCCCGACGGCAGCACCCTGTACGCGGGCATGGAAGGGGCGCTGTCCGGCGACGCGCCCGGCCCGCAGCGCATCGTCCGCTACAGCGGGCGGTCCGGCGGCGCCTACGTCCCGTCCGCCCAGTACGCCTACCGGACCGACCCGGCGCTCGGCCTGGTGGAGCTGGCGGCCCTGCCGGACGGCGGGCTGCTCGCGCTGGAGCGCGGCTTCACCTCCGGGGTCGGCAACACCGTGCGCGTCTACCAGGCGTCGACCAGGGGCGCCAGGGACGTGTCGGACGTCCCGTCGCTGGCCTCCGCACCCGGTGCCGCGCTCAAAAAGAAGCTCGTCGTCGACCTAGTCACGTGCCCGCCCTCCGGCGCCACCGCCAAGCAGCCCCAGCCCAACCCCCTGCTCGACAACATCGAGGGCATGGCGCTCGGCGGCCGGACCCCCGATGGCCGCCGCGTCCTGTACCTGATCTCGGACGACAACGCCGGCGCCACGCAGACCACCCGCGTCTACGCCCTGGCCGTGCGCGTCCGGACGTGACCCGTCCCGGTCAGCTCGACTGCTGGATGCGGACCACGTTGCCCGCGGGGTCGCGGAAGGCGCAGTCGCGCACCCCGTACGGCTGGTCGGCCGGCTCCTGGATGACCTCGGCGCCCGTGCCCTGCACCTTCTCGAAGACGCCGGCCAGGTCGGGCGTCGCCAGCATGATCCAGCCGTAGGTGCCCTTGGCCATCATCTCGGTGATGGTGCGGCGCTCGTCCTCGGTGACGCCCGGGTCGGTGGCCGGCGGCGCCAGCAGGATGGACGTGCCGGGCTGCCCGGCGGGACCGACCGTGATCCAGCGCATCGTCCCCTGCCCCACGTCGCTGCGGACCTCGAAGCCGAGGGCGTCGCGGTAGAACGCCAGCGACGCCTCCGGGTCGTCGTGCGGAAGGACCGTCGTGTGAATGGTGATGTCCATGCCGCTCACGCTAGCCCCCGCCGTCAGGGGGTGAGCGCCATCCCGGCCAGCACCTTGGCCGCCAGGTCCGCGTCCCCCGCGGCCCGCACCTTCACCGCGTCCGGGCCGCACCGCCCGGCCGCGAGCCGGACGAAGCTCTCCCAGTCCATGTCCAGCGCGGCGGTCGGCGCGTCCGGCTCCCCGTCGGCCCACCCGCCGCGCCCGTCGGCGTCGACCACGACGGCCGTCCGGTGCTCGACGGGCCCCGAGATCCGGAACAGCACCGACTGCCCCGGCGACGCGCCCGCCCGCCGCGCGACGACCATCGGCAGCCCGCCGCCGATGAGCTCCCAGAAGCACGACGCGGCCGGCGCGTCGAGGTTGCCCGGACGGCCGACCGCGCGCCGCACGTCCTGCTCGTGCGTCCAGCAGTCCATCGCGCGGAACTTCATGAACAGCGCGTACGTGCCCTCCTTGCCGTTCGGCAGCGCGGTCTTCGTGCCGGGGTCGATGCCGGGCAGCTGCGCGAGCCGGCGCTCCAGCACGTCCGCCAGCTCGGCCGCGACCTCGGGGCCCGGAACCCGCCGCCGGGCGTGCACCCCGACCTCCAGGAACCGCCCGAAGTCGCTGCGGACATGCTCGAACTCCGGCACGTCGACCTCGGGCAGCGGGTCGCCCAGCAGCGCCGACTCCACCGAGACGAGGTGCGCGATCTGGTCCTTCACCGTCCAGCCGGGGCACTCGGTCGGCTGGTCCCACTCCCCGCCGCCGAGCGTCGCCGTCAGCGCGAGCGTCGAACGGACCGTCTGCTCGAACGCCGCCGTGTTCGCACGCATCTCGTCGTTCATCCCGACGCCCTTTCGCTGGGGGAACAGCGATCTCAGCGTACAGATCACCCCATCCCGCCCTCGGACGCCCGCCCCACCCCCCAACACGCTCGGACGGCTCAGGGCGTGGGCGGGGGTGTGGTGCGTGCTTGCCGGGCGCCTCGGAGCCTTGCGAGCGGGCCGGACGGTGGGGCGGTCGCGGCCAGGGCGTCCAGGTGGGCCGCCGCGCGGGACAGGTCGGCGGCGGCGATGGCGCAGGCCGCGAGGTGGGCGTCGGCGGCGGCCGCGAACCAGGGCGGGACCGCCGGGTCGTCGCGGAGCCTCCGCACCAGCGCGCGCAGCCGGGCCGCGCAGTGGTCGACGCGCTCGGCGTCCGAGCGCAGCAGGGCGGCGGAGCCCGCGACCGATCGGCGGCCGGACGGGGCCCCTCCCGGGACGCGCCTCGACGTGAGCCGCTCCACCGCGCGGCTCACTCCTCCGCCTTGCCGTGGACGCCGTCCACCGCGAACCCGCTTCATGCGTCACGTCCGGGGAAGACGGGCGCGCCCGCGTCGCGGCGGAGCATCCGGTGCGGGCTGCTGAGGCACAGGATCGGCCGGGCGCCGTCGAGGCCGAGCGCCCGCAGGTGGGCGGCGAGGGGGTGATCGGCGGCGCAGCCGCCCAGCCGGGCCCGCGGGGCGGGATGCAGCCAGGCCGGTCCGTGGGCGCGGACATGCGTGCGCAGCGTGGCGCCCGCCCGCGCGGAGTAGAGGACCTGGTCGCCCGACGGCGCCGGGACGCCGGGGCCGAGCGGTCCGGCGAAGGCCAGGACGCGGTCGTCGGGCGTGCCGACGGCGAGCGCGGCGCTCCGGCCGTCCAGGTGGACGCGGACGGGGGCGGCGGACACGTGGTCGCTCCACAGGTTCCGGTGGGCGGCGACGGCGGCCGGAGTGCTCAGCACCGTGGTGAGCATCCAGAGGCCGGCGCCGCGCAGGTGCGGCCGGCGGAGCAGGTCCAGGCAGACGCCGACCGGCCGCGGACGCCACGGATCGTGGACGAGCACGCCCAGGGTGACCTCGCGGTGCGGCCCGAGCGTGCTCTCGCGGTGGTCGTGGACGCGCAGCGCCACCACCGTCCGCGTGCCGGCGCGGACGGGCAGGAGGCCGCCGGGGACGGCGCCGCCGGCCTCGCGGAGCACGGCCAGGGCCGAGGCGGCGTCGGCGGTGAACCAGGCCGTCAGGACCGCCGCGTCCGGTGTCCGCGCGGGCAGGTCGACCGGGCCGTCGGGGGTCGGCTCCGCGCGGGACACGACGGTGAGGAACGGGAACCCGGGCGGGCGGCGCGCGTCGTCGTAGAGCCGGTAGACCGAGCGGCGCAGGACCGGGCCGTTGTAGCGGGCGAGTTCCTCCTCGATGCGGGCGCGGGCCTCGGGGAGGTCGTGCTCGATGTTGGCGGCGTACCGCTCCAGGCTGTGGCAGGCGGGGAAGAGGTGCGCCGGGTCGCCGTAGTCCACGACGTACCGTCCGGGACGGGGGTCGAAGCAGTTCCCGGCGCCCTGCCCGTCGAGGCTCGGGATGATGTCGTGCCGGTTGGTGACGCTCGCGACCCAGGTCGCCGGGTCGGCGGGCTCCTTGAAGTCGACCGGCGAGCCGATCGCGATCACGTGGGTGATCCGGTAGCGGGCGCTGAGCGCGGGGTCCCGGCTCAGGTTCATGACCGCGGCGCCGCCGGCGCTGTGGCCGATGAGGGCGAGCTCGGCCCCGGCGGGGATCCGGTGGTCGGCGAGCGCCTTGGCGAGGGCGCGGCTGTAGGGGCCGCTGTCGAGGACGGTGCTGCTGAACGCGCCGAGCAGGTCGCCGGGCGAGGCGTCGTCGGGCGCGCCGACGCGCATCCCGGGCGCCAGCAGGACGTGCCGCTCGACGCCGTCCGGGCCGCGGACGGTGAGCAGCAGCGCGCGGCCGGTGGGGCCGATGGCGAGCAGGTCGCCGAGCAGGCCGAGCAGCGTCGCGTCGCGGCAGAACCGGGCGGTCTCGGACGCGGACGGCTCGGCGCGCTCGGCGGCGCCGAGGCCGCGGTCGAGGTGGGCGATGGCGCGGTTGCTCATCCCGGTCAGCGGGTCGGCGGTCGCGGCGCCCATGCCGGTGGCGATGAGCCAGGCGGTGTGGTCGTTCAGCGGGTTCTGGTCGAGCAGCGCGCGCAGCGCGAGGACCTCGCCGAACACCGGGGAGACGGCGCTGAGCGCGCCCGCCGCCCCGCGCTCCCGGACGAGGGCGCGCAGGGCCCTGGCCGCGGCGATGCGGCCCTCGCCGGCCGCGTCGACCAGCCGGCGCGTGAGCGGGTCC
>NZ_CAACUY010000149.1 GCF_900659615.1 Actinomadura fibrosa | reverse complement strand
CCCGCGCGACCGCGCCCGCCACCGCCGCGCCGTGCTCCCGGCGCAGCACGTGCAGCAGCATGTCGAGCCCGGCGGCGGCCCCGGCGCCGGTCACGATCCGCCCCTCGTCGGCGTAGAGGGCGTCCGCCGCGAGGCGCACCGCCGGATAGCGCGCCGCGAAGTCGGCCGCGACGCTCCAGTGCACCGCGACGCGCCTGCCGTCCAGCAGGCCGGCGTCCGCCAGCGGGAACGACCCGCAGCACAGGCCCGCCAGGATCGCGCCCCGCTCGTACGCGGCCCGGACCGCGGCGACGAGGGCGGGCGAGGCCGGGGCGGGCAACGCCCTCGCGGGCGGGTCCCCGCGCCCCGGGGGCCCGGCCCCGCAGGACGGGTCCGGCGCGCATCCCCCCGGCAGCAGGACGACCAGGTCGGCGGCGCCGAGGCGGTCGAGGCCGTGCTCGATCTCCACTGTCAGGCCCGAGTCGGTGAGCACCTCCCCCGGGACGCCGGTGCACAGCGACACCTCGAAGGAAGGCAGGCCCCGGGACGTGCGGTCGGCGAAGACCTCGACGACCATCCCCAGTTCGAAGACCCTCGCCCGCTGGGGCACGTACACGGCGATGGAACGGAACGGGCTCATCGGCTCCTCAGCACTCGAACACCGGCGCGACCCCTGTTCGACGTCCCCGTCCCTCGCGGAGTTCCGCCCTGCCGGCATGCGGCGGACCGCCGCATACAACACGGTGCAAGCTGGATGGACAGCCTGAGGAGCGAGATTCCGGGCGACCCCGGGTCAGGGGGTGTGCGCGGGTGGTCTCGGAGGTGTCGCGGCGGTGTCCAGGGCCTCGAAGGACTCCGCCGCCCTCCGGGCGGTGGCCATGGCCCGGCGTCCGGTGCTGAGCAGGCCCAGGGCGGCGATGCCGGCGCCGAGCGCGGCGACCGGCCACCAGACGCCGTGCGCCGCGGCGGTGAACGACGGGCCGCGGGCCGCGCCGACGACGGTCCCGGAGATCGCGACGCCGAGCGCGGTGCCCGTCTGCCGTCCGGCGGACGCGAGCGAGGCGGCGACCCCCGCCATCGAGCGGGGCATCCCGGAGACCGCCGTGTTCGTGATCGGCGGGTTGACGGCGGCGAGGAAGACGCCGAACAGCAGGTAGGTCGCGAGCACGGCCGGCAGCGGCGTGGACGGTCCGAGCCGGAGCGACGCGAGGCCGCCGAGGGCCAGCGCGGTTCCGGCGACCACCAGCGGCAGCCGCGGCCCGCGCGTGCCGACCGCCCGCCCGACGAGCGGCGACAGCAGGATGATCAGCGCCCCGACCGGCAGCAGGCACAGCCCGGCCTCCAGCGCGGACAGGCCCCGCACGTCCTGGAGGTACTGGGTCGTCACGAACAGGAACGCGCCGAAGCCGCACAGCGCCCACAGCGCCGTCACGATCGCCGCGCTGAACGGCACGCTGCGGAACAGCCGCAGCTCCAGCAGCGGATCGGCGCGGCGCGGCTCGGTGGCGAGGAGGCCGAGGACGCCCAGCGCGGCGGCGGCGAGCAGCCCGAGGATGACCGGCGACGTCCAGCCCAGCGTCCGCGACTCGATGATCGCGCAGACGGTGCCGCCGAGCACGAGGACCGTCAGCGCCTGGCCCACCGGGTCGAACCGGCGCGCCCGGACGGCCCGGGACTCGGGCACGAACAGCGCGGCGCACGCGAACGCGGCCACCGTGACCGGCACGTTGACCCAGAAGACGGCGCTCCAGCCGAGGCCGTCCACCAGGGCGCCGCCGAGGACCGGGCCCAGCGCCAGCGCAAGGCCCGCCATCGACCCGAACACCCCGATGGCCCTGGCCCGCTCGGCCGGGTCCTCGAACGTCGTCGCGACGATCGCCATCGCCACCGGGTTCAGCATCGTGCCGCCGGCGCCCTGCACGGCCCGCGCCGCGACCAGCCAGCCGGTGCCCGGCGCCAGCGCGCACAGCAGCGAGCCGAGCCCGAACGCCGCCAGCCCGATCTGGAAGACGCGCCGGCGCCCGAACCGGTCGGCGCTCGCCCCGGCCGGCACGAGGAAGCCCGCCAGCACGAGGGTGTAGGCGTCGACCGTCCACTGGAGGCCGGACACCGAGGCGTGCAGGTCGCGGCGGATCGCCGGGAGCGCGACGTTCACGATCGAGATGTCCATGACGACCACGACCACGCTGGCGCAGCAGATCGCGAGCACGAGCGCCCGGCGGCGGGGGCTCGGCGGCGTTGGAGGGTTCATGGCCCCCGACGCTAGGATTTAGAGCGTGCTCGAAGTCAACGGGCGACCGCAGCCCGAGTCCGCGCGGCCCGTTCCGGAGGGCGGCCTGAGCATCGCCGAGGCCGCCCGCCGCACCGGCGTCAGCGTCCACACCCTGCGCTACTACGAGCGCGCCGGCCTGGTCGTCACCCCCGTCGACCGCACGTCCGGCGGCTGGCGCCGCTACGGCCGGCTCGACCTCGACTGGATCCTCGTCTGCACCCGGCTCCGCGCCACCGGCATGCCCATCCGGACGATCCGCCGCTACGCCGAGCTGGTCTCCGCCGGACGCGGCAACGAGCAGGAGCGCCTCGCCCTCCTGGAGTCGCACCGCGCCGACGTGACCGCCAGGCTCGCCGAGATCCGGCGGAGCCTCGAACTCATCGACCACAAGATCGACGTCTACCGCGGCCGCCTCGCCGCCGGGGACGCCGACCGCCTCTGGGCCCCCACCCCCGACGACTGACGCGCCCGGAACGTGGAAAGTTGTGTGGAATAGTGCATCCTCCGGCACGATCTCCGGGCCCCGCCAACGCGTAGCCTGAGGATCGAGTCGATCGGGGTGGCGGGATGCCGAGACGGCTGGCGCTGTGCGTCGTGGTGGGCGAGTTCACCGGCGGCGGCTGGACGGCCATCGCCAGGGCGGTCGAACGGGGACGGCTGCTGCGGCGGGCCCTGGAGGACTTCGGCTACGCGTGCACGGTCCTGTCGGGCGCCGACGCCACGGCGCGCGCGATGGGCGAGGCCTTCTACGAGCACGTCGAGCGGCTGGAAAGCGACGACCTGCTCGTCGTCGCCGTCCTCAGCCACGGGCTGGTCGCCGAGACCGGCGAGCTGTACGCGGTCGGCGCCGACGGCCGGCACGACCGCGCCACCAGGATCAGCGACTGGATCAAGGAGGTCGAGGACTTCGGCCCCCAGGGCCGGCCCCGCGTCCTGTTCCTGCTCGACCTGTGCCAGGCGGGGCTGGTCGCCCGCCGCCCACCCCCGCCGGCGGCCCCCGGCGCGTCCCGGCGCTCCTGGGTGCTCGCCGCCTGCCCGCCCGGCCGCGCGGCGTTCGACGGCCGGTTCACCGAGGCCGCCGCCAACGTCCTGCACGCCATCGGACGCCGCGAGCGGGACGTCCACGGCGGCTCGCGGTACGTCCGGCTGACCGTGTTCGCCAAGCGCGTCAAGCAGGAGCTCGACCGGCTCGTCGCCTCCAGCGACGCCTACCCGCAGGACGCGATCGGCGGGCTCGTCGACCTCGCCGAGGCCGAGGACGTCCCGCCGTTCTTCGCCAACCCCGCCCACGACGCCGACCCGGCGAAGGAGGTCCGCGAGAACGTCGAGGGCCCCGTCGGCGCGTTCGTGGACGTCCTCGACCAGGTCGCCGACCCGCGGCACTACACGCTCCGCGCGTCCGGCCGGATCTGGGAGGACGACGAGGCGAGCGGCTGCTTCACCGGGCGGCGGCGGGAGATGGGCGCGCTGTCGCGCTGGCTCGACGGCGGCGCGCGGGGCTCGCTGCGCATCGTCACGGGCAGCCCCGGGTCGGGGAAGTCGGCCGTGCTCGGCCTGCTCGTGTGCGCCGCCCATCCGAAGCTCCGCAGGCAGACCCAGCGCCTGTGGTTCCCGGTCGGGCACGTCCCGGCGGAGAACGCGGCGCTCGCGGTCGCGCACGCCCGGCAGCGCGGCACCGCGGAGATCCTCGGCTCGCTGGCCGGGCAGCTCGGCCTCGGCGACGTCCCCGACTGGCCGTCCCTCATGGAGGCCCTGCACGGCCGCCCCCGCCCCGCGCTCGTCATCGACGCGGTCGACGAGGCGCTCCAGCCCGAGGCGCTCGCGGACGAGCTCCGCGCGCTCGCCCTCGCGCGGGACGCCGGGGGCCGGCCCCTCTGCCGGATGCTCGTCGCCACCCGCCCGGGCCCGGCGTTCGAGATGCTGCGGGCCGCCGCCGGCGCCGACGACGCCGTCATCGACCTCGACGACCGGTCGCGCGAGGAGATCCGGCGGGACGTCGAGGACTACGTCCGCCTGCTGCTCAGGCTCGCGTCGCCCTACGACACCTCCGCCTACGCGCCCGCCGCGGCGGCCTTCGCGACCGCGGTCGCCGAACGCCTGTCGGCCATCACCGGACGTCCCGGAGCCGCCGGCCGCTGGGGCGAGTTCCTCGTCGCCTCCCTGTACACGCACCGGCTCGTCACGCGGCAGCCCCCCGTCCTGGACCCCGCCGAGGCCGCCGCGTTCGGCCGCCAGGTCCCCGGCACCATGCCGGACGTCCTCGACCTGATCCTGGACGCCAGCTCGCCGCTCCGCCGCGTCCTCAGCATGCTCGCCCACGCCCGCGGCGAGGGGATGCCGCTGGAGGTCGCCCGCACGCTCATCCCGCTGTTCGGCGGCTGCGACGACGTCCGCGCCCTGCTCGCCGAGGCCCGCTTCTACCTGCGGCAGAGCGCCGACACCGACGGCACCACCCTCTACCGCCTCTTCCACCAGGGCCTCGCCGACCACCTCCGCGACCCCGCCAAGGAGGGCGGCATCCTCGACCTCCTGCTGCCCGGGACGTGGGACGGCGCCGTCCCTTACGCCCGCCGGCACGCGATCCAGCACGCCGTCGCCGCCGACCGCGCCGACGAGCTGCTCCGCCACCCCGGCTTCCTCGCCGCCGCGGACCCCGTCACCCTCGAACCGGCCCTCCCCGCCGCCGCGAGCGCCGAGGCCCGGCTCGCCGCCGCCGTCTACCGCACCTCGATCCGCCGCCACCGGACCCTCGCCGCCGACGAGCGCCGCCAGGTCCTCGCCGTCGACGCCGCCCGCTACGGCAGCACCGCCCTCGCCGAGGACCTCGGCGCCGGGCGCGCGTGGCGGCCGCTGCGGGCGTCCGGGAGCCAGGTCGCCGCCGCCCTCCGCCAGACGATCCAGGTGGCCGCCGGACCGGTGACCGCGCTCGCCTGCGCCGTCTCCGCCGCCGGACGCCCCGTCGCCGTGGTCGCGCCCGCCGACGGGCCGCCCGGCGTCTTCGACCTCGCCACCGGCGCCTTCACCGGCGTCCGGCTCGGCGACGACGCCGCGACCGCGCTCGCCTGCGCCACCGTCGCGTCCCGGACGGTCGTCGTGAGCGGCCACCCGCGCGGCGCCGTCAACGTCTGGGACCTCGCCGGCGGCGCCCGGATCGGCGGCACCCTCCACGGCCACACCTACGAGATCACGGACCTCGTCTGCGCGGGCCCCCCGGACGCCGCGGTCGCCGTCGCCGCGGCCGACAACGGCACCGTCCGCGCCTGGGACCTCACCACCCTCGCCCCCGTCGGGACACCGCCTGCCAGCGAACCGCCGCCCGCCGCCGGACGCCCGCCCGCCGGCGAGCCGCCGGGCGGCTCCGTCGCCTGCGTCGAGATCGACGGCCGGCTCCGCGCGTTCGCCCCCGCGGGCGACGGGACGATCACCTGCTGGGACCTGCTGACCGGAACCGTGATCGCCCGCCACACCGTCTCCGCCGAACCGGGCGAGATCCTCCTGACCACCGTCGACGACCTCGTGATCGCCTGCGGCCCCGACGGCGTCGTCCGGCTGGACCCGGCCGCGACCGGCACCGCCGTCCCCCCGCACCGCGCCGGGCCCGCCGAGGAGGCGGCCGACCGGCTTCCCCGCGCGCTGACCGGCGTCCGGACCGGCGCCCCCGTCGCCGTCGTGGGCTACGACGACGGCCTCGTCCACGTCACCGGCCTGCCCCCGGACTCCGGCACCACCGTCCGCTTCACCCACGGCACCCAGGTCACCGCCGCGGCCTGCGCCGTCATCGCCCAGAAACCCGTCGCGATCACGGCGGGCGCCGACGGCTGCCTCCGCACCTGGGACCTCGCCTCCGTGACGCCCCTCGGCTCACCCCACCGCGGCCACCTGTCCCCCATCGCCTCCCTCGCCTGCGCCGACGTGTCCGGACGCACCGTCGTCCTCTCCAGCGACCACGAAGGCAGGACCCTCGTCTGGCCGCCGGACACCGCCCGCCCGTCCGAGATCCCCGCCGGCGGCCCCCTCGCCGTCCTGCCCGGCGGCCGTCCCACGGCCCTCACAGCGGGCGACCACGGCGTCCAGGAGTGGGACCTGACCACCCTGCGCCCCCTCCCCGCCCTCCCCGGCCTCGACGGCGCGGGCCCCTTCACGTCCCTCGCGACCCTCCGCCTGGGCCGCCGCGACATCCTCATCACCGGCAGCGGCGACGGCGCCATGGCCGTCTGGGACGCCGCCACGGGCGAGCGCCTGAGCACGCTCCGCGGCGACGACCAGGCGCCCGTCGCCGACCTGGCGCCGTGCCCCGGCACGGGCGACCGCGGCATCGTCGTCTCCCTCTCGGCCACCGGCGCCGTCCGCATCTGGGACCTCGCGACCATGGACGCGGGCGGCCACCCCATCGACCACTGCGACGAGGCGGGCGCCGTGGCCTGCGCCCGCGTCGGCCGGCGTCCGGTACTGGTCGCCGGCATGCTGGACGGACGCCTCCGCACCTGGGACGTCCCCACCGGCCGCGAGACCGGCCCCCCGCTCGCCGGCGGCGGCGTCCCCGTCACCGCCGTCGCCTGCGCCCGCCTCGGCACCAGGACCCTCGCCGCCGTCGCCACCCGGGACGCGACGATGCGCGTCTGGGACCTGGACGAACGGACGATGCTGCAGAAGATCGCCCTCCCCGAGACCGCCCAGCGCCTCCTGCTCACACCGGCCGGGCACATCGTCGCCGCGATGCACTGGGACATCGTCACCTTCTCGTCCGGCCCCGCGGCCTCGACCGTTCCATCGCGTCCGGCCGCCCCGCCACGCTCCGAGCAGTGACCGCTACTAGACCGGTCTTGCACCCTTTCTTGACATGTGATGGCCTATCAGCAGTCAAGTCCGTCCTGTCTCGCATTCGACGAGGGAAGTATCATCGCGGGAATCCCCCTGAGGAGGTTGTCGATGGCGGGGCTCGATTGCGACCTGGAATCGATCATCGTCGACCTGTCCTCCACACCGCTGGAGCGGCTCGCCGACCTGACCGACGACGTCATCGCCGCCGCAACGCGCTGCGCGGGCGGGTCCCACGACGCGTCACTCCCCCTGTGGAACAACGATGGAGTGCAACCGCCGGCCTACGGCTGACCCATGGACCGGCATCGGCTGAACACCGCGGAGCTGGCCGCGATGGTCAGCGGACGGGTCGGACCGGCACTGGTCGAAGGGCTTCGCGCCGCGGAGCTGAGCAAGCACCAGCTGCTGCTGGAGGCGGTGCGGCGCTCCGCCGCGCGCCAGCTCCCGAGGGACCAGGCCGAACCGATCGAGCACGCGCTCACCGATCTGGCCGACCTGCAGCAGAGGTCGCCCGTCGCGGCACGGGAAGTGATCGGCAGGCCCCAGATCGGCGTGTGGGCCATGCTGTTCCTGCGAGCGCTGAGAAACGGTGAGACACCGGACACCGGATACCTGAAGAACCTCGTCCGGGAAAGCCGGGCCGCGGACCCGCGCGGATCGCGCGTTCCGAGACTCGAAGTGAGTTCGGGTGGGCTCACGCTCAGCGTGCGTCTCGATGACAGCGATCCCCATTTCGGGATCTATGGAGATCGCGCCACCATCGACTCCACGGCGGACCTGAAGATCTGGCTGCAACGGCTGGCGGAGGCATGGCACCTGCTCGTCCGCCACGCTCCGGACACCGCCGCCGCGATCGCGGGCGCGGTCAACACGCTGGTCCCCCTGCGACACGGCGGCCGCACCGCGTCCTTCAGCGCCACCTCGGACTGGGCCTTCGGCGCCATCGCCCTGACGCTCCCCGCGAACGCCCTCGACTTCGCCGAGATCCTGGTGCACGAGTTCAGACACGCGCTGCTCGGGGCGGTGACCGACCTGCTCCCGCTCCTCGTCCCGGAGCCGAGCCGGATGCTGTACTCGCCGTGGCGGCGGGATCCGCGCCCGGCGGCGGGCCTGCTCCACGGCGCTCACGCGTACATGGGCCTGCTGGACTTCTGGCAGCGGCAGGGCGCCACGCTGCCCGCCGCGGCGCGTTTCCTACGATGGCTGGAGCCGACGCGCGAGGCGCTCGAACGCCTCGCCGCCTCCGGGGCGCTCACCGAACTGGGAGCCCACCTCGTCACCGCCATGCGCTCGCAGGCGGAACGCTGGCACGAGGAACCGCATCTGCCCGCCGAGCTGCGGGATCCTCGACGCTCGGACGTGGCGCGGCACGCCCTGGACGCCGCCGCGGACCACCGCCTCCACTGGCGGATGCGCCACCTGCGTCCGGACGGAGCCGCGATCGAGAAGCTCGCCGAGCACTGGAGGGCCCGCCGGCGCCCCTTCCCGGTGTCCGTCCACCTCGTTCCCGCACCGGCGCAGCGGCTCATGCCCTCAGGACGCTCGATGCTGCTGGAGCGGGCGGCCGGTCGAACGGCCGACCCGGCCGTGGAGGCCACCGGCGCCGACGAGGCGCATCTCCTGGAGGGACGTTACGCCGCCGCGGCGGCGGGCTACGAGGTCCGCGTCGACGCGCGGCACGATCCGGACGCATGGGTGGGTCTCGCCCTCTGCCATCTCCACCTACAGCCGGACGCCTTCCTGTGCAGACAGCCCGAGGTCGTCGCCGCCCTGCATACGCGCTTGCGCCACCGCGGGCCCGACGCGGCCGGGGCACCCGTGGATCCCCGCCGGCTCAGCGAGTGGCTCAGCGACCATCGACGCCGCGGAGACTAGGGAGCCATCGGCTCAAGGTCCATGTTGATCCTGCCGCGCTGCGACATGATGCGGGTCAGCGGGTGTTCGACGGTCAGCGTTCGCCGGCTGATGGCGTAGCTGGTCTCGTAGAGACCGTGCGCGCTGCTCTCGTCACCGCTGGCCCTCCGGTCGAGCGCGAGGTTCGCGGCGATCGCCAGCGTCCAGGGATGCTCCGCCCCCAGCATCCGGGTGATCGCGTCCAGCGTCTTCTCGCCCAGCTCACGCGCGCGCTGCACCTCGCCCAAGGCCGCGAGGTCACTCGCCAGGTTCGCGGAGATGATCAGGACATGCGGATGCTCTTCGTTGCCGTGCGCGTGCCTCATCCCCGCGAGTGCGCGCACGTTGAGCTCTTCGGCCGCGGCGGGATTGTCCCGCATGCGCAGCACCACGGCGAGATTGGCCATGGTCGCCAGGGTGTTCGGGTGGTCGGCCCCGGACTGCTTCTCCCACAGGGCGAGGGTCTCCTCGCCGAGTTTCTGTGCCGCACCGAGGTCGTCGGTGAGGCGGTAGTCGTTGACGAGGTTGGTCGCGACCAGAAGGGTCTGCCGGTGCTCCGGCCCGAGGGTCGACCTGTGCTGCTGTAGCGCCTCAAGCCCTTCGTGATGGGCTTCCTTGTGGTAGCCCATCCGCCGGAGGGCGACCGACTGGTCGGCGAGGACCAGGAGCCGACCGTAGTGATACGGCTCGTTCTTGTCCTCCTGGGTCTGGTTGATCCTCCGCAGGAGGTCGAGAGACTCCTCGTAGCGGCCGAGCTGCCGCAGATCGCGCGCCACCGCCCACCGGGAGGTCAGCGTGTCCGCATGGATGGGCCCGAGGAGCCGCTCACGGCCGGTGAGCGTCAGCTCGTCCATCTCCAGCGCCTCGCTGTACCGGCCCAGGCACCGCAGGTCGAGCGCGATGTTGTTGCGGAGCGTCCACGTTTCGAGGTGCTCGCCGCGCAGCTCCCTCTCGTACACCGGCAGCATCTGCGCGTCGTGCTCGTACGCCTCGTTGAACCGGCCGAGCGTGCGGAGGCACGTCCCGTGGACGCGCGCGCCGCGCAGGTAGACGTCGTGAGACTCCCCATGGCTGCTACGGACCCGCTCCAGCGTGTCGACGATGAGTTGCCGCGCCTCCTCAAGCCTGTTGCTGCGCAGCAGCGCCCAGGCGACCTCGACGGAGACCGACAGCGTCTGGAGGTCGTCCTGCCCGAAGAGCGTGCGCCATGAGCCCAGCGCCGCTTCACCGAGGCTGAGGCTCTCGCTGTAGCCGCCGCGCAGGTGCATGCGGCGCACCTGGTTGATGATCAGGGCACGGACCAGCCTGTCCGGTGATTGGAGGGCGCCCGACGGCATCAGGTGGTGGCGCGAGCGCTCGTAGATCGGGTCGTTCTCCTCCAGGTCGGGCGAGCCCGGGTCGGACGCCGCGAGCAGGGTGTGCACCGCGGCGCGGAACTCGGCCGCGGCCTCGGCGTCCTCGCGTTCCAGCCGTCCGCGGGTGACCGCCTGCACGACCCGGTGCATCTGCACGACGTTGCGGACACCGAAGATCTTCACGAGCGAGAACCGGGCCAGCTCCCGAGCCGCGCGGCGGTACTCCTGGAGGTCGCCGACGACCATGCTCAGCGGGCCGGGCAGGCTCGGGGCGCGGTTCGGCTGGACGAGCAGCTCCTCCGAGACGGGTTCGGGGGAGAAGAACGCCAGCAACTGGAACAGGCTGTCGGCCTCGCGGGAGATCGTGCCCCGGGAGACGCTCCAGGTCGTGGCGACGGCGTGTGGATAGTAGATGTCGACGTCCTGGCCGAACAGCTCGTGGGCGTTGCGGGCGTATTGGGCCAGGTACTCCTCGATGGGAGTTCCGGTCTCGACCAGGAAGGCGGCGGCGTGCTCGGCCGCCAGCGGCAGGTTGTCGAGAGCCTGGGCGAGCCGTTCGGCCTGTTCGAGCCGGGCCTTCTCCTCGACCTGGTCGTCCGAGGGGCGGAGCAGCTCGACGCGCTTGCGCAGGAAGTCGACCGTCTCGGGCAGGTCGAACTCGGCGACCTCGATGCCGTCGGTGCGAAGGCTGCGGCGCCACTCGGTGACGCGCGAGGTGAGGATGACGTGCCCGGTGCCCTGGGGGACGTACTTGCTGACGACCTCGGGCTGGGTGGCGTTGTCGAACACCAGCAGCCAGCGGTCGTAGGGCTGGCCGGCGCGGAGGGCGTCGAGAACGACCTGCGCCGAGTAGTCGCGCTCCTGGGCGCGGAAGTCCGGCAGGCCCATCTGGTGTCCCAGCGCCACGAGGCCGTCGCGGATGGTGTCCTCCTGCTCCGCGCCGATCCACCAGACCAGGTCGTACTCGGACGAGTAGCGGTGGCAGTACTCCGCGGCGATCTCCGTCTTGCCGACGCCGCCGAGGCCGTAGAGGGGCGTCGTCGGCTGGCTCAGGAGGGCGGTGGTCACCTCGCCGGACGCCTTTCCGCCGGACGCCGAGGTCAGCCGTTCGTACAGGGTCGCCAGCGCGCGTTCGCGGCCCGTGAAGTGCGGATTCCTGAAAGGGATCTCTCTACACCAAATCGGTCGCCTCGCACGAGTGGGGACACTAACGACACCTTCACCCGTAACGTCAGTCACCTTACCCGCCTAAGCCACTACCGAGGGTTGCATTCACCCCGAACCGGAAAAAACTCACAGGATAGAGGGCTTGAACCTACCGAGGAACGCAAACGTCCTTACTTACCGTACCGCAAGTAAAAGATCGCTCTACTATTAGCCTTTGTCCGGCCCTTTGACCTAGCCGACACTATGGGTTGAAGCTATCGTCACGCTTAGTGATACACAAGGATGTGATGTTGTGACGTCTCAGGGACGCCCATCTGACCACCTCTCCAAGTGGCCGACATCGGCCTTGAATCCGACACCCGTCTTGGTTTGACGTGTATCCCGACGACCGCGACGCTCGGAGGACCCCTTCTCCGGCGGGAGGGCACCGATGAGGAGTGCGGACCAGAGACGCCGCGCATCCGAGCTGATGGCCGAGGGCGAGCGGGCGAGGGACGAGGGCGAGCGGGCGGGCGCGGAGCGCTCCTTCCGCGCGGCCCTGTCGCTGTTCGTGCAGCTTGAGGACACGCATGCCGCCGCCAGCGCCCTCGCCGCACTGGCCGACCTCTCCATGGCGGAGGGCCGCCTCGGGTCCGCCACCGACCTCTGGCGCCAGGCCGTCGCCCGTGCTCCCGGCGACGTCGAGGCCCTCACGGGGCTCGGTTACGCGCAATGGCTCAGCGGCTCCCCGGCCGACGCGGAGGCGACGCTCGAACAGGCGCTGACCAGAAATCGGAGTGCCGCGCGGGCATTGGCCGGACGTGGTCAGGTCCGCGCCGAGCTCGGATCTTATGACGCGGCTCTCGCCGATCTCGACCGTGCGCTCGAACTGGGACTTCCGGCCGCCGATGAGACCGACACCCGGACGGCGCGCGCCCTGGCATTCGCCGGCCTCGGGGAGTTCGCCAGAGCCGAGGCCGAAATAGCGGCCGAGCTGGAGCGGGTTCCGGACCGTCCGCGCACGCATTTGCGTGCGGGGCGAATCGCGGTATTCGCGGGACGGCCGCAACAGGCCAAGGATCGGCTCACGCGCGTCACGGAACTCGACCAGGACCAGGCGGCCGTCGAGACCGAGCAGGCACGCCGCATCCTGGAGCGGCTGGAGAGGTCCGTCGGCGGGGACGAGTGACGGACATCGCATGCAAATTGCGTCATAAGTCTCACTTCATGTTGCCGCGGATACGCGACCATGGGCAGATCGACCTCGCCCCGCGGAGGCTGCGGCATGACCCGCATTCTTGGCATCCACGGCATCTGGAACATCCGCTACTACCTGGAGAACCGGCGGTCGGCGCCGGCCGCGGCCGACGCCGTGAGCCGGGCGTGGCGCGACGCCCTCACCGGGACCCGTGACCGGCCGGTCGATCTGCGCGTCTGCTACTACTCCCACCACCTGTACCGGGGGACGCTCCAGGCCCCGGACGCGCCCGAGCTGCTGGAGCCGCGCGAGCAGGAGCTGCTGATCGCCTGGGCGGCGCTGCTGCGCGGCGAGCAGGCGGGCACCGAGCCGTCCGACGCGCAGGGCACGCGGACCGTGCGGGTGCGCGCCGCGGCGGACTGGATCGCCAAGCGGTTCCCCGCCGGCACGCGTTCGGCGGTGCTGGCGTTCTGCCGCGAGGTCAACACCTACCAGACGAGGCCGCCGCGCAGGCAGCGGGCCATCGACGCCGTGCGCGCGGCGATCGACCACCATCGGCCGGACGTCCTCGTCGCGCACTCGCTCGGCAGCGTCCTCGCCTACGAGGCGCTCTACACGATGCCGGACGTCCGGCTCCCCTTCCTCCTCACCCTCGGCAGCCCGCTCGGCCTGCGCGGCGTCGTCTTCGAGCAGCTGCGGCCGGCTCCGGCCGGCGACCGAGGGGCGCGGCCGCCGGGTGTGGAGCGGTGGGTGAACGTCGCCGACGTCGGGGACGTCGTGGCCATCCCGCCGAAGCTGTCCCGGCGTTTCGCGGGCATCGAGGAGGACGTCGAGCTCACGCTCGGATCCTGGGAGTTCCACGCCGTCAAGACCTACCTGCGGACGCCGGAGGTGAGATCCCTTCTACACCTCTGAGCAACTTCCGGTCAGGGAAAGCCGTTGAGATGGTGAGCTCGACCTAGCAACCTGGGAAGCGGCCACTCTCCTGGGGGTGAGCGCACATGGCCGCACGACCGGCCGCGCGGCACCAGACGGTGCTGGGCGTCGACGTGGAAGCCTTCTGCGCCCGCGAGAGGACGACGCCCGACCAGGTCGCGGTGCGCGAGGCCCTGTACTCGGCGCTGCGCCGCGCGTTCGAGCGCTCCGAGATCCCGTGGCCAGGCTGCCATCGCGAGGACCGCGGCGACGGCGCGCTGGTCCTGATCCCCTCGGACGTTCCCAAGGCGCGGTTGAGCGGGTCCCTGCCGCGCGAACTGGCCGCCGCGCTCGACGAGCACAATGCCCGATGCGAACCGAACGCCCAGTTCAGGCTGCGGATGTCGCTGCACGCCGGTGAGGTCGTCCACGACGAGCACGGTGTCGTGGGCGCGTGCGTCAACCTGACATTCCGGCTCCTCAATGCCAAACCAGTCAAAGCCGCCCTCGCCGCGTCATCGGCCCCGCTCGCCCTGGTGGTGTCGCCCTGGTTCCATGACGAGGTCGTCCGGAACGACCCCGACAGCGCCCCGGACGCCTACGAGCGCTTCCGCGTCTACGAGAAGGAGACCCGGACATACGCCTTCGTCCGGACTGTGCAAAACACGACCGAGCCCAGCCGCCCAAGCGCCTCTCCCCCGGAACCGTCCCGGCTGCCGCGCCGCAACCGGTTCTTCACCGGCAGGCAGGACACGCTGGACCGCATGGCGCGGATCCTCCTGGCCACTCCCGAGGTGCCGCCCGCGGCGTGCGTCCTCCACGGGATGGGCGGGGTCGGCAAGAGCCAGCTCGCACGCGAGTTCGCCCATCGCTTCGCGGACCGGTTCGACGGCGTCTGGTGGGTGGACGCCGGCGACCCCTTCTCCCTCGTCCGCGATCTGGACCAGCTGGCCGACCGGCTCGGCGTGCCGCCGGACGGCGGCGGGCGCGGGGCGGCCCTGCTGTTCCACGAGATCGCCAGGCGCGGGCAGCGCTGGCTGATCATCTACGACAACGCCGAGGACCAGCACGACCTGGCGCCCTGGTGGCCGGCATCGGACGTGGGCGCCGTCCTGGTCACCTCCCGCACCTCGTCCTGGACGATGGCGGACCCGATCCGCGTCACCCCCTTCACCCGGGACGAGTCGCTGGCGTTCCTCGCCAAGGCCGCGGGCCGCGCCGACGACACCGAGCACGAGGTCGACTCCATCGCCGGCACCCTGGGCGACCTCCCGCTGGCCCTCGCGCAGGCCGCCGCCTACGCCGTCCGCAACCGCACCGGCTGGCGCCGCTACTCCGAACTGCTCGACCGCGCCCCCGCGGAACTCATGCACCTCAACGGACCGGACGACTACTGCGGCACGGCGGCCACGACCTGGTCGATGTCGATGGCCCGCGTCGGCGACGAGCGGCCGGAGAGCGCGCACCTCCTCAGGCTGTTCACGTTCTTCGACCCCGAGCACATCCCCCGCGACGTGGTCCGGCCCCGCCTCGACCTGGCCCCCGCCTGGCTGAACGACCTCGCCGAGCATCCCGTGGACTACGACGAGGCGATCGGCGCGCTGTCCGAGTACGCGCTCGTGGACGCCACCGCCTCGACGGTCACGCTGCACCCGCTCGTCCGGACGATGGTGCAGCGGTCGATCCCGGCGGACGAGCTGCCCGAGTGGACGGCCGTCGCGGCGGCCGTCCTGGAGGCGCGGTTCCCCCGGCAGCCGCGCGAGTCCAGCTCCTGGCGCGACTGCGCCGCGCTGCTCCCGCACGCCGCGGCGGTCGCCCGCCACAGCCGCCGGCACCTGGCCGCGCCGGTCGAGACGTCCGCCCTCCTCCAGCGCGCCGCCGCCTACCTCCAGGTGCGCGACCAGCACCAGCAGGCGCTCGGCATCCTCGACCACGCCCTCGCCCTGACGGCCCACGCCCACGGCGTCCGGTCCCCGGAGTACGCCGAGCTCCTCGTCGCCCGCGGCGAGTCGGACTGCTACCTCGGCCGCCACGTGTCCGCGGTGAAGACGGCGCGCGAGGCGCTCGACACCATGCGCGCGCACACGAACCCGGCCCACCCGTCCCTGATACCGGCTCTGCGGCTCCTCGGCCGGGCGCTGACCGAGACGGGCGACCCCGGCGAGGCGATCGGCGTGCTCCGGGACGGCGCCGACATCTGCGAGCGCGCCCACGGCATGGCGGACCGCCGCACCGCCGAGCTCCTCGCCCGGCTCGCCTACGCGACCTGGCGGAAGGGCGACCTGGAGCAGGCGCGGGCGATCTACGACCAGGCCGACGTCATCTGGCGCAAGACCGCCGCCGCACCGGACCGCGAGCGCACCGTCGCCTACCGCTGGCAGGCGGCCGTCCTCTGCGACCTGCACGAACCGGACGCGGCGCGCACCGCCGCCGTCCAGGCGATCGAGATGGCACGCGACCTGTACGGCCCCGACCACGTCGAGACGATCCGCGCCGAGGAGCAGCTCGGCATCGTCATCGCGTCGTCCGGCAGGCCCGCGGAGGGAGCACGGCTCCAGGAGCGCGCCGCGCAGTTCCTGCGGGAGTACTACCCCGTCCCCGTCGTGGTAGCAGGAAGCCTCAGCGCACTCGCGCGCACCCTCCTCCTCAACGACCGCGCCGACGAAGCCCTGGCGACGGCCCAAGAAGCAGTGGACCTCTACGTAGAGGACCACGGCACGGTCGACCACTGCTACAACGCGGCGGCCCTGACAGCCCTCGGCATGGCCCAACGCCACCTGGGCCTCACAGAAGAAGCGGCCGAGAGCTTCGACCGAGCCCGAACGATCTACGAAACCTCAGGCGGCCCCGCCCACCTGCTAGCAGAAGTGAAGACCGAAATCTCCCTACTCTCCTAAGCAGCGATAGACGTCAGCTTTCAAATGATCGCCGGAATGTGCAGACGCCCACGGCATGTGCGTCCGCCGACCCGCACTCCCACGCCCTTCTCGTAAGCACGCGCGTCGATGCTGCTGTACCCCTGGCAGATGATCGACCGGTAGATCTCCTCGGACACGACGACGATCAACGGACCATCGATGGTGTTGAGCGTACGCTTGACCCGCGGAGCGTCCAGCAGCCGGAAGGCGACATCGAGATCCTCACCACAGAAGCCCTTGCCGTCGTCGTGGATCTCTCCCACATGGACGACGAGCCTCAGCCTGAGACGCTCCTCCGAGTCACTTCCCAAGTCAGCGTTGTATCGGGTCAGGAGCGCGCAGAGTGTGGGGACGAACGTGTCGAGAAGCCGCGTCTTGGGAACCTCGTCAACCGGACGCACCAGAACGAGCACACCGTCCCCGCGGTCGGTGAGCCTCTCCAGGTGCCGGTCTTCGATGCCTGTCTCCTGCATGGCCTCGTCGAGCATCGAATACGTCAGCTGCCGAAGCCTGATCTTGACCGGGTTCTTGCGGGCCGTGGAGCCCTCCATGTCCACGGCGAGAATGATGCGAGGAACTGGGTCCTCCAGGACTGGTCCCGAGCGGCGCACGCTCTCAGGAACAGGTGTTCCGGCTGTCGCAAGCTGGCTTGCCCGCCCCTTGGACGGCTCCGCCAGTCCAAGGGCCTCGGTCGAATCCATGCGATCTCCTCGCCTGCGCGCGCCAGGTCTGACTGACGCCTGGTGCCATCGAGCTCAAAAGCCATGTCACCGGTCGAAACTCGTGCATGAAGATCAGCGTCCCCATTGATCGGCAGCATGGCCGCCTCACTTGAGGAGTGTTGTCAGCCGCGCTTCGCCCGTGCTCAGTATGGGCGAGGCTAAGCCCACCGCGTGCAGAAGAACACCAAGCCTGACGGACCGTCATGTCGGAGGCACAATCGCGCTCATTGGATCAAGATGAACAAGTCTCGTAACGTACATCGTAGTACGGATGCACAATTCTTGACATACTTGTACACGTTGGATCTCGCAGGCGGAAGGGAGTAGATGGGTTCGATCAGACGGCGGCCCACGCCGCCCGGGCCGATCACCGACCTCTTCGACCGCCTCAACGAACTGCACCTGGAGGCGGGACTACCGTCCGTGCGCCAGACCGTGGCAGGCATCGGCAGAGGGGTGATCAGTACGTCGAGCGTCTACAACACGCTCGCCGGTCCAAGGGTCCCCGCCTGGCACTTCCTGGCACTGGTGGTCGAGGAACTCGGCGGGTCCGTGGACGACTACCGGCCGCTCTGGTCGGCTGCCCGGCGCGCCGAACTGGAAGGTGGGCAGAGCGCCGAGGCGTCACCCGTGGGCGAATCGCGATCGCGAACGGAGGTGCCCGAACCTTCGCGCATTCGACTATCGGATACGACCAGATCACTCTGGGGTTCCTCGATCCCGTCCAGGAATCCCCATTTCACGGCACGTTTCGCTGAGCTCCAGGCGCTGGAAGCCGGCTACGGGCAGCAGGCGACCGCCGATCGGGAGGGACCGGTCGTCCAAGCCCTCTACGGGCAGGGAGGGGTCGGGAAAACTGAGATCGCCGTCGAGTACGCCCACCGGCACCGCCGCGACTACGAGCTGGTGTGGTGGATCCGCGCGGAACAGGAGGACCTGATCCGGGACGCCCTCACCGACCTCGCGGACCACCTCGAACTCCACGACACGCGCGGCGGCGACAGCGATCAGCTCATCCGGTCAACGCTCAAGGCACTGCAGTGGGGCGTTCCCTATCAAACCTCTTTGCTCATCTTCGACAACGCCATCCGTCCCGAGGTAATCCTCCGCTACCTCCCCGAGGACGGCGCGCACGTCCTGATCACCACCCAGTCCCAGGGGTGGCGACGCGCACTGCCCGCGGCCACCCTGGACATCAGGGAATTCGAGATCGAGGAGGCGACCGAGTTCCTCGAGAACCGGCTGACGACGCTGCGGCCTTTTCGGCTACCAGAGGACGGCAGCGGCCGTGCGGCGGAGCCGGACCCGGTCGAGGAGGCAGCCTACCGTGAATCGATCTTCGAGCTGGCCAAGGTCCTGGACGGGCTGCCGCTGGCTGCGGAGCACGCCGCCGCCTACCTCAACGAAACCGAGGCGACGGTCGAGGACTACCTGCACGCCTTCCGGCGAACAGCGAGAGAGATCGTCCACCCCGACGCTGACTTCCTGTACCCACATGCTGTCGCAACGTCCTACGCGATAACGCAAGAAGCACTCACCCCCGAGGCGGTGACACTGCTGCGCGTGGTCGCCATGATCTCTCCAGAGCCGCTCTCCGAGGAATTGCTCGTCCAACCCCTGGCGCGCGAAGAACTTCCCCCCGAAGCCCGGAGCGTACTCACTGACACCAAGCGTTTTCGGCTCGCCGTACGTGAACTCGCGCGTTTCTCGCTACTGAGGTACGACGCCCTACAAAGCGAGCTGCAACTCCATCGCATCGTTAAGGCCGTCGTGGAGATGAGCATCCGGCAGGACGGCCCTGAGGAGGAGCGCAGGAAGCGAAGGATCGCGCACGTGCTTCTCGCCGCTTCCGACCGCTTGGCGCCGGAGAAGGAGGAGAACGACAGGGCTTACCAGATCTCGCGCCCGCATCTGATCCCGTCTGGCGCAGTGGACAGTGACCATGCCCCGACGCGCGATCTGGTGATCAACCAGGTGCGCTGGCTGCAGGTGAGGGCCAGGTTCAGCGAGGCATACAGACTCGCCGAGTACGGGTTCGGCCGATGGCGACGCAACCTCGGCGAGGACCATCTGCAGACGCTCGCGCTGGCTACCGAACTGGGCCACGTGCTCAGGCAGTTGGGAAGATTGCGCGAGGCGTCCAACCTCGACATGGACGTCAAAGAGCGGTTGCGGTCGCGGTACGGCGAAGAGAACGAGGTCTTCCTCAACTGCGCCCGGAACCACGGCATCGATCTCCGCGTGTTCGGCAGGTACAAGGAGGCGCTCGAACAGGACGAGCACCTGCTTCCACTGTATATGCGCGTTTTCGGCGAAGACCATTTCCAAACGCTCAACATGCTGAACAACATCGCCATCGGATTGCGATGCATCGGCCATTACGAGAAAGCCCTGGAATACGATTTGCGCACCCACGCGGCACGCGTCTACGTCCTGGGCGAGATGCATCTGCGCACCCTCGACTCGCAGTTCGCGGTGGCCCGCGACCTGCGCAGGCTGGGCCGGTACGAGGAGTCGCTCGACGAGCTGATCAAGATCAACAGGATCGTGGAGCGGCGCGACGAGCCCTGGTTGCAGCCCACGCTGCTGTTCTCGCTCGATCTCGGGGTGGCGCTGCGCCGTGTCGGTCACCACAGGGAGGCCCTGGACCACCTTGAGACCGTGTACGCCCGGCACCAGGCCGTCATGGGAGCCGACCACCGGCAGACCCTGACGGTGGCCGCCAACCTCGTGAACGATCGCCGGCTCGCCGGAAGGCTGCGGAGCGCCCGCACCCTGGCGGAGTCGATCATCAGGAGGATGAGCGAGGTCATCGGCGAGGAACATCCCAATACGTTCGCCGCGAAAGCGAACATGGCGCCCGTTCTCCGCTACGCAGGCGACCTGGAGGAAGCACATCGGATCGACGCCGAGGCGCTCGACGGGCTCGTCCGCATCTTCGGCCAGGAGCATCCGTACTGCCTGGTCGTCATGTGCAACCACGCGAGCGACCTGGCCGCCGCGGGCGCCGCGGACGAGGCCGTCCGCATGGGTGAGCGGGCGTTCTCGCTGTCACGCCAGGTGCGCGGCGAGGATCATCCGTTCACCCTGGCCACGGCCGCGAACCTGGCCCTCGACCTCTGGAGGGCGGGCTCCGGCGACCGGGCCTCGGCGCTCCATGACGAGACGCTGGAGCGCTACCGGGCGGTCCTCTCGCAGCACCATCCGGAGACACGGGCGGTCGGTCGCAAGGAGCGGGTCGATCTTGATATTGAGCCGGACGTCAACTGAGGTCAGGCGGCTCGGTCGGTGGATCTTGCGGACGCGGTCTGTTCAGTCCGTGTCCGCCCCCTGGGCGCGGTCTTGGCGGGGGCGGAGGGCTTGGTGGGGGTTTGGGGGCGGTTGGGGCGGGAATGGCGAACACCCGTTCGACTGGAGGAGGGATCGTGTCGCAGGGACCCGTGGAGAAGGACCCGCAGGACTGGACGACCGGGGACGAGCCCATGACGGCTCCGCAGGAGTCCTACCTGCAGACGCTCGCCCGGGAGGCGGGCGAGGAGGTGCCCGAGGGGCTGTCGAAGTCGGAGGCGTCGCGGCTCATCGACGAGTTGCAGCAGCGGAGCGAGCGCGTCCAGGGCGGTCAGTGACCGGACGCCCCCGACCGATGCCGTTCGGGTGGGCGGCGGGCCGGGAGGAGGGACGCGGCTCCGGCGGCGGCGGTCGCGGCGGTGACGGCGGCGGCGAGGAAGGCTTCGCCGTAGCCGCCGGACCGCGCGGTCGCCACCGTGGACAGGGCGGCCAGCCCGACCGCGGCGGCGACCTGGCGGACGGTGTTGAGCACGCCCGCGGCGACACCGGCCACGTCCGGGGGCACGCTGGTCGCGGCGACGGTGATCGGGGTGAAGGCCACACCGATCCCCAGCCCGAAGAGCACCTGGGGTAGGGCGATCGCGGGCCAGTAGGCGGTGTGCGCGCCCAGTCCGGCGAGCCAGGCGAAGCCCGCGGCGGCGAGCAGGGCGCCGCCGGCGGCGACGGCGCGGACGCCGTACCGGTGGGTGAGCCGCCCGGCGGCCTGGGCGCCCGCGAAGAGCGCGGCGGCGGCGGGCAGGAACGCCAGCCCGGCGCGCATCGGCGTGTAGCCGAGGGCCTGCTGCACGTACAACGACAGCAGGACGGGGCTCGCGAAGAAGCCCAGCCCGAGGCAGAAGACGACCGCGTTCGCGGCGCTGACGGGTCGCGACCGGAACAGCCCGAGCGGTACGAGCGGCGCGGCGGCCCAGCGGGCCTGGTGCGCGAGGAACAGGCACAGCGCTACGGGGGCGGCGGCCAGCGCGGCGAGCACGCGCGGCTCCGACCAGCCGCCGGTGCCGCCTTCGAGGAGCCCGTAGACCAGCGCGACGAGGCCGCCGGTGGCGAGGACGGCGCCCGCCACGTCCAGGCGCGCCCGTCCGGGACGGGCCGCCGCGCCGTGCGGGACGCGCAGCGCGGCGAGGACCGTGAGCGCCGTCAGCGGGACGTTCACGAGGAACACCCAGGGCCAGCCGGCGAGGCCGGTGAGGACGCCGCCCGCCACGGAGCCGGCGGCGGCCCCGGCCGCGCCCACGGCGCTCCACAG
>NZ_CAACUY010000148.1 GCF_900659615.1 Actinomadura fibrosa | reverse complement strand
CGTGTTGAGCAGCAGGAAGTTGCCGGTGCCGTAGGTGTTCTTGGCCTCGCCGGGCGCGAAGCACACCTGCCCGACCGTCGCGGCCTGCTGGTCGCCGAGCGCGGCGGTGAGCGGCACCTCGCCGCCGAGCGGCCCGCCGGGGCGGGTCAGCCCGTAGGCGTCCGAGGCCGACGACGGCCTGATCTCCGGCAGCATCGCCCGCGGGATATCGAAGAAGGACAGGAGCTCGTCGTCCCAGTCGAGGGTCTCCAGGTCCATCAGCATCGTGCGGCTGGCGTTGGTCACGTCGGTGACGTGCACGCCGCCGTCCGTCCCGCCGGTGAGGTTCCACAGGACCCACGTGTCGGTCGTGCCGAAGATCGCGTCACCGCGCTCGGCGGCCTCGCGGACCCCGTCCACGTTCTCCAGGATCCACTGGATCTTCCCGCCGGAGAAGTACGTGGCCGGAGGCAGCCCCGCCTTGCGGCGGATCACGTCGCCCTTGCCGTCGCGCTCCAGGGCGGAGGCGATGCGGTCGGTGCGGGTGTCCTGCCAGACGATCGCGTTGTAGTAGGGGCGCCCGGTCCGCCGGTTCCACACCAGCGTGGTCTCGCGCTGGTTGGTGATCCCGAACGCGGCCAGGTCCTCGTGGCCGAGGTTGGCCTTGTTGAGGGTGCTCTCGATGACCGCGCGGGTCCGCTCCCAGATCTCGGTGGGGTTGTGCTCGACCCATCCCGCGCGGGGCAGGATCTGCTCGTGTTCGAGCTGGTGGCGCGCGATCTCGTTCCCGCCGTGATCGAAGATCATGAAGCGGGTGCTGGTCGTGCCCTGGTCGAGCGCTCCTACGAAGTCAGCCATGTGCGAGGTCTCCTGCTGGTTCGGACACTGCCTGCGGACGGGAAAGGGCCTGTGAACGGGACGGGTCCCGCGGGCGAAGAACGGCCAGCGGCCCGGGGCCGGTCATGCCGCCTCGTACTCGGGCTCGACCTCGGCGGCGGGCGCGGGCTCGTCCCCGGCGGGCAGGAAGCGCCCGATCAGGACCTTGTAGAGGCCGGCGCCGAGCACGCCGCCGATGAGCGGGCCGACGATCGGGACCCAGAAGTAGAGGTCGCCGTTCTGGTCCCGCCACGCGCTCCCGTAGCCGGTGAGGAACGAGGCGAGGCGCGGGCCGAAGTCGCGCGCGGGGTTGATCGCGTAGCCGGCGTCGGTGCCCCACGCCATCCCGATCGCGACGACCAGGAGGCCGATGATGAGCGGGCCGAGGTTCGCCAGCGGCGGGGAGTTGCGGATGTCGGTGACCGCCTTGATCACGAAGAGCAGGATCGCGGTGCCGATGACCTGGTCGCGGAACGCGCCCCAGGTGCTGATCGGGAGCGTGCCGTTGCCGGGCAGCGTCGAGAACACGCCCTGCGTCTTGATGGTGTGGCCGGGATCGGCCTTGGCGAGCACCTCGGTGTAGTTCCACCGGACGATCAGCGCCGCGAGGAACGCCCCGGCGGTCTGCGCGGCGATGTAGGGCGCCGCCTTGCGCCAGGAGAACTCCTTGAACACCGCGAGCGCGACCGTCACGGCCGGGTTGAGGTGCGCCCCGCTGATGCGGGCCGCGACGTAGACGCCCAGGGTGACGCCCAGGCCCCAGGCCCAGGCGATGCTGTCGTGGTCGCCGATCCCGGCGCCCGCCACCTGGGCGACGACGCCGACGCCGAACAGGATGAGGATCAGGGTGCCGGCGAACTCCGCGGCGAGTTCGCCGGCGAGGGTCGGGATCTTCGGTCGTTCCGCCATGTGCGCTCCTCGGCGAGCGGGGGTGGACGCGGGCCCGCGTCCGGGGGGACGCGGGCTGATGCCGAGCCAGGCGGCGCCGCGGCCCGTTCCGGGGCCGCGGTTCCGTGCGGCTGGCTGGACGGTAGATCCCGTTTGGGCGCGTTACAACACGCGCGTGCCGACAATGTCGAACACTTTCGCCTCCGCTCGGTGGCGGTTACCCTCCCCCCTGTGCAGCAGATCACAGAATCCGGGCAGTTCGGGGCGGCTGAGGCGGTGATGACGACGGCTGCCGACATTGTCGGCACCTTGTTCGCGCGGCTACCATCCGTGGCATGCCCGGACCTGTGCAGTCGATCGAGCGGGCCGCCGCGATCCTGCGGCTGCTCGCCGCGAGCTCGGGCCGGCTCGGGGTCGGGGAGATCGCCAGCTCGCTGGGGCTCGCGCGGGGCACCGCGCACGGGATCCTGCGCACCCTCGAACGCGTCGGGTTCGTCGAGCAGGACGGCGGCACCGGCAAGTACCAGCTCGGCGCCGCCCTGCTGCACCTCGGCACGAGCTATCTGGACGTCAACGAGCTGCGCTCGCGGGCGATCAACTGGGCCGACGCGCTGGCCTCGCGCAGCGGCGAGGCCGTCCGGATCGGGACGCTGCTGGACGGGCGCGTCCTGGTCGTCCACCACGTGTTCCGCCCGGACGACACGCTCCAGGCCATGGACGTCGGCACGCTGCTGCCGCTGCACGCCACCGCGCTCGGCAAGGCGCTGCTGGCCCACGACGCGAACGCGGCCGCCTCGATCCGCGACACCGTCCTGGAGCCGTACTGCCGGCGCACCATCACCGAGCCGAGGGAGCTCGCCCGGGCCGCCACCCGGGTCCGCGAGAACGGCTGGGCCGCCGAGGTGGAGGAGCTGTCCATCGGCGAGGCCGGCATCGCGGCGCCGATCCGCGGCTACGGGGGCCTCGTCGTCGGCGCCATCGGGATCTCCGGCGCCGTCGAGCGGATCTGCGACGCCCGGCGCGTGCCGGAGGCGCGGCTCGTGGCGTTCGTGCGCGACGCGGCCCGCGCGGTCTCCCGGGACCTCGGCGGCTCGCGCTGGTGAGAGACGCCCCGGGGGAGGGGGCCCACCGTGACCGAACGCTACGTGATGTCGATCGACCAGGGCACGACCTCGACGCGCTGCATCCTGTTCGACCACGGGGGCCGCCTCGTGTCGGTGGCGCAGCGCGAGCACCGGCAGCACTTCCCGAAGCCCGGCTGGGTCGAGCACGACCCCATGGAGATCTGGCGGAACCTGGAGCGCATCGCCCCGGAGGCGCTCGCGCAGGCCGGCGCCACCGCGGACCAGGTCGCCGCGGTCGGCATCGCCAACCAGCGCGAGACGACCGTCCTGTGGGACCGGGCGACCGGCGTCCCGATCGGCCGCGCGATCGTCTGGCAGGACCTGCGCACCGGTCCCCTCGTGGACGAGCTGGCCCGCGCCCCCGGCGCCGCGGCCGTCACCGAGCGGAGCGGCCTGCCGCTCGCCACCTACTTCTCCGCGCCGCGCGTCCGCTGGATGCTCGACCACACCCCCGGCCTGCGGGAGCGGGCCGAGCGCGGCGAGGTCCTGTTCGGCACGATGGAGAGCTGGCTGATCTGGAACCTCAGCGGCGGCCCCGACGGCGGCGTCCACGTCACCGACGTGACCAACGCCAGCCGCACGCTCCTCATGGACCTGCACACCCTGACCTGGGACGACGGCCTGCTCGACTTCTTCGGCGTGCCGAAGGCGATGCTGCCGGAGATCCGCTCGTCCACGGAGACCTACGGGACGGCGCGGAGGGTGTTCCCCGGCGTCCGCATCGGCGCCGCGCTCGGCGACCAGCAGGCGGCGCTGTTCGGGCAGACGTGCTTCTCGCCGGGCGAGACCAAGTGCACCTACGGCACCGGCGCGTTCCTGCTGATGAACACCGGGACGACGCCGGTGCGCTCGGACAACGGGCTGCTCACCACCGTCGGCTACAAGATCGGCGACGAGCCGGCCGTGTACGCGCTGGAGGGCTCGATCGCCGTCACCGGCGCGCTCGTGCAGTGGTTCCGGGACGGGCTCGGGCTGATCGGCACCGCCCCGGAGATCGAGACGCTGGCCCGGGGGGTGGACGACAACGGCGGCTGTTACATCGTCCCGGCGTTCTCCGGGCTGTTCGCGCCGCACTGGCGCAGCGAGGCCCGCGGGATCATCGTCGGCCTCACGTCCTACATCACCAAGAACCACCTGGCGCGGGCCGTGCTGGAGGCCACCGGCTGGCAGACCCGCGAGGTCGTGGACGCCATGAACCGCGACTCCGGGCTCAGCCTGCGGGAGCTGAAGGCCGACGGGGGCATGACGTCCGACAACCTGCTCATGCAGATCGTCGCGGACGTCCTGAACGTGCCCGTGGCCCGGCCGATGGTGGTCGAGACGGTGTCGCTCGGCGCCGCCTACGCCGCGGGCCTCGCGGTCGGCTACTGGGCGGGGCTGGAGGGGCTGCGCCGCAACTGGCACCGCGCGGCCCGCTGGGTCCCGGCGATGGACCCGGGGCGGCGCGCCGCCGAGTACGACAACTGGCGCCGGGCGGTGGAGCGCACCTTCGACTGGATCCGCGCCGGCGAGAACCCCGGCGACGCACCGTAGGACGCGCTGTAGGACGCGCCGGGCGGGGCGTGCCCGGCGCGCCCGGCCGGCCCGGGGTGCCCGTCAGATGCGGTGCCGCTCGACGAGCTGCTTGACGATCACGTTGCGCTGGATCTCGTTCGTCCCCTCGCCGACGATCATCAGCGGCGCGTCGCGGAAGTACCGCTCGATGTCGAACTCGGTGGAGTAGCCCGCCGCGCCGTGGATGCGCACGGCGTTCAGCGCGATCTGCATCGCCGCCTCGGAGGCGTACAGCTTCGCCATGCCCGCCTCCATGTCGCAGCGCTCGCCCGCGTCGAGGCGCTCGGCGGCGTCCAGGGTCAGCAGCCGCGCCGCGCGGAGCTGCGTCGCCATGTCGGCGAGGTAGTTGCCGATCGACTGGTGCCGCCAGATGGGCTTGCCGAACGCCTCGCGCTCCTGCGCGTAGCGGAGCGAGTCCTCCAGCGCGGCGCGGCCGACGCCGAGCGCCCGCGCCGCCACCTGGATGCGGCCGACCTCCAGCCCGCGCATCATCTGCGCGAAGCCGCGGCCCTCCGCGCCGCCGAGCACCGACCCGGGCGGCGCCTCGTAGCCGTCGAACGCCAGCTCGCAGCTCTCCACGCCCTTGTAGCCGAGCTTCGGCAGGTCGCGGGAGACGGTCAGGCCGGGGCCCGGCTCGACCAGCAGGACGCTGATCCCGCGGTGCCGCGGCACGGCGTCCGGGTCGGTCTTGCAGAGCAGCGCGATCAGCCCGGACGTGCGCGCGTTGGTGATCCACATCTTGGCGCCGTCGATCACGTGCCCGCCGCCCCGGGGCCGCGCGGTCGTCGTCATGGCCTGGAGGTCCGAGCCGCCGGACGGCTCGGTCAGCGCCATCGTCGCGCGCAGCTCGCCGGTGGCCATGCGCGGCAGGTAGCGCTCCTTCTGCTCGTCCGTCCCGAAGACGGCCAGGAGGTGCGAGACGACGGTGTGCCCGCCGAACGCCCCGGCGAGCGTCATCCAGCCGCGGGCGAGCTCCTCGGTGACCATGGCGTAGCAGACCTTGGAGACGCTCGCCTCGCCGTACGGCTCGGGCACCGCCAGCCCGAAGACACCGAGCTCCTTCATGCGGTCGATCAGCTCCGCGGGATAGGCGCCCGCGTGCTCCAGGCCGCGGGCCGCGGGCCGGACCTCCCGGTCGACGAAGCCGGCGACGACCTCGACGATCGCGCGCTCCTCGGCGCTCAGCTCGAACACGGCGCCCGCCCCCTCCCGCCCGATGTCCTATTTCATATATTTGATAGCGGACCGGTCGGCTGTCAACGGCGCGCGTACATAATGTGACCACGCAGGGACGTCACGCAGGCGCGCGGGGAGGCGATGGCAGTGGCCCGGACCGGTGAGCCCGCCCTCGGCCGGCGCCGCCAGCTCAGCGACGAGGTCGCCGCGTACGTCCGCGAGCTCATCATGGCGGGCCGGGTCCGGCACGGGGAGTTCCTGCGGCTGGAGCGCATCGCCGACGACCTCGGGATCAGCGTCACGCCCGTCCGCGAGGCCCTGCTGTCGCTGCGCGGCGAGGGCTTCGTCACGCTGGAGCCGCGCCGCGGCTTCATGCCCGCCCCGCTCAGCAGGCAGGACGTCCAGGACCTGTTCGAGGCGCAGGCCTACTTCGCGGGCGTGCTCGCCGCCCGCGCCGCCGAGCGGATCACCGCGGCCGAGCTGGAGTCCCTGGAGCGGACGCAGGCGCTGCTGGAGCGGGCGTCCGCCGCGCGGGACCCCGAGGGCATCGAGCGCGCCAACCACGAGTTCCACCGGGTGATCAACCTGTGCGCGGGGTCGCCGAAGACGTCCTGGCTGCTCCAGCTCGTCGTCCGGTACGCGCCGCGCCGGTTCTACTCCAGCATCCACGGCTGGAGCCAGGCGTCGGTCGACGACCACCGGCTCGTCCTCGCCGCGCTGCGGGAGGGCGACGCCGACGCCGCCCGGCGGGCGATGCGCGCGCACATCCGGCACGCCGGCGCGCTGCTGGTCGTCCATCTGGAGGCCCAGGGGTTCTGGGAGGCCCAGGAGGGGTGACGCCTCCGGGCGCCCCTTCCGCAACGCACCCCGGCACTCATATCGTATAAAAAATTTCCGGGGAGGGGCGATGGGCGGACGGAACGCGGGCAGGCTCCAGCAGACCTACGGGCTGTCGGACGAGCAGCGGGAGATCATCGCGACGGTGCGGGCCTTCGTCGACCGGGAGGTCCTGCCCGTCGCCACGGACCTGGAGCACGCGGACGCGTACCCGCAGGCGATCGTGGACGGCATGCGCGACCTCGGGCTGTTCGGCCTGACGATCGCCGAGGAGCACGGCGGGCTCGGCCAGTCCCTGCTGACGTACGCGCTGGTGGTCGAGGAGCTGTCGCGCGGCTGGATGAGCGTCTCCGGGATCGTCAACACGCACTTCATCGTCGCGTGGATGATCGCCCACCACGGCACCGGCGCCCAGCGGGCGCACTACCTGCCGAGGATGGCGGCGGGCGAGGTCCGCGGCGCGTTCTCGATGTCGGAGCCCGGCTGCGGCTCCGACGTCTCGGCGATCCGGACCCGGGCCGTCCCGGACGGCGGCGACTACGTGATCGACGGCCAGAAGATGTGGCTGACCAACGGCGGCTCGGCGAACCTCGTCGCGACGCTCGTCAAGACCGACCCGGACGCCGGCCACCGGGGCATGACCACGTTCCTCGTCGACAAGGAGCCCGGCTTCGGCGAGGTCGCGCCCGGCCTCACCGTCCCCGGCCGGATCGAGAAGATGGGCTACAAGGGCGTCGACACCACCGAGCTGGTCTTCGACGGGTACCGCGTCCCGGCCGGGCAGATCCTCGGCGGGGCGCCGGGCCGCGGCTTCTACCAGATGATGGACGGCGTCGAGGTCGGCCGCGTCAACGTCGCGGCCCGCGGCTGCGGCGTCGCGCGGCGCGCCTACGAGCTGGCCGTGGACTACGCCCGGCGGCGCGAGACGTTCGGCCGGCCGATCGCCGAGCACCAGGCCGTGCTGTTCCGGCTGGCGGAGATGGCGACCAAGGTCGAGGCGGCCCACCAGATGATGGTCATGGCCGCGCGCCGCAAGGACTCCGGCGAGCGCAACGACCTGGAGGCCGGCATGGCCAAGTACCTCGCCAGCGAGTACTGCAAGGAGGTCGTGGAGGACGCGTTCCGCATCCACGGCGGCTACGGCTACTCCAAGGAGTACGAGATCGAGCGGCTCTACCGCGAGGCGCCCATGCTCCTCATCGGCGAGGGCACCGCCGACATCCAGAAGATGATCATCGGGCGGAGGCTGCTCGAATCGTGAACGCCCTACCGCTGGCGGGCATCACCGTCGTGGCGCTGGAGCAGGCCGTGGCGGCGCCGTTCGCCACGCGCCAGCTCGCCGACCTCGGCGCGCGGGTCATCAAGGTCGAGCGGCCGGACGGCGGCGACTTCGCCCGCGCCTACGACGCGGGCGTGCGGGGCGGCCTCGGGACGCACTTCGCCTGGCTCAACAGGTCGAAGGAGTCGGTGGCGCTCGACGCGAAGCGGCCCGAGGGGCGCGCCATCCTCGGCGAGCTGGTCGCGGGCGCCGACGTGTTCCTGCAGAACCTCGCGCCGGGCGCGGCGGAACGGCTCGGCTTCGGCGCCGCGCGGCTGCGCGCGGAGCACCCGCGGCTGATCACGGTCGACATGTCCGGCTACGGGTCGCGCGGGCCGTACCGCGACAAGCGCGCCTACGACATGCTCGTCCAGGCCGAGGCGGGATTGATCTCGGTGACCGGCACCCCCGAGACGCCGGTGAAGGCCGGGTCCCCGCTGGCCGACATCGCCGCCGGGATGTACGCCTTCTCCGGGACGCTCGCGGCGCTCGTCCGCCGCGGCACCACGGGGGAGGGCGCCGCGATCGAGGTCGCGATGTTCGACGCGGTCGCCGAGTGGATGGGGCAGGCGATGTACACGACGCTCTACACCGGGGCGCCGCCGCCGCGCTCGCGGCTGAGCCATCCCGTGATCGCCCCGTACGACGCCTACCCGACGGCGGACGGGCCCGACGTCGTGATCGGCGTCCAGAACGACCGCGGGTGGGCGGCCCTCGCGACGGGCGTGCTGGACCGGCCGGACCTCGTCACCGACCCCCGCTACGCGACGAACCGGGCGCGGGTGGAGCACCGCGCGGAGGTCGACGCGATCGTCGGCGCCGCCACGTCCGCGATGCCCCGCGCCGAACTGCTGCGGCGGCTCGACGAGGCGGGCGTCCCGAACGCGTCGCTGAACGACGGACACGGGCTGATCGCCCATCCGCAGCTCGCCGAACGGGACCGCTGGCGGGAGGTGCAGTCGCCGGTCGGCCCCCTCCGCGCGCTGCTGCCGCCGATCACGTTCACGGACGCGGAGCCCCGCATGGACCCGATCCCCGCGCTCGGCGAGCACACCGACGCCGTCCTGCGTGAGCTCGGCCGCGACGCCGCGACGATCGCCCGCCTGCGCGCCGGCGCGGTGGTCGCGTAGCGGGGGATATCGTGGCGGTATGCCCAGCAGTGCCACCGCCCCCGACCGCCGCCGCGACGAGATGCGCGACTTCCTGCGGACCCGCCGCGCCCGGCTGGCGCCCGCCGACGTCGGCATGCCGGACGTGGGGCGGCGCCGGACTCCGGGGCTGCGCCGCGAGGAGGTCGCGGTGCTCGCCGGGGTCGGGGTGTCCTGGTACACGTGGCTGGAGCAGGGCCGCGACATCAAGGTGTCCGGGGACGTCCTGGACGCGATCGCCCGCGCGCTGCGGCTGGACGAGGCCGAGCGCGAGCACCTCTACCTGCTGGCCGGGCTCAACCCGCCGCGGGCGGCCGCCGGACCGGCCGTCCCGGTCACGCCGGAGCTGCTGCGCGTCCTGGACGCCTGGTCGCCGCGCCCGGCCTACATCCGCGACCGGCACTGGAACTTCGTCGCGATCAACGACGCCGCCCGGGAGGTGTTCGGGTACGGCGACATCGACCACAACTGCCTGGTCAGCTTCTTCACGAACGTGCGCTACCGGTCGACGAACACGCGGTGGGCCGCGTCGGCGCCCGGTCTCGTCGCGCGGTTCCGCGCCGACGCCGCCCGCTACCCGGACGACCCGGAGTTCGCCCGGATCGCCGCGGACATGGCGGCCGCCAGCCCCGAGTTCGCCGAGCTGTGGGCCCGCCACGAGGTGAGCACCGAGACGCGCGCCGTCAAGGCGATCCGGCATCCGGAGGCGGGCGAGATGACCTTCGAGGCGACGCTGCTGCCGCTCGCCGACCGGCCCGGCCAAAGCATGGTGCTGCACAACCCCCGTCCGGGCACGGGCACCCAGGAGCGCCTTGAGAAGCTGATGGCCCGCGCCCGCCTCGCCCACGCGAGCTGACCGCGCCCCGGCCGGCCGCGGGTCGGCCGCCGCTCAGGAGGCGGTGGTGATGGGAGCGACGCGGGGCGCGGCGATGCGCCGGTAGTCGTCGGTGTGCAGGGCGACCGAGCGGTCCAGCCGGGCGGCGTTGAAGTACAGCTCCGGCGCGCGCAGCAGCGCCGGGTCGGCGATGACCTCCAGCCTCGGGTGGTAGCCGAAGGGCAGGACGGTGCCGCTGACGCTGCCGGCCAGCTCCTCGGCCTTCTCGCGGCCCGCGAAGGCGGCGTAGGTGCCGTCCAGGAGGTCCTTGACGGCCTGGAGGTCGAGGCGGGCGTCGCCGGGCACCACGGCCAGGACGTACCGGGTCCGCTTCTTGCCGGCCTTCACCATCACGACCAGGCACTTGGCGGCGTGCGCGACGTCGTGCCCGCGCATGGCGCTGACCAGGTCGGTGCGGCCCTCGGCCGGATGGTCGATCAGCCGGTAGCGCGCCCCGGCCGCGTCCAGGTCCGCGATGAGCCGCTCGTAGAGCTCCGCGGGCCGTCCGTCGGGGGACGCCGCGGCGTCCTTGAGTTCACCATTCACCGCTCAGCAACTCCTTCGCGTGCGCGATCCGCTCCTCGTCGCGCCGGTAGAACACCCACTGCTTGATCTTCGTGCCGCGCACCAGCCCGGCCCGGGAGAGCACCCGGAGGTGCTCGCCGCAGGTCGGCTGGCTCACGCCGAGCTTCTGCGCGAGGAACAGCGAGCACACGCCGTCCTCGACCAGGTCGCCGTCGCGCTGCGGCGGGAAGTGTCGCTCCGGGTCGCGCAGCCACTCCAGGATCAGCAGGCGCTTGTCGTTGGCCAGCGCCTTCACCAGGTCCACGTCCAGCACTGAGCCAGTATGGCAATTTGCTAATTGCCTGTCTACCGGAACACGGGAGGGTGGTGGTGGCAGGCCCAGGATGAGCCGACTCTGTTCGCCCTCCCGGCCGCGGAGCAGCATCGTCACCGGCGGCCCGGTTCGCGGCCGCCTGAGGGACGGCACTGACGGAGGAGTTGAAGGGCCATGAGGAACCGGGACTTCGCGGGGACGCCGGTCGGCGCGGTCGGACTCGGCTGCATGGGCATGAGCTGGGCCTACAGCGAGTCGGAGCGGGACGACGAGGCGTCGGTCGCGCTGATCCGCGAGGCGCTGGACCTGGGCGTGACGTTCCTGGACACCGCCCAGCCGTACGGCGACGGCCACAACGAGTCGCTCGTCGGCCGCGCGCTCGCCGGGCGGCGCGGCGAGGCGGTGGTCGCCACCAAGACCGGGCTGGTCGTCGAGGACCTCGCGACGCGCCGGATCGGGCGGCGGGGCACCCCCGAGCACGTCAAGGCGTCCGCCGAGGAGAGCCTGCGCCGCCTCGGTACGGACGTGATCGACCTGTACTACCTGCACCGCGTCGACCCGGCGGTGCCGCTGGCCGACACCTGGGGCGCGATGGCCGAGCTGGTCGCCGAGGGCAAGGTCCGGCACCTGGGCCTGTCGGAGGTCGGCGTCGCGCAGGCGGCGGAGGCGCACGCGATCCACCCGGTCGCGGCCGTCCAGTCGGAGCTCTCGCTGTGGACGCGCGACGCGATGGGCGCGCCCGGCGGGGTCGCGGGCACGCTCCCCGGCGAGACCGGCGCGAGCGCGGACGGCCCGGGCGACGTGGTCGGCTGGTGCGCGGCCAACGGCGCCGTGTTCGTCCCGTTCTCGCCGCTCGGCCGGGGCTTCCTCACCGGGACCGTCACCGGCACCGACTTCGAGGACACCGACTTCCGCGGCGGCAACCCGCGCTTCCAGGAGGAGGCGCTCAAGGCCAACCTGCGCATCGTGGACGTCGTGAAGGCGGTCGCCGCGCGCCGCGGCGCCACCCCGGCGCAGGTGGCCATCGCCTGGACGCTCGCCCAGGGCGACCACGTCATCCCGATTCCCGGCACGAAGAAGTCCCGCTACCTGCGCGACAACGCGGGCGCGGCCGACCTCGACCTCACCGCCGCGGACCTGGCCGAGCTGGACGGCGTCCCCGCGGCCGTCGGGGACCGGTACTGACGGGGCCCGGACCGGTGGGGCCGGACAAGGTGGCAGAGTCGATGCTAACGATCTTGAAGGAGCGATCCATGGAGGCGGAACCGATGAAGGCGGTCACCATCCCCGAGTTCGGGGGAGCGGACGTGCTGCGGGTCGACGAGGTGAAGGTCCCGGAGCCCGGACCCGGCCAGGTGTCGATCGACGTGGCCTACGCGGGTGCCAACTTCGCCGAGGTGCTCTACCGGCAGGGCGTCGTGGACGTCCCGCTGCCGTTCGTCCCCGGCATCGAGGTGTCCGGCCACGTGCGGGCAGTCGGCCCCGAGGTCGAGGGGCTGCGGCCGGGGCAGCCCGTGGCCGCGCTCACGATCGTGGACAGCGGAGGGTACGCCGAGGTGGTCGTCACCTCGGCGGACCTCGTCGCCCCGCTGGACGGCCTCGACCTGGGCCTGGACGTCGCGGCGGCGCTGCCGTCCAACAGCACCACCGCGTTCCTCGTGCTGGACCGCGTGGCGCGCATCGAGCCGGGCGAGACCGTGCTCGTGCACGCCGCCGCCGGGGGCGTGGGCAGCCAGCTCGGGCAGGCCGCCCGCCTGCTCGGCGCGGGACGCGTCGCCGGGACCGTCGGCGGCGCGGCCAAGGTCGCGACCGCGCGCGGATTCGGCTACGACGACGTCGTCCTGCGCGGCGAGCTGCCGGACCGGGTGGGCGAGCTGACCGGCGGGCGCGGCTTCGACATCGTGGTGGACATGGTCGGCGGCCCCGCCCGGCGCGCGAGCCTGGACGCGCTCGCCCCGATGGGCCGCATGGTCGTCATGGGCAACGCCTCCGGCGCGGACGACGTGGGCGTCCCGGCGAACGAGCTGTGGTTCACGAACAAGACCGTGTCGGGCTTCAACCTCGCGGCCTTCTCCGGCGGAAACCCGGCCGAGGCGGGCCGGGCGCTCCGTCGCGCCGTCGCGGCGGCCGCGTCCGGCGAGCTGCGGGTCCAGGTGGAGACGCTGCCCCTGGCGGACGCGGCCGAGGCGCACCGCCGCATCGAGTCGGGCTCGACCACGGGCAAGCTCGTCCTCGCCGTCCGCGGCTGACGGCGGCCGCGCGGCCAGGGTGTTCAGGGCACTTCCGGCGGCGGGCCGCCGGGTCAGGACTCCTTGGACGCCACGGGGGCCTGCGCGGCCAGGGACAGCAGCTCGTCCACCGACCACTGGTCGTAGGCGTGCTCGCCGTACTTGACCGCGGCGACGCGGCCGTCCGGGGTGATGAGGAAGTCGGCGGGCAGGCCGAGGCGGCCGCCCGCCGGCCTGGACGCGGGCAGCCGCTCGCGCCCGCGGAGCACCTGCCAGGTGCCGGTGAGGAGCGCCCGGGCGATCGGGCCCCAGGCCCGCGGGTCGAGCAGCGCGCGGCGGGACGACCCGACGCCGAACTCGGCGTACAGCTTCTGGCGCGGGTCGCCGACCACGGGGAACGGCAGGCCCTCGGCGTGCGGGGCGAGCTCGCCGGCGGGGGAGTGGAAGACCGCGACCTCGCGGATCCCGGCGGCCTCGATCTCGCGGTGCCGGCCGGCGATCGAGCGCAGGTGCAGGTTGCAGACGGGGCAGCCGGCGAACCGCCGGAACTGGAGGTGGACGAGGCCGCCGGGGTCCGGCACGGGGACCGGCGGGCCGTTCACGGGGACGAGGTCGCGGGCGGGGACGTCGGAACCGGGGGTCAGGCGCATGGCACCGTCCTCTCGTAGGTGTACGGCCCTGTAGGCGTACGGCATACGCTTACGATCGTAGGCGTATACCGTACGCTGTCAACTCATGCCCCGTCCCCGCTCGCTCAGCCCGGCGCGGATCGCCGCCGCCGCCCTCGCCGTCATCGACCGCGACGGCCTCGCCGGCCTGTCCATGCGCGCCGTCGCGAAGGAGCTGGGGATGAGCACGATGGCGCTCTACCGCTACGTGCGCGACCGGGAGGAGCTCGAAGGGCTCGTGCTGGAACTGGCCCTGGAGGAGGTCGATCCCACGCCCCCACCCAGCGGGTCGTGGGACGCCCGGGTCGAGGCCATGGCGCTGCGCATCCGGGACGTGCTCGGCGCCCACCCCGAGATCGTCCCGCTGACCCTCACGCACCGGCACAGCTCGCCCGGCCTGCTGCGCTGGTCGGAGACGGTGGCGGGGATCCTCGCCACCGGCGGCCTGCGCGGCGCCGACCGGGTCGTCGCGCTGCGCGCGCTCCTCGCCTACCTGATCGGCGCGATCCAGATGGAGCGCCTCGGGCCGCTGTCCGGCGCGGGGACAGACGTCATCGCCGCCCTCCCGCGCTCGGAGTACCCGTACATGGCGGACACGGCCCGGCACGCCGGTGCGATCGGTCCCGACGAGGAGTTCCGCCGCGGTCTCCAGGCGGTCCTGCGCGGCCTCGGGGCGTCTTGACCGCGAGCCGTCCTGGTAGCCCTCCTGGGAATCAGCGGACGAGCAGGGCCTGCTGGGCGGCGATCGCCTCGGCGGCGCCCCGCACGATGCCGCCGATCAGGTCCGCGCAGGTCGGCAGGTCGTCGATCACCCCGACGACCTGGCCGGACGCCATCACGCCGAGGTCGGGGCGGCCGTCCACCATGGCGGCCCGCAGCAGCATCGGCGTGTTGGCCGCCATCAGCACCTGCGACCAGGACAGGTCCTTGCCGTGCTTCATCGCCCGGCCGTCGGCGATCATCGCGCGCCACGACATGCCCGAGATCCGGCGGAACCGGGCGCCGTTGCGCAGCGCCCGCAGCAGCCCGCCGACCCGGCCGGAGCGCTCCAGCACGTCGACCAGCTCGCTGCGCAGGACGCGGTGCGGCATCCCGTCCACCTGCCGGGTGACGACGGTCTCGGCGGCGCCGAGGTAGACGCGCTTGACCGCGTCCGGGACGGAGCTGTCGGCGGTGAGCAGGAAGCGGGTGCCCATCGCCACGCCCGCGGCCCCGTAGGCGAGCGCGGCGGCGAGGCCGCGGCCGTCGAAGAAGCCGCCCGCGGCGATCACCGGGACGTCCACCGCGTCCACGACCTGCGGCAGCAGCAGCGTCGTGGCGACGGCGCCGGTGTGCCCGCCGCCCTCGCCGCCCTGGACCAGCACCGCGTCCGCGCCCCAGGCGGCGACCTTCTCCGCGTGCCGCCGCGCGCCCACCGACGGGATCACCACGACGCCCGCGTCCTTCAGCCGGGCGATCAGCTCCCGCTTCGGCGCGAGCGCGAACGAGGCGACCCGCACGCCCTCCTTGACGAGGAGGTCGATGCGGTCGCCCGCGTCGCCGGCGTCCGCCCGCAGGTTCACCCCGAACGGGGCGTCCGTGCGCTCCTTGACCTCGCGGACGGCCCCGGCGAGCTGGTCGAGCGTCATCGTCGCCGAGGCGAGGATCCCGAGGCCCCCGGCGTTCGCGACGGCGGTGACGAGCCGCGGCCCGGCCACCCAGCCCATGCCGGTCTGGACGACGGGGTGCCGCACGCCGGTGAGCCGGGTCAGCGGCGTGTCGAGCACCTGCGCGCCCGCCCCGGTGATGCCTCCGGTCATGCCCCCGGTCACGCGGGCACCTCGCGTTCGCGCAGCCCCTTCGGGTCAAGGACCTCCCGCATGACGCGCAGCTCCTCGGCGTCCGGCAGGCGCGTCTCCGGTACGTGATCGGGGACGGTGAGGTCGAAGCCCGTCGCGGCCACCACCTCCTGGACGGTCACGCCCGGATGCACCGACCGCAGCCGCATCCGCCGCTCGGGCGTCGCGAAGTCGAGGACGGCGAGGTTGGTCACCACGGCGCGGATCTCGTGCGCGCCGCGGTCCCAGCCGACGCCGCTGACGAAGTCGACCTTCTCGGTGAAGACGCGCGGCGAGTGCTTCGGCACCCAGTAGCTCGTCGTGTTGAGCAGCGTGTTGCCCGGGCCGCCGCGCGATCCGAGGAGCTGCCGCGCGGGCCGCTCCCAGTCGCCGATGCAGGAGATGTTGGTGTTGCCGTGCGCGTCGATCTGGCTCGGGCCCATGACGACGTGCCGCCGCCCGTTGAGCACCAGCCACAGGTGGTCGCGGAACGGCAGCCAGCCCTCGGCCGCGTCCGCCTGCGTCCCGAGCGGGACGGGCCGGGCGCTGAGCACCGGCCCGCCGTCGGTGGTCAGCAGGTCGGGCTCGAAGGTCGCGCGCGCGAGCCGGGAGCCCAGCATCGGCACGAACCCGGCGACCGCCGCCGCGACGATCTCCCCGTCCCCGCGGAACAGCTCCGCGCAGGCGACCGCGCAGACCTCCGCCCTGGTGGCGTCGATACCGACGTCGCTACCGGTCTGCGTGGTCACTGCTCCTCCTGCCAGCGTCGGACGGCGTCCTGGTAGTCGGCCTCGTCGCCGGACAGGAAGCGGTCGCGGAACGCCGCCCACTGCTCCTCGTCCGCCGCCGCCTTCGCGTACAGCCGCTGGAACGCCTCGTCGCGGCGCTGGTCGGGCTCGCAGTCGGTGAAGTGCGCGCCGTTCGGCGTCTCCACGACGCCCGCCACCTGCGACCGGCTGATCAGCAGCGACTGCGGCGGCCCCTCCTTGCCGAGGTCGGCCGTGTCGACGATCCGCTCGCACGAGACGTAGGTGCGGTCGGCGGCCTTGGCGAACAGGTCGTCCATGTAGGGGTCGGGCCCGAGGTACTGGGCGTTGCCGCGGGCGTCGGCCCGGTTCATGTGCACCAGCGCGGCGTCCATCGTCAGGGCGGGGACGGCGACGAGCTCCCGGCCGTCGGCGTACGGCGAGCGGACCGTCCGCAGCTCGGGGTTCACGCGCATCACGTCCGAGCCGAGCCCGACCGGCGTCGGCAGGAACGGCAGCCGGTGCGCCGCCGCGTACAGCCCGAACATGAACATGCCCTCGTCGTACTCCGTCAGCGCGATCGCGCCCGACTCACGCGCCCGCCGGAAGTGCGGCTCCAGCGGGATCGAGTCCAGCGTGACGAACGCCGTGACCAGCCGCCGCACCTTCCCGGCGGCGCACAGCAGCCCGACGTCCGGCCCGCCGTAGGAGACGACGGTCAGGTCGGTGACGTCCGACCGGCACAGCGCGCGGACGAGCGCCATCGGCTTGCGCCGCGAGCCCCAGCCGCCGATCCCGAGCGTCATGCCGCTCTCCAGCGTGCCGACGGCCTCGTCGGCGGACATGACCTTGCTCATCGCGCCTCCCGCCCGACGAAGGCGTCGCGGTGCGCGTCGCCCGCGCCGACGAGGTTCAGCTCGAAGGTGAAGCCCTGCTCGTAGCGGTAGCTGCGGCGGACGTCGACCGGGTCGATGCCGTTCAGCGACTCCTTGGCCCGCCGGATCACGTACCGGTCCTTGGCGGCGATCGCCGCGGCGACCTCCAGGGCCTTGGCGCGCAGCCCGTCCCCGGGGACGACCTCCAGCACCGAGCCGTGGTGGTGCAGCTCGGCGGCGGTGACGTTGCGGCACGTGTAGACCATCGCGCGCATCAGGTGCTGCGGGACGAGCCGCGCCAGGTGAGTGGCGGCGCCGAGCGCGCCCCGGTCGACCTCCGGCAGGCCGAAGTAGGCGTCCTCGGACGCGACGACGATGTCGGCGTTGCCCGCGAGGCCGACGCCGCCGCCGAGGCAGTATCCGTGGACGGCGGCGACCACGGGGACCTCGCAGTCGTAGACGGCGGCGAACGCCGCGAAGCAGCCGCGGTTGGCGCCGACCAGCGCGGTGTGGCCCTCGGTGCGCTGCATCTCCTTGATGTCGACCCCGGCGTTGAACCCGCGCCCCTCGGCGCGCAGCACGACCGCGCCGACCTCCGGGTCGCGGCCCGCCGCGAGGACCGCGCCGGCCAGCTCGTACCAGCCCGCCACGGTGAGCGCGTTGACCGGCGGCGCGTCCACGACGATCTCGGCGACCCCGTCCAGGGTCGTGGTGGAGACTCCCATGCGCTACCTTTCCACCAAACATTTGTTAGAACAGACGGTAGCAGAGGGGCGCGGAGGAGGCGGGATGTCACTGGCGCTGGACCTGTCGGGCCGGACCGTCGTGGTCACCGGGGGCGTGCGCGGGGTCGGCGCCGGCATCAGCCGCGCCTTCCTGGAGGCGGGCGCCGACGTCGTCGCGGTCGCCCGGCGCGAGCCGGAGGCCCTCCCGGAGGCGGCGGGCCGGACGGCGCGGTTCGTCTCCCTGGACGTGCGCGACCCCGACGCCGTGCAGGCGTTCGCCGACGGCCTCGACGACGTCCACGTCCTCGTCAACAACGCCGGCGGCGGGCCGTTCGCGCCGCTCGCCGAGCGCGAGCTGCGCGTCCACCTCAAGATCCTCGAACTCAACCTGACCGCGCCGCTGATCATGGCGCGGGCGGTGTACACGGCGATGCGCGCCCGGGGGCACGGCGGCTCGGTCGTCAACATCGGCAGCGTGAGCGGCGTCCGCCCGTCGCCGGGCACCGCCGCCTACGGCGCCGCGAAGGCCGGCCTGGACAGCCTCACCCGGTCCCTCGCCGTCGAGTGGGCGCCGCACGTCCGGGTCAACTCGATCACGGTCGGCATGGTCCGCACCGAGCAGGCCCACCTCCACTACGGCGACGAGGCGGGCGTCGCCGCCGTCGAGCGGACCGTCCCGGCGGGCCGGATGGCCGACCCGTTCGAGGTCGGCGCCGCCTGCGTGTACCTCGCCTCCGACCTCGCCGCCTACGTCACCGGGTCCAGCCTCCTGCTGCACGGCGGCGGCGAGCGCCCCGCCTTCCTGGACGCGGCGACCGCGAACCGGCCGCCCGCCGGAACCGAACCGCCAGCGAAGGAGTCGCGATGATCTGCAAGGACCGCGTGGTCGCCGTCACCGGCGCCGGACGGGGCCTCGGCCGCGCCCACGCCCTGGAGTTCGCCCGCCAGGGCGCGCACGTCGTGGTGAACGACCTCGGCGTGGCCCGCGACGGCACCGGCGGCGCGTCCGAGGGGCCGGCGCACGACGTCGTGAAGGAGATCGAGGCGCTCGGCGGGCGCGCCGTCGCCAGCACCGACGACATCGCGACGGACGCGGGCGCCGCCGCCCTCGTCCGCACCGCGGTCGAGGCGTTCGGGCGCCTCGACACGCTGGTCAACAACGCCGGGTTCCTCCGCGACCGCATGCTGGTCAACCTGTCCGAGGACGAGTGGGACGCGGTCGTGCGCGTCCACCTGAAGGGCCACTTCCTGCCGCTCAAGCACGCCGGGCTGCACTGGCGGGCCGAGAGCAAGGCGGGCCGCCCGGTGGACGCCCGGGTCGTCAACACCTCGTCCGGGGCAGGGCTCCTCGGCAGCGTCGGCCAGGGCAACTACTCGGCCGCCAAGGCGGGCATCGTCGGGCTGACGCTGGTCGCCGCCGCCGAGCTCGGCCGGTACGGGGCCGCGGTGAACGCCATCGCGCCCGCCGCCCGCACCCGGATGACCGAGGAGGTGTTCGCGCAGACGATGGCGGCCCCCGCCGAGGGCGAGTTCGACGCGATGGCCCCGGAGAACGTGTCGCCGCTGGTCGTCTGGCTCGGCTCGGCGGAGTCGCGCGGCGTCACCGGCCGGGTCTTCGAGGTGGAGGGCGGCCGGATCTGCGTGATGGACGCCTTCCGGCACGGACCCTCCGCCGACAAGGGCGCCCGCTGGGACCCGTCCGAGATCGGCGAGGTCGTCGGCGGGCTGCTCGCGCAGGCCCCGGAGCCGGAACCGGTCTACGGCGCCGGCTGATCCGTGCCCGCGCCGCCGGGGGCGCGCCCGTCCCCGGCGACGCCGGTGCCGTGCCCGTCGCCCGCGCTCCGGGGGACGGGCCGCTTCGGGCGGCTCCGCGGGCCCGACTCGTCCGCGCCGATCTCCGGGGCCAGCGGGACGCCGAGCGCGGTCGCGCCGATCAGCTCGGCGGCGCTGCGGTCGTCGAACGGCAGGAACCGCCCGGCCTGGACGTCCCGCCACATCCGCTCGAACGGGGCCGCGCGGGTGAAGCCCTCGCCGCCCAGCACGCCCGCGAGGCGCTGCACGACCGCGATCGCGTTGGCGGTGCAGGCGCGCCGCACCAGGGCGCAGCGCGCGAACCCCTCCTGGACCGAGAGCCCCTGCGCGAGCAGCCCGCCGAGCACCTCGTCGGCGTGCCGGTACAGCAGCGCGCGCGAGCTCTCCAGCAGCGCCTCGCACTCGGCGACCGCGTCGCGCACCCGCACGTCGCCGGTCGCCCCGCGCCGCACGACGTGGCCGGTCACGTACTCCAGCGCGCCGAGCGCCACACCGTTGTAGACGGCGCCGAACGCGGGCATCGCCCAGGCGAACACCGTCTGGAGCACGGTCGCGTCGAAGTGGCCGACGGGCAGCGAGTGGACGAGCGCGTCGTCGGGCACGAACACGCCGTCGAGCTCGACGTCGTTGCTCTGCGCACCGCGCATCCCGAGCGCGTCCCACGTCGGCAGCACGGTGAGCCCGGGGGAGGTGAGCGCGACGCGGAACAGCATCAGCCGCGGCCCGAGGTCCGGATCCTCGTAGCGGGCCGTCGTCGAGCAGTGCGTGGCGATCCCGGTGCTGATGGCGAGGGTCTTGCGGCCGGTCAGCCGGTAGCCGCCCTCGGCGCGCTCCGCGCGGGTCCGCGCGTCGGTGAGGAGGTCCGGCGCGTCCGGCTCGCCGGTGACCGACGCCCAGACCAGCCGTCCCTCGGCGGCCTCGCGCAGCAGCCGCTCCAGCCGCGGGTCGCCGGTGCGCCGCCACACCGCGCCCCACTGCCCGAGCGGGGAGATGTGCGCGGCCGCGGCGAGCGCGGTCGAGCCGTCGGCCGCCGCCAGCCGTTCGAGGACCGGCAGGATCTCCGCCAGCGTGGCGCCCATCCCGCCGAGCTCGATCGGGATCGACAGCCGCAGCAGCCCGGCGTCGCGCAGGTCGTCGAAGTTCTCGCGCGGGAAGGTGTTCGCCTCGTCGTGCGCGGCGGCCCGCTCGGCGAACGGCCCGGTCAGCCGCTCGGCGACGGCCAGGAAGTCGCGCTGCCTGCGGGTGAGCAGCTGTCGCATGGTCCCCTCCCGGGTCCGCTTGCGGGAATCTTCTCATCGCGCCGCGGCCGGTTCCGGACGGGAAATGCGCCCGCGATGCCCTGACCTGTACCGATCTGGGAATCGGGCGGTTCCGGGAAACGGGGTTGTCACCGAACTGGACCGGGACGGGCGGGCGTCGTACCGGGCGAGATCCGGGCAGAAGACCCGGAGGGCGAAGGACCCGGAGAGCAGGTGACGGCCCCATGGCATCCGACCGGCGACCGCCGCGACCCCGCGGCGCGGCGCGACGGGGCCCCGACCACGAGGGGACGTCCGGGTTCCTCGCGGGCGCGCCGCCGCACGTCCCGGCCCCCGGCCAGTACCAGGGTCCGGGCGCCCCTCCGCCCGACCGCCCGCCCGGGCCTGCCGCGGATCACCTGAGTGATCATCCGCAGGACCGCCCGGGCAGCGAGCGCCGCCGGCCGACCTCCTCGCGTCGCGGGTGGAGCCTGTCGCAGCACGGCCTGCGCCTTCCGCGTCCTGCTCCGCGCCCTTCGACTCACGACCCGCACCGTTCGCGTGACGCCCTGAGCCTTCCACGGCACGTCCTGCGCCTTCCGCGTTACGCCCATTCGCGTCACGTCCTGGGCCTTTCGCGGCGCGGCTGGAGCCTCTCGCGCGGTGCTGTTCTCCGGGGAGCGGCCGTCGCCGTGATCGGCCTGCTCACCGGCTTCGCTTTCGCGTCCGGCACGTTCCTTCCCGCGTTGCGGGCGATCGGCTCGCTCCTCGACTTCTACAGCGGCGTCGTCGCGCTCGTGGCGCTGTCGCTCACGGTGATGATCGGCCTGCTGGCCACCGGCCGCACCGTCCTCGCGCCGCGGCACCGGGTCCGCGCGCAGGCCGTCCACCGCGCCACGGCCTTCGTCGCGCTGGCCGCGCTGGTCCCGCACATCGCGGCGCAGCTGGTCCGGCACCGGCTCGGCGCCGTGCAGGCGTTCGTGCCGGTCTCCGGCCGCCACCTGCTCGGCTACGGCCTCGGCACCGCCGCGTTCTACCTGCTCGTCACCGCCGCGGCGAGCGGCATCGCCCGCGGCCGGTTCGCGGGCGGCCGGCGCCCCTGGGCCTGGCGGGCCGTCCACCTCACCGCCTACGCCGCGTGGCCGCCGGCCGTCGCGCACG
>NZ_CAACUY010000147.1 GCF_900659615.1 Actinomadura fibrosa | reverse complement strand
CACGGGCTGGAACCGGAGCCCGCCCGGCGCCCCCCCCTCACCGGCACCGTCCTGATGACCGGCGGCACCGGCGCGCTCGGCCGGCTCCTCGCCCGCCACCTCGTCACCCGCCACGACGTCCGGCACCTGGTGCTGCTCAGCCGCCGCGGCCCGGACGCGCCCGGCGCCGCCGACCTCACCGCCGAGCTGACCGCGCACGGCGCCCGCGTCGAGGTGATCGCCTGCGACGCCGCCGACCGCGCCGCGCTCGAACGCGTCCTCGCCGCGATCCCCGCGCCGTCCGCCGTCGTCCACACCGCGGGCGTCGTGTCGGACGCGACCGTCGGCACCATGACCCCGCGGCGCCTCGACAAGGTCCTGCGGCCCAAGGTCGACGCGGCCCTCAACCTGCACGAGCTCGTCCGCGACCCCGACTGCGCGTTCGTGCTGTTCTCGTCCGTCGCCGGGCTGATCGGCAACGCCGGCCAGGCCAACTACGCCGCCGCCAACGTCGCCCTCGACGCGCTCGCCCACCGCCGCCGCGGCCTCGGCCTGCACGGCGTCTCCCTCGCCTGGGGACTGTGGGAGGACGAGGGCGGCATGGGCTCGACGCTGTCCACCGCCGACCTGAACCGCGTCCGCCGGACCGGCCTCGCCCCCCTCACCCACGACCAGGGCCTGGCGCTGTTCGACGCCGCGCTCGCCGCCGGGGACGCCGTCCTCGCGCCCGTCCGGCTGAACGAGGCCGCCCTCACCGGCGACGTCCCGCCCGTCCTCGCGGACCTCGCGCCCGCCCGGACCGGCGAGCGCACCGCGACCGACGCGCTGCGCCGCCGCCTCGCCGACCTGCCCGAGGCCGAACGCGACCAGGCCGCGCTGGAGTTCGTCCGCGCGGAGGCCGCCGCCGTCCTCGGCCACGACGGCCCCGCCGACGTCGACCCCGGCCGCGAGTTCGGCGCCGCGGGCCTCGACTCCCTCGGCAACCTCGAACTCAGCCGCCGCCTGTCGTCCGCGACCGGGCTGCGGCTCCCCGCGACCCTCACCTTCGACCATCCGACCCCCGCGGGCCTGGCCACCCACCTGCGGCGCCTCCTCGAGGACACCGAATCGTGAACATCGTCATCGCCGGCGGCGGCGTCATCGGCCTCGCCACCGCCTGGCGCGCGCAGCTCCGCGGCGCCGCCGTCACCGTCATCGACCCCGCACCGGCGAGCAAGGCCTCGCATGTCTCGGCGGGCATGCTCCCGCCCGGCAACGAGCAGCTCTACGGCCAGAAGGACCTCCTGCGCCTCTACATGGCCTCCCGGGAGCTGTACCCGTCCTTCGTCGCCGAGCTGGAGGAGTTCGCCCCCGCCGGCTACCGCCGCGACGGCGTCCTCGACGCGGCGTTCGACGAGGACGCCCTCTACACCCTCGACCACCAGCAGGCCTTCCAGGAGTCGCAGGGCGTCCGCGCCGAGCGGCTCGGCCCGGAGGAGTGCGCGAAGCTCCAGCCCGCCTTCGCGCCCGCGCTCGGCGGCCTGCTGTCGCCCGACGACGGCGCCGTCGACCCGCGCGTCCTCACCGCGGCGCTGCGCACCGCCATCGAGTCCCTGGGCGGCACCATCGTCCGGCGGCGCGTGACGCGGATCGACGGCCACGCCGCCGTCCTCGACGACGGCGACACCGTCCCGTTCGACCGCCTCGTCCTCGCGGCCGGCTGCTGGACCCACCGCATCGAGGGCCTGGCGGACGGCGCCGTCCCGGAGATCCGCCCCGTCAAGGGCCAGATCCTCCGCCTCCACTCCAACCCGCCTCTGCTCAACCTCACCGCCCGCGCCCTCTCCCGAGGCTCGTCCCTCTACCTGGTGCCGCGCCTGGACGGCGAGCTCGTCGTCGGCGCCACCTACGAGGAGCGCGGTTACGACGAGACCGTCACCGCCGAGGGCACCCGGGACCTCCTCACCCGCGTCGCCGAGGTCGTCCCCGGCGCCGGGGACCTCCGGTTCGCGGAGATGAACGCGAGCCTCCGCCCCGGCTCCCCGGACGACCTGCCCGTCATCGGCCCGACCACCGTCCCGGACGTCTACATGGCCGCCGGGCACTTCCGCATGGGCGTCCAGCTAACCCCCGTCACCGCCGAGGCCATGGCCGCCTACCTCGACGACACCGAGCCGCCCGCCCACGCGCTGCCCTTCACCCCGCTGCGCTTCACCTGACAGCCCGTCCCTCCCGTCGTCCCGGGGCCGCAGATGCGGCCCCGGGACGACGCATTTGCACGCCCATCCCCGGCAGGGGGTCGGGGTCGGGGGCGTCCTCATGGCCTCGGGCATGGGGAAGGGCCGGGGAAGACCTGGCGTGCGTGCAGGTCCTCCCCGGCCCTTCGAGGGTTCGGGACGGATGGGGTCAGGTGACCGGGACGGGCGTGCGGGTCAGGCTGCCGGTGGCGTTGCCCGTCCAGGAGTGGTCCTCCTCCGAGCGGGACCTGATGGTGAGGGCACGGTCTCCCGCGGCCTCCTCCGGGCCGACGATCACCTGGAGGAGGGCGGCCCCCTGCGGGCCGAACGCGACGGGCGCGTTCAGGACCAGCTCGGCCAGCTCGTCCAGGCCCACCGTCTGCGCGGCGTGGAGGGCCAGCTCGACGAGCGCCGTCGCCGGCAGCAGGACGGTCCCCATGACGGTGTGGTCGTTCAGCCACGGATGGGTGGTCAGCGCGACGCGGCCGGTGAACAGGTGGCTGCCGTCCGGCAGCTCGGTGGCGGTGGCCAGCATCGGATGCGCGGCCGCCTCCAGGCCCAGCCCGGACGGGGTGCCCGCGGTGTCCGGCGTGTCCAGCCAGTAGCGGCGGCGCTGGAACGCGTAGGTGGGCAGGTCCACCGTCCGCGCGTCCGGCAGGAGGGACGACCAGTCGACGTCCACGCCGTGCGCGTGGACCTCCGCGAGGCCCCTCACCAGCGTCGCGGGCCCGTGCCGGTCGCGGCGCTGCGTCGCGACGACCGCGGCCTCGGGGAGGATCCCCTGCGTGAGCGCCGTGAGGATCGCGTCCGGGCCGATCTCGACGAACGTCGTGACGCCGTCGGCGGCCAGGGCCTCGATGCCGTCGTGGAAGCGGACGGTGCCGCGGATGTGGTCGGTCCAGTAGTCGGCGTTGACCGTCCCGGGTTCGGCGGGCAGGCCGGTGAGGTTGGAGACGAGGGGGATCCGCGGGTCGCTGTAGGCGAGCTGGGCGGCCTGCTCGCGGAAGTCCTCAAGGATCGGGTCCATGAGCGGCGAGTGGAACGCATGGCTGACGCTCAGCCGCCGCGTCTTCACCCCCTGGTCGGCGAAGTGCCGCGCGACCTCCTCGGCCGCCTCCGCGTCACCCGAGACCACCATGGACGTCGGCCCGTTGGCCGCCGCGACCGACAATCCGGGATGCCGGTCGGCCAGTTCGCGCACCTCGTCCTCCGGCGCCTGAATCGCGATCATGGCGCCGCCGGTGGGCAGGTTCTGCATGAGGGCGGCGCGGGTGGCGATCAGGCGTGCGGCGTCGGGAAGGGTGAGGATCCCGGCGGTGTGGGCGGCGGCGATCTCGCCGATCGAGTGGCCGATCAGATGGGTCGGAGTGACGCCGAACTGAGTCGTGAGCAGGCGGGTGAGGGCGGTCTGAAGCGCGAACAGGCTGGTCTGGGTGTAGAGAGTCTGGTTGATCTGGTCGTTGTCGGAGTCGAACACGACCTGCTTGAGAGGCTGCGGCAGGTGCGGGTCGATGTGCCGGCAGACCTCGTCGAAGGCTTCGGCGAAGGCGGGGAAGGCCTCGTAGAGCTCACGTCCCATGCCCGGACGCTGCGCGCCCTGACCCGTGTAGAGGAATGCGACCTTCCCGCCCAGCACCTCACCGCGGACGACGCTCTGCGACGCGCCGTCGCGAGCGAGCGCCTCCAGACCCCCGAGCAGGTCCTCGCGCGTGGTGCCGACGATGGCGGCGCGGTGGTCGAAGCCGGCGCGGGTCGTGGTGAGGGAGTGGGCGATGTCGGCCGGGTGGAGCTCGGGGTGTTCGGTGATGTGGTCGTGGAGGCGCTGGGCCTGGTCGCGGAGCGCGTCCTCGGTCTTGGCCGACAGCGTCCAGGGCAGCGGCCCGCCGTGGTCGGACGGCTGCTCGACGACGGGCGGCTGCTCGACAACGGGGGCCTGCTCGATGATGACGTGCGCGTTCGTGCCGGAGATCCCGAACGACGACACGCCCGCCCGGCGCGGACGGTCGGCCCGGGGCCACGGCGTCGGCTCGGTGAGCAGCTCGACCTTGCCGGAGCTCCAGTCGACGTGCGGCGACGGCTCGTCCAGGTGGATGCTCTCGGGCAGGTGGCCGTGGTGCATGGCCTGGACCATCTTGATGATCCCGGCGACACCGGCGGCGGCCTGGGTGTGGCCGATGTTCGACTTGATCGACCCCAGCCGCAGAGGCTCCGCGCGGTCCTGCCCGTAGGTGGCCAGCAGAGCTTGGGCCTCGATGGGGTCGCCCAAGGTGGTCCCGGTGCCGTGGGCTTCGACGGCGTCCACGTCGGCGGTGGTCAGCGCCGCGTTGGCCAGGGCTTGGCGGATGACGCGTTCCTGGGACGGGCCGTTGGGCGCGGTGAGGCCGTTGGAGGCGCCGTCCTGGTTGATCGCGCTGCCGCGCACGACGGCCAGGACGCGGTGACCGTGGCGGCGGGCGTCCGACAGCCGTTCCAGCAGCAGCAGACCGGCACCCTCGCTCCAGCCGGTGCCGTCGGCGGCGGCCGAGAACGACTTGCAGCGGCCGTCCGGGGACAGGCCCCGCTGGCGGCTGAACTCGACGAACGTGGACGGCGTCGCCATCACCGTCGCGCCGCCCGCGAGGGCCAGCTCGCATTCGCCGCCGCGCAGCGCCTGGGCCGCGAGGTGCAGCGCGACCAGCGACGACGAGCAGGCGGTGTCGATCGTCACCGCCGGGCCCTCCAGCCCGAAGGTGTAGGCGACGCGCCCCGACGCGATGCTCGGCATGCTGCCGTTGCCGACGTAGCCCTCGAACTCGCCGGGCACGGACCGCAGCCGCGCGCCGTAGTCGTCGTACATGATCCCGGTGAAGACGCCGGTGCGGCTGCCGCGCAGCGTCCCCGGGTCGATGCCGGCGCGCTCGAACGCCTCCCACGCGACCTCCAGCAGCAGCCGCTGCTGCGGGTCGATGGTGAGCGCCTCGCGGGGGGAGATGCCGAAGAAGACCGGGTCGAAGTCCGCGGCGTCGTGCAGGAAGCCGCCCTCGCGCGCGTACGAGGTGCCGGTCCGCTCGGGGTCGGGGTCGTACAGGTCCTCGACGTTCCAGCCGCGGTCGGCGGGGAACCCGGAGATCGCGTCGGCACCGTCGGCGACGAGCCGCCACAGGTCCTCGGGCGACCGCGCGCCGCCCGGATACCGGCACGCCATCCCGACGATGACGACCGGGTCGCTGGAGGCGGCGGAGGCCGCGGCGACCGGCGCGGCCGCCTCCCGGCGCGTCCCGCTCAGCTCCGCCGCGATCAGCGCGGCCAGCGCCGCCGGGCTCGGATGGTCGAAGATCAGCGTGGTCGGCAGCCGCAGCCCGGTCAGCGCGCCGAGGTGGTTGCGCAGCTCGACGGCCGTGAGGGAGTCGAACCCGAGGTCCCGGAACGAGCGGTCGATGTCCAGGCCGTCGGCGGAGGCGTGCCCGAGGACGGTCGCGACGGCCGACCGGACGAGCCCGAGGGCGTCCTCCGCCCCGGTCGCCCCGGTCGTCGCGGACGCGGCGGCGCGGCGGGCCGGGACGCGCACGAGGCCGCGGAACAGCGGCGGCATCGTCCCGGCGCGGGCCTCGGCGCGCAGCGCGGTCAGGTCCAGGCGCGTGGCGACGACGGCGGGACGGTCCCCGGCCAGCGCCGCGTCGAACAGCGCGACGCCCAGCTCGGCCGCGATCGGCACGATCCCGGCGCGGGCCCAGCGCGCCCGCTCGGCTCCGGTGAGGTCCGCGGCCATGCCGCCGGTCCCGTCCCAGAGGCCCCAGGCGATGGACGTGGCGGGCAGGCCCTCCGCGCGGCGCCGCACGGCCAGCGCGTCGAGCGCGACATTCGCGGCCGCGTAGTTCGCCTGCCCCGGGCCGCCCACGACGCCCGCGATCGACGAGTACAGCACGAACGCCTTCAGGCTGAGGCCGCGGGTGAGTTCGTGGAGGTTCCAGGCCGCGTCCGCCTTGGCGCGCATCACCGTGTCGAGCCGCGCGGGGGTGAGGGACCCGATGACACCGTCGTCCAGGACCCCGGCCGTGTGCACGACGGCGGTGAGGGGGTGCTCGGCGGGCACGGTGCCGAGGAGCCGCTCCAGCGCGCCGCGGTCGGCGACGTCGCAGGCGGCGATCCGCACGTCGGCGCCGTGGGCGATCAGCTCCGCGGCCAGCTCGGTCGCGCCGTCGGCGTCCGGTCCGCGCCGCCCGGCCAGCAGCAGCCGCCGGACGCCGTGCGCGCCGACCAGGTGGCGGGCGATCAGCGCGCCGAGCGTCCCGGTGCCGCCCGTGATCAGCACGGTGCCGTCCGGGTCGAGCGCGCCGGACTCCTCGGCGCCGGATTCAACGCGGGTCAGCCGCGGGGCGTGGACACGACCGTCGCGAAGCGCGATCTGCGGTTCACCGCCGCCCGTCACGGACATCAGGGTCCGGTACGAGGCCAGCGAACCGTCGACATCGGCGAGGACGATCCGGCCCGGGTGCTCGGACTGCGCTGAACGCAGCAGCCCCCACACCGGAGCCTGCGCCTCGTCGAGGACGGCACCGTCCTCAACGCCGGTCGCGACCGCGTTCCGTGTGACGAAGACCAGGCGGGACGCGGCGAACCGCTCGTCAGCCAGCCACGACTGGACGAGGGCCAGCGCATCCCGGCACGGTTCGCCGTCCGGCGGCGGCGAGGCGAGGACGACGTCGGGCGCCGGAACACCGGAGTCGATCGCGGCGGCGAGCACGCCCAGGTCGGCGAACCGCTCAGCGGCGGTCTCGACACCGAGGTCGCCCAGGACGGCCGGGCGCACGGTCGCGCCGCCGTCGATCTCGACCTCGGGCCACTCGACGGTGAACAGCGCGTCGGAGGCGGACGGCGCCTGCGGCCGCTCGTCCGCCGCGGGCAGCATGACGAGGTCGTCGACGGACACGACGGGCGTGCCCGCCGCGTCCACCGCCCGCAGCGAGACCGAGCCGGAGCCGGTCCGGCTCAGGCGGGCGCGCAGCACCGACGCACCCGTCGCCCCGATCCGCACGCCGCTCCACGAGAACGGAACCCGGACCGGCTCGCCGGAGGACTCGTCCAGCAGCACGGCGTGCAGGACGGAGTCCAGCAGAGCCGGGTGGACGCCGAAGGAGCCGCCCTCCGCCTCCACCCGCACCTCGGCGAACAGGTCACCGCCGCGCCGCCACAGGCCCCGCAGATTCTGGAACGCCGGACCGTACTCGTAGCCGCGGTCGGCGAGGTCCTCGTAGGCGTCCGCCAGATCGACCGCGGTGGCGCCGGCGGGCGGCCACGCCTCACCGATCCCCTCCGGCGCGCCCGCGGGCTCGCTGAGCGTTCCCGTCGCGTGATGCGTCCAGGAGCCGTCACCGCCGTCCGGACGCGAATGGACGGTGATCCCGCGGCGTCCCGCGTCGGCCGCGGTCACGGTGACCTGGAGCCGCACGCCCCCGCGGGACGGCAGCGGCAGCGGCGCGTGCAGCGTCAGCTCCGACAGCTCCAGGTCGCTGGCCGTGCGGGCGGCGTGCAGCGCCAGGTCGACGAACGCCGTCCCCGGCAGCAGCGCGGTGCCGAGGACGGTGTGGTCGCCGAGCCAGCCGTGCGCGGACGCGGTGATGCGGCCCGTGAGCAGGAACCCGCCGTCCGGCAGCCCGGTGGACGTGGCCAGCAGCGGATGCCCGGCGGCGTCCAGCCCCATCCCGGACGGCGACCCGGACGGCCCCGCCGCGTCCAGCCAGAAGCGACGGGTCTGGAACGCGTACGTCGGCAGGTCGACCGTGCGCGCCCCGTCCAGCAGCGGCGTCCAGTCGGTCTGCTCGCTGTGCGCGAGGGCCGTGACCAGCGTGACCGGCTCGGAACGGTCGCGCCGCAGCACCGGCACGGCGGTCGCGCCGGGCAGCGCCTCGCGGGCGAGCGCCGACAGCACCCCGTCCGGGCCGATCTCGATGAATGCCGTGACGCCGTCGGAGGCCACCGCGCGAACGCCGTCGTGGAAGCGGACGGTGCCGCGGATGTGGTCGGTCCAGTAGTCGGCGTTGACGGTTCCGGGTTCGGCGGGCAGGCCGGTGAGGTTGGAGATCAGGGGAGTCCGCGGGTCGCTGTAGGTGAGCTGGGCGGCCTGCTCGCGGAAGTCTCCCAGGATCGGGTCCATGAGCGGCGAGTGGAACGCGTGGCTCACCGTCAGCCGCCGGACGCGCCGTCCCCGTCCCGCGAACTCGTCGGCGATCGCCGTGACCTCCGCCTCGTCACCGGAGACGACCACCGCGTCCGGCCCGTTGACGGCGGCGAGCGCGGCCCGCCCGGTCAACCGCGGAACGACCTCCTCCTCGGACGCCTCGATCGCGATCATGGCGCCGCCGGTGGGGAGGTTCTGCATCAGGGTGGCGCGGGTGGCGATCAAACGTGCGGCGTCGGGAAGGGTGAGGATGCCGCTGGCATGAGCGGCCGCGATCTCGCCGATGGAGTGGCCGATCAGATGGGTCGGGGTGACGCCGAACTGAGTCGTGAGCAGCCGAGTGAGGGCGGTCTGAAGCGCGAACAGGCTGGTCTGGGTGTAGAGAGTCTGGTTGATCTGGTCGTTCTCGGAGTCGAACACGACCTGCTTGAGAGGCTGCGGCAGGTGCGGGTCGATGTGCTGGCAGACCTCGTCGAAGGCTTCGGCGAACGCGGGGAAGGCCTGGTAAAGCTCGCGCCCCATGCCCGGACGCTGCGCGCCCTGCCCCGTGTAGAGGAACGCCACCCGGTCCGCCCCGCGGATGAACGAGCCCCGGGCCGCGGCTTCCAGACCGGCCAGCAACTCGTCGCGCGTGGTGCCGACGATGGTCGCGCGGTGATCGAGGGTGGCGCGGGTGGCGGCGAGGGAATGGGCGATGTCGGCGGGGCGAAGTTCGGGGTGCTCAACGATGTGATCACGGAGGCGCCGGGCCTGCTCCCGGAGCGCGTCCTCGGTCTTGCCCGACAGCGTCCAGGGCAGCGGCCCGTCGTAGTCGGACGGCTGCTCGACAACGGGCGACTGCTCGACAACGGGAGCCTGCTCGATGATGACGTGCGCGTTCGTCCCGGAGATCCCGAACGACGACACGCCCGCCCGGCGCGGACGACCGGCCTCCGGCCACGTGCCGGGCTCCGTCAGAAGCTCGACCTTGCCTGAGCTCCAGTCGACACGCGGCGACGGCTCGTCCAGATGGATGGTCTCCGGCAGGTGCCCGTGGTGCATGGCCTGGACCATCTTGATGATCCCGGCGACACCGGCGGCGGCCTGGGTGTGCCCGATGTTCGACTTGATCGACCCCAGCCGCAGAGGCTCCGCGCGGTCCTGCCCGTAAGTGGCCAGCAGAGCCTGGGCCTCGATGGGATCGCCCAAGGTGGTCCCGGTGCCATGCGCCTCTACCGCGTCGACGTCGGCAGGGGCCAGCCGGGCATTGGCGAGAGCCTGCCGGATGACGCGCTCCTGCGAGGGGCCGTTGGGCGCGGTGAGGCCGTTGGAGGCGCCGTCCTGGTTGATCGCGCTGCCGCGCACGACGGCCAGGACCCGGTGGCCCTGGCGCCGCGCGTCCGACATGCGCTCCAGCAGCAGCAGGCCGGCGCCCTCGCTCCAGCCGGTGCCGTCGGCGGCGGCCGAGAACGACTTGCAGCGGCCGTCCGGGGACAGGCCCCGCTGCTGGGCGAACTCCACGAACATGCCGGGGCTCGCCATGACCGTGACGCCGCCCGCCAGCGCGAGCGCGCAGTCACCGGCGCGGAGCGCCTGCACCGCCTGGTGCAGCGCGACCAGTGACGACGAGCAGGCCGTGTCGACCGTGACCGCCGGGCCCTCCAGCCCGAAGGCGTAGGCCAGCCGCCCCGAGGCGACGCTGATGGTGCTGCCGGTCAGCAGGTAGCCGCCGAGCCCGTCGCCGCCCTCGTGCAGCCGGGGCCCGTACTCCTGGGCCATCGCCCCCACGAACACGCCGGTGCGGCTGCCGCGCAGCGCCGCCGGGTCGATCCCGGCGCGCTCGAACGCCTCCCAGGCGATCTGCATGAGGACGCGCTGCTGCGGGTCCATCGTCGCGGCCTCGCGCGGGTTGATGCCGAAGAACTCCGCGTCGAACTCGGCGGCGTCGGGCAGGAACCCGCCGTGCCGCGTGTAGGTCCGGCCGGGGACGCCCGGCTCGGGGTCGTACAGGCCGTCCAGGTCCCAGCCGCGGTCGGCGGGGAACCCGGAGATCGCGTCGGTGCCGCCGGCGACGAGCCGCCACAGATCCTCGGGCGAATGCGCGCCGCCCGGATACCGGCACGCCATCCCGACGATGACGATCGGGTCGTCGTCGTCCGCGAAGGCGACCGTCGCGGCCGGGATGGGAACGGCGGTTTTGTCGGGAACGGCCAGCTCGCAGAGCCGCCGGGCCAGCCGGGACGGGCTGGGGTGGTCGTAGACGAGGGTGTCCGGCAGCTCCAGGCCGGTCGCCGCGCTGAGCCTCTCCCGGAGCTGGACGGCCATCGCCGAGTCCATGCCGAGCTCCCGGAACGCCTGGTCGGCGTCCACCGTGTCGGCGCTCAGGTGGCCGAGGACGATCGCCGTCCGCGACCTGACCAGCTCCAGGGCCTCGCGTTCCCGCTCGTCCTCGGGCAGCGCCGCGAGCCGCTCCGCCCAGCTCAGATCGTCGGACGCGGGGGCCTCGGCGCTCTCCTCCGCGACGGCGGCGACCTGCACGGCGGGCTCGAACCCGGCGGACACCTCCGGCCAGTAGCTCTGGCGCTGGAACGCGTAGGTGGGCAGCGGGACGCGGCGCGGCGCCCGTCCGGTGAAGACGGCGGGCCACTCGACCGGCACTCCTCCCACGTGCAGCCCGGCCAGCGACGCCAGCAGCGGCGGCCACGGCGGCTCGTTGCGCCGCAGCGAACCGACGATCAGCGCGTCCGGCAGCGTCTGCCCGAGGCCGAGCGTGAGGACGGGATGCGGGCTCGACTCCACGAACGCGCCGAACCCGTCCTCGGCCATCGCCCGGATCGTCGGCTCGAACAGCACCGGGTTGCGCAGGTTGGCGTACCAGTACGCCGCGTCCAGCCCGGCGGTGTCGACGATGCCGCCCGTCACCGTCGAGTAGAACGCGATGTCGCACGACCGCGGCGCCACCCCGGCGAGCTGCTCCAGCAGCTGCTCCCGGACGGCCTCGACCATCGGCGAGTGGGACGCGAAGTCCACGGCGGGAACGGCCTTCGCGCGGACGCCGTCGGCCTCGCAGCGGGCGATGAACCCGGCGACGGCGTCCGGGGTCCCGGCGACGACCGCGGTGCCGGGCCCGTTGACCGCGGCGACGCTCAGCTCGTCCCCGAACGGCGCGACGTACTCGGCGACACGGTCCGCGGCGAGCGGCACGGACGCCATGGCCCCGGTGCCCGCCAGCGCCATGATGGTGCGGCTGCGCAGCGCCACCACCTTGGCGGCGTCCTCCAGGCTGAGCGCGCCCGCGACGTGCGCGGCGGCGATCTCGCCCTGCGAGTGGCCGACCACGGCGTCCGGCCGCACGCCGAGCGACTCCCAGACCCTCGCGAGCGACACCATGACCGCGAACAGCGCCGGCTGGACGACGTCCGCGCGCGCCAGCGGCGGCGCGCCCGGCTCCCCGCGCAGCAGCGCCGCGAGCGACCAGTCGAGATAGGGGGCGAGCGCGGCGTCGCACGCCTCGATCGACGCGCGGAACACCTCGGACGTGCGCAGCAGCTCGCGGGCCATGCCGTCCCACTGGGAACCCTGCCCCGGGAACACCAGCGCGACCCTGCCGTGGTCGCCGGTGACGCCCGTGACCAGCCCGGGCACCTCCGCCCCGGCCGCCAGCGCCGCCAGTTGCGCGTCGTGGTCGGGGCCGAGGACGACGGCGCGGTGCTCGAAGTGCGTGCGCGATACGGCGAGCGACCAGCCGACGTCGAACGGGTCGCCGTCCCGGTCCGGCCGTTCGGCCAGCCGCCCGGCCTGCGCGCGCAGCGCCGCACCACTACGCCCCGAAACCACCCAAGGCACAACGGGAACACCGGGCCCGGCCGCCTCCACGCCGGAGTCGCGTCCGTTAGCTTTCACACCACCGTCGGTTCCGGCTGCCTCACTCTGGGGTGCTTCGGCGAGGACGAGGTGGCAGTTCGTCCCGCCGACGCCGAAGGAGCTCACTCCGGCGAGCAGGGGCGCGTCAGCGGCGTCCGGCCAGGGGCTGTGCGCCGTGTGGACGCGCAGGTTCAGCGCCTCGACGTCGATGCGCGGGTTCGGGGTCGCGTAGTTGAGGCTGGGCGGCAGCTCCCGGTGCCGGATGCTCAGCGCCGTCTTGATCAGACCGACGATGCCCGCCGCGCCCTCCAGATGCCCGACGTTCGTCTTGGCGGAGCCGACCAGGACCGGCGACCCCGCGGGACGCGCGCCGCCGTACACCGCGCCGACCCCCGCCGCCTCCAGCGGGTCACCGGTCGCGGTGCCGGTGCCGTGCAGCTCGACGTAGCCGACCGCCGCCGGGTCCACGCCCGCGCTGGCGCACGCCCCCCGCAGCACGGCCGCCTGCGCCTCGGCGCTCGGCACGGTCAGCCCGTCGGTGGCGCCGTCGTTGTTGACCGCGCTGCCGAGGACGACCCCGTACACGGTGTCGCCGTCCGCCACGGCCCGCGCCAGCGGCTTCAGCACCACCACGCCGCCGCCCTCGCCGCGGACGTAGCCGTTGGCCCGCGCGTCGAAGGTGAAGCAGCGCCCGTCCGGCGACAGCCCGCCGAACCGCCCGGCGATCTCGGCGCTCTCCGGCGCGAAGTTGAGCGCCACCCCGCCGGCGAGCGCGAGCGTGCTCTCGCCCTTCCGCAGGCTCTGCACGGCCAGGTGCACCGCCACCAGCGACGACGACTGCGCCGAGTCGACCGCCATGCTGGGGCCGTGGAGCCCCAGCGCGTACGAGACGCGGTTGGCGATGACGCCGCGGTTCAGCCCCGGCAGCGAGTGGTGCGTGACGGCGCCGCCGCGCCGGGCCAGCGCCGCGTAGTCGCCCGCGATCGCGCCGACGAACACCCCCGTCGCCGACTCCCGCAGCGCGCCCGGGACGATGCCCGCGTCCTCCAGCGCCTCCCAGCTCAGCTCCGCGAACAGCCGCTGCTGCGGGTCGATCGCGACGGCCTCGCGCGGGGACACCCCGAAGAACGCGGCGTCGAACCCGTCCACCCGGGGGAGGAAACCGCCGTGGCGCAGGCCGGCGCGGTGGGCCTCGGGCGCGCCGGGCAGGACCGCGTCCGGGTCCCAGCGGTCCGGCGGCACCTCGGAGATCGCACTGCGTCCCGCCCGCAACAGCTCCCAGAACGCGCCGGTGTCGGGCGCCTGGGGGAGGCGGCACGACATGCCGATGATCGCTATTGCGTCGGTACGGTGCACAAGCTCACTCGTCATGGCGGCGAGCGCCTCCCTCGTCCTGCCCGGTGGGGTCGCCGGAGCGGCCGGCGCCGCGTGGACGGCCGGCCTCCGTCCTGAACGCCGATCGTCGAACGCGCCGCGCGGGCGTCGCTACCCGTAGCGCCCCCTATAGGGACGGTCCCGGAACCCTGCCGGAAAGACGGTCATACGAAACCGGGCGGCTTCCCGCACGTCGTTCCGGAACTCCACCCGCACGCACGCGACGCGTATCCCGTGCGGCTTCAGGGGTTCCGCTCGTCGCCCCCTAGCCTCCCCTAATCCGCTGCTCAGGGATTGAATCCGCCGATGCCCGAGGACGACCGTGGGAACCGACGGAAACCACGGTGAGGAGAATTGCATGACCATAGTCGCCGACGCGGATTCGACGGGGACGAATGGCGCCGAACCGGCCGTCGATTCCGCCGATTCCGCGATGAAATCCGCCCTGGAAGAGGTGACGGCCGATATGCGCTCCGCCGTCGCCGAGCTGAGCGAGCTCCGGGCCGCCGCCGAGCGCGGTCCCTCCCCGGAGGCGACGCGCCGCCAGCACGGGCGGGGGAAGCTGACCGTCCGCGAGCGCCTGGAGCTGCTGTTCGACCCGGGCACCTTCCAGGAGATCGAGCGGCTCCGCCGGCACCGGGCCCGCGGCTTCGGCCTGGAGGACCGGCGCGTCCCCACCGACGGCGTCGTGACCGGCTGGGGCGAGGTCGGCGGACGGACCGTGTTCGCGTTCGCGCACGACTTCCGCGTCTTCGGCGGCTCCCTCGGCGAGGCCCACGCCGAGAAGATCCACAAGGTCATGGACCTGGCCGAGGCGGCGGGCGCGCCGCTCGTCGCGCTGAACGACGGCGCCGGCGCCCGCATCCAGGAGGGCGTGACCGCGCTCGCCGGCTACGGCGGCATCTTCCGCCGCAGCGTCCGCGCGTCCGGCGTGATCCCGCAGATCAGCGTGATCCTCGGGCCCTGCGCCGGCGGCGCCACCTACGCCCCCGCTCTCACCGACTTCACGTTCATGGTCCGCGACACCGCCCAGATGTACATCACCGGCCCGGACGTCGTCGGCGCCGTCACCGGCGAGAAGATCACCCACGAGCAGCTCGGCGGCGCCGGGGTGCACGGGACGGTCTCCGGCGCCGCCGCGATCGTCTGCGACGACGAGGCCGAATGCCTGGAGGAGGTGCGCTACCTGCTGTCGATGCTGCCGTCGAACAACCGCGAGCAGCCGCCCGCCGCGCCCTCCGCCGACCCGGCCGAACGGCGCTGCGAGGCGCTGCTGGACCTCGTCCCGCCGAACCCGAAGCAGTCCTACGACATGCGGGCGGTCATCGCCGAGATCGTCGACGACGGCGACTACTTCGAGGTCCACGCCCTGTGGGCCACCAACATCGTCTGCGCCCTCGCCCGGCTCGACGGCCACGTCGTCGGCATCGTCGCGAACCAGCCCGCGTCGATGGCCGGCGTCCTCGACATCAGCGCCTCGGAGAAGGCGGCGCGCTTCGTGCAGTTCTGCGACGCCTTCGGCATCCCCCTGGTGACGCTCGTCGACGTCCCCGGCTTCCTGCCCGGCAAGGACCAGGAGCACGACGGCATCATCCGGCACGGCGCGAAACTCCTGTACGCCTACTGCAACGCCACCGTCCCCCGCGTCCAGGTCATCCTCCGCAAGGCCTACGGCGGCGCCTACATCGTGATGGACTCCCGCTCCATCGGAGCCGACCTCTCCTTCGCCTGGCCCACCAACGAGATCGCCGTGATGGGCGCGGAAGGCGCCGCGAACGTGGTGTTCCGGCGCGAGATCGCCGCCGCGCCCGACCCGGACGAGGCCCGCGCGCAGCGCATCAAGGAGTACCGGCAGGAGCTCATGCACCCCTACTACGCCGCCGAACGGGGCCTGGTCGACGACGTCATCGACCCCGCCGACACGCGCTCGGTGCTGGTCGGCGCGCTCGCCATGCTGCGGGCCAAGGACGCCCCCCTGCCGGTCCGCAAGCACGGGAACCTTCCGATGTGAGCGCGGCCGTGACGAGCTCCGACGGGACCCCGCGGGACGTGCCCGACGCACCGACCCGCGACGCCGTGACCGCGCCACTCCCGCCGACGCCGCGCATCCTGTGCGCGGCCCAAGGTGGGCGCCTCACGGCCGACCCGGTCCCGTCCGTACCACGCGCCTCGATCCCGGACCTCGGGCCGGGGCGTGACTCGAAGCCAGCCACCCCACTGCGCGACACCCGAGCACACACCTCGCGGAGTCGGACGACGCCCCACCCTGGGCCGACTCCTGCAACGCACGCATGCGGTGTGACGCACAGGGCCGCTCGCCACGGGCACCGGCTTCGAGACACGCCCTGACCCCCGGTCCTCCCGGTTCCGGGCCGCCGTGCCAACGCGCCCCGGCACGCGGCCCGGCCGGCCCGTCCACGCAAAGGATGCCGTGCCATGACCGCGAACGACCCCGCCGAGCCGTGGATCCGGCATTTCCGGCACAGCACCACCGGCGGCAAAGTCCTGATGGCCTGCCTGCCGCATCTGGACGCATGCTCAGGCGGCTTCCGCGCGTTCGCGGAGGCGCTCGCACCGTCGATCGACGTCGTCGCCGTCCGGGACCCGGGCGCCCGCAACCGCATCGGCAGCCTCACCCTCGACGCCGTCGCCGCCCGCGCGGACCGAGCGGCCGGAGAACTCCGCGGCGAAGCCGGCGAGCACCGCGGCCCCGTCGTCCTCTTCGGCCACGGCGCGGGCGCCGTGCTGGCCTTCGAGGTGGCGAGGCGCCTGGAGCGCAGGCGCGCGGAGGGCCCGGCGGCACTGTTCGTCGCGGGCTGCCGCGCACCGTCCCGCTACCACGGCGCGGACTCCGCCCGCAGAGTCCTGGCCCCCGTCGTCCCTCTCCGCGGCGACCACGCATGGCCGTCCGGCCGCGACGGCGACGAACCCCCGAAACCGTCCGAGAACGTGCGCACGGTGGAGACCTACTTCCGCGCCGAGGACGTCACGGTCGGAGCCGACATCGTCGCACTCGGAGCGGAGAACGACACGAGAGCGGAACCCGCCGACGTCCGCGCCTGGAGCCTGCACACCGACAGCGCCTTCGAGAGCAGGATCTTCCCCGGCGGACCCCGCTTCCTGAACGACCACTTCACCGAAGTGATCAACCTGGTGACCGACTTCCTGCTGCCGTTGCTCGGCGGAGACATCATCGACTTCCACCGTCAGCCGTCCGGCCGCGAAACCCGTCCACCCCTACGAGAAGCCGGCGACCTAGACGGCGCCTAACAACCCGAGCAAACGATCCGGTCTGAGAAGCGGCACGGCACCCCAAACAAGAAGCAAAACCGAAGGCGACGTCAGACGCCAATGCTGAACAGCAGCGTCAGACGCCAGCGCTGAACGGCGGCGCTGAACGGCATTGCTGGGCGGCAGTGTCAGACGGCGGCGCTGAACGGCGGCGCTGGGTGGCAGTGTCAGACGGCAGCGCTGGGCGGCGGCGCTGAACGGCAATGCTGGGCGGCAGTGTCGGACGGCAATGCAGGATGGCGACGTCAGACGGCAGCGCCGGACGCCACGTCAAACGGCAGGGTTGGACGGCGGCGCCGGACGGGTTCGTCAGACAAGTCCGTCAGACGAGTCCGTCAGACGGGGGGCACAGACCAGTCCGTCAGACAAGTCCGTCAGACGGCTTCGGAGGTGTCGGCGTGGGCCTCTTCGAGGAGCTGTTCGCGGTTCCGGATGTCCATCTTGCGGTACACGCGGGTCAGGTGCTGCTCGACCGTGCTGACGGTGATGAACAGCTTGTCGGCGATCTCGCGGTTGGTGTACCCCTGGGCGGCGAGCACGGCGACGCGCCGCTCGGAGTTGCTGAGCTTGGCGAACGTGTCCTGGTCGGCGGGTGCGGCGGCGCTGCGGGAGGCGGCGTGCCGTCCGGCGGTGACGCTGCGGGGCGAGGACGACGACAGCAGCGCCTGGCACATCGCCTCGGCCTGGCAGCTCTTGGCGATCCGCCACGCCCGCCGGGCGGTCGTGCGAGCCTTCGCCTTCTCCCCGAGCCGCTGGTAGGCACGGCTCAGGTCGGCGAGGACGGCGGCGGTCTCGTACCGCGCGCCGCTCACCTCCAAGAGCCGCAGCGCCTCCTGGAGGATCGCGGGCTGCTTCGCGGTCGTCCGCACCGCGGCGAGGCCGTGCAGGACCATGCCGCGCGACCGGGCGAGCTCGTTCCCCGGCGCGGGAAGCTGCTCCTCGACGAGCCGCGTCGCCTGCTCAATGTCGCCGAGCCGCAGCCAAGCGTCGACCGCGCCGAGCCGCCAGGGGACGAGCGCCGGAGTGTCGATGTTCCAGCGCCGCATCAGCGTGCCGCACTCCAGGAAGTCGCACAGGGCCATGTTCGGGTTGCCGGTCGCGAGGTGATGGCGTCCCCGCGCGTACAGGTAGTGGAGTCCGGCGCGGGTGAGGAATACGGCGGGCGGCGCTTCGCCCGTCAGGTGCGCGGCCGCCGCCCGATGATCGCCCATCAAGGTGTAGGCCTCCACAAGGATGGCCCTGGTGAGCGCGCTCCCGACGTTCCAGCGCGGCCCGTCCAGCACCGCGTGGGCCGCCTCCGCCAGCCGGACGGCGTCGCCGAGCCGTCCGCGCCGCAGCGAGACGAGGGCGCCGACGCTCTGCATCAGGGCCTTCCACGCGGGGGAGTCGCATCCTTCCACCTCGTCCATGAGGCGGTCGTACCATTCGGCGGCGGCCTCCAGCCGGTCGGTGTAGCAGAGGGTCAGCAGCGCCGCCGGGAAGCTCCGCAGCATCTCCGCGGGCCGCGCCCGGCTGCTCCGCAGGACCTGTTCCGCCTGGGCGATCGCGTACTTGTCGGCGCCCCGTTCGAGGACGAGGGAGAGTGCGTGCCTCGCGCGCAGGTCCGATGTGGACGTGGCCGGCGCGGCGGCGTCCGGTAGGGAGTGGCCAGGCCGGTCGGGCAAGCCCGGATAGGACGCGGCCATGAGCACCCGGAGGCCCAGCAGTTCGGCCGCCGTCCCCGTGTCGTCGTCCTCGCCGAGGCGGTCGATGACATCGGAGGCGCCGTCGAAGTCGAGGTGGAACAGCATGCCGGCGGCGACCTGCGCCGCGTCGGTGCCGGTGAGCGTCCCGGCGCGGACCGCGTCCTTCAGCGACTGGAAGTGCCGCGCCGAGTCCGCCGGTCCGCGCTGCCACCGGACGCTGGCGTACTGGACCTTCACCGAACTGCGCTGCGCCTCGTCCGAGCAGCATTCCGCCGCGAGTTCCAGGAGCCGGGCGCCCGCGGTCACGTCGCCGTCGGCGATGGCCTGCCGGGCGGCGTCCCGCAGCACCGGAGGCACCCAATCCTCCCGCAGCGGACCGGCGGCGAGCAGGTGCGGCGCGACCGCCTGGGGCTGCGCGCCGACGTCATGGAGCAGCCGGGCGGCGTGCCGGCGCAGCGTGACGGCCTCGTCGTGCGGCATCTCGGCCAGCACCGCCCGCCGGACGCTCGCGCGCCGGAACCTCGGCCCGTCCAGGACGCCGATGGAGGTGAGCACCCGCAGAAGCCGCTCGACCAACTCCGTGTCGATCTCACTCAACCGGCTGAGCAGGAACGGACCGGCCGACCCGTCGAGCATCGCGACGCACCGCGCGAGACGGAGCGCCCGGGGACCGAGCTGGTGCAGGCACGCCAGAACCGCCTGATGGAAGACATGCCCCGTCGTCAGTTCGTGCCCGGCCCTCGCAGCGGCGCGTCCAGGATCCGCCGCCTCATGGTTTGCGGCCTCTCCGGAGTCCACCACGAGTTCGAGCATGCCGTCGCTGTGTGCGGCGGCCTCGTCCCACGTGCTCCCCTCGTGCAATGCGGGACGGAACCGGTGCTCCTCAATGATCGCTTGCACCAGCAGCGGGTTTCCCGCGCTGAGGCCGTAAATCTCCGCGACAAAGCGCTCGGACACCGGGCCGGACGTGTGACTCTCCGCCAACTCTCTCACCCCGTCGAACGAGAGCGGCCCCAGATGGAAGCGCTGGACGGAGGGCTGGTACAGGAGATCGTGAAGGACGCGAGGCGTCGGTTCATCGACGGCGACGCCGTGCGTGAACACCAGCATCAGCGGCAACCGGGGCAGGCGCTGCGCCAGGTAGCGCAGGCACGACAGGGTGGCGGTGTCGACGTGCTGGATGTCGTCCACCGCGATCAAGACGGGACGATCGGCCGCGAGCCGTCCGACCACCCGGTGCGCCCGGCGTGCCACGGCCAGCGGCATGCCCTGGGTCGAGACGGAGCCCGGTTCCGACGTCCGCCCGGACGACGCCGTGGCAGGGAGGCAGTCCGCCCCGTGCATGAGGTCGGCGGGCTCGATGGACTGGAAGAGCTGGGCGAGCGCCCCGTAGGCGACATCGCGCTCGTGCCGCGAGCCCGTCGCCGCGAGCACGGTGCCGCCGGCCGCCGCTGCCCGTTCGACCACGGCGTTGAGAAGCGTGGTCTTGCCCATCGCGGTCGGACCGCTGATCGCGGCGATGGCGCCCCGGCCCCCGGCTGACCGATCAAGTAGGTCGTCTAGTTGCTCGAGTATCTTCGCGCGCTCCACAAGCACTGCTGAGCTCCCCCTCGACGGCACCACGGAGCCGTCCCCCGAATGACCGGCTATGGCCGAAAGTGGTCACGCATCTCGCCGAAATTAGAAACACTTGACCATTTCTTTCGCCCATCTTGCGGCAGATTATTCGGCGTGATGAAGCCGAGGCACCCCCTAGGTACCCCTACCCTGGGCCTGGAATCGGGGGATTGTGCAGACGCGAAGCGGAGTGAGCGTAACACATTAGTTGCTCAGTGTAACTGCATCCTCATGTCCATCAACGACGCACCGCTATTGCTGGTTATCCGGCCTCAGGCGAACGTTGCTACTGGCAAGTTAAGAAACCGTGAATGATCGTTCCAAGATCACTAGAGCTCCTGTGACCTGCGCCACACGAAATGCGAACCGGCCACTGTCGAGCGAAATGCGAATCGAATTCACATTCATCTTCTCCGCAACGCGGCGGGCCGGATCGGCGCTGGCGACACCCCATCGCAGACCTGCGGTGCGGCCCGTAGCGAGCCACCCGCAGCTGAAGGTGGACGGCCGGGCGGGAAGCGCAAGGTCGACGTACCTGCTGGTCGGCCGTAGACCGGAAAGCGACGACTGGACCGCCCGGTCGCACCTGGAGCCGACTCGGCCGACCCGAGTGGCTGCGCCACATGACCGCGAGACCGTCCCATCGCACTCGCCGGGGAGGGGCGCGACCGAAACGAACCCTCCCACGGGGCACCACGACGCCGCGCGCCGCGCAGAAGCTCATTAAACAACGACACGGAAGGCATGCAGAGATCGCAAGCAAGCCGAAGATCTCATGTCTCCGAAGCCGCACTAGCTGAAGACCACCTGCACATCGAAGACCGCAACCGAGCCGTCTATTCGAAGAATCGACGTAAGGTTGATGATTCAATCACCGACCATCACACAAGTGTCGAATCGCGCCTTGCCCGGATGGTGGATAACTGTGATCAGTAGACGTACAGCCGCACGAGACCGACGCCGATGATCACTAGACGACACGAGCTTCCTGGCCAGAACGAGCCCGTCCGCAGTCCACTCGTCGAGCTGGTCGCCGAGGCGGCCGGAGGTGTTCAGGCACTCGACCGCCTCTCGAACCACCGCAACATCGACCGCGCGGACGCCTCGACGGCCTGGACTCACCCTGAATCACTCCAGCAGGCACCGACGTAGACCACGCCCCCAGCAACCGATCCCAACGTGATCACACCGATGGATGCCTCGCAAAAGCGGCGCGAGAAGCCATACCCGGCGTGGAGGCAGGTATGGCACCTGAGCACAAAGACACCCAAGAGCAGAAAACGGAGAAGCGGGACGATCTGGACGCCAGGGAAGCGCGCGGCACTAGAGGCACCCGAAGGCGGAGACGCCCACAAAGGCGAAGACGCGAAAAGCGGCAGCACCCAAACGCGAAGGCGCCCGGCAAGGCGGGGAGCGCGGGAAAGCGGAGGCGAGAACACGAAGCCCCTTCGCAAGTCGTGGAGGGCCTTGGACGTGAAGCGTCGCGTGGCGGAAGTCCCTCGGGCTCGGAGGCACTGCGTAGTAACCAAAGGTCCCGCCCCCGAGGCCCTGCGCAAGCTTGCGACGGGTTGAGCGCAGAGATGCTGCGGCTCGCGGGCGCGAAGGGTGCTGCGGGTTGCGGGCGCAGAGGTGCTGCGGAGGAAGCCCCTTAGACGACATCTCATTTGGTGAGTCGGCGGTGACAGATCAGGGCGGCGGCGATGCCGACGAAGGCCAGGAAGTGCTCGGGTTTGCGTTCGTAGCGGCGGT
>NZ_CAACUY010000146.1 GCF_900659615.1 Actinomadura fibrosa | reverse complement strand
GCCGACGGTCACGGCGGTGCCGAGCGAGGCGCCGAGCTCCTTCGCGACCCGGCGCGCCGCGTCCCCCGGCCGGTCGCCGGGCAGCAGCAGGACGATCTCCTCGCCCCGCGACGCGGCCAGGCCGTGCTCGACGGCCGCGTGCGACGACGCCCAGAACGCCGCGCGCTGGCGCAGCTCCCGCGACCCGTGCCGCGCGGACAGCACCACGTGCGGGCCGCTGAGGTCCACCTCGACGCGGCGTGCCCGCGCCGTGACGGCCTCGGCGTCCGACGGGCGCCCGGACAGCAGATCGTCGAGCAGCTCGCCGCGGACCCGGCCCTCCGCCTCGGTCACGCTCCGGCGGAACAGCAGCAGCAGCGCCGTGACCAGCGCGGCCCGTTCGAGAATGCGCTGGTCGGCGTCCGACACCTCACCCCGGAGCCGAAGGACGAGCGTGCCGAGCATCTCGTCACCCGTCGACACGGACGCGATCCACAGATCGCCCCGCCGGACCGTGCGTCCCTGCGCGCGCGCAGAGTGCGCCGAGGCCGAGACACCGGCCAGCTCGGCGTCGTCCAAGCCGGCCGACTCGGCACCCGTGGTCGCGAGCTGCCGTCCATCGGCGTCCAGGACGTGCAGGGTGCCGCCTAGCAGTTCGGTGACGACGGCCCCTACGTCCTCGACTCCGCCTCCGCGCACGACGACCGCCGTCATCCGGTCGTGCGCGCGCGCCGCCCGCTCGACGGCCGCGCTCCGCGCCTTCACGACCTCGTTGGCCGCGCTCAGCTCCTCCAGCGCGGTACGGGTCTCCTCCAGGAGGCGCGCGTTGTCGATGGCGATCGCCGCGTGCGCCGCCAGCGAGCCGAGCAGCGCCACCTCCTCCTGGTCGAACGGGCGCTCGCTGCGGTTCGCGGCCGTCAGCACGCCGATGACCCGGCTGCCGAGCTGCATCGGCACGCCGAGGATCGCGACGATGCCCTCCTCCGCGACCGCGTCGTCGATGAAGCCGCGGTGCCGGAACTGCGTGTCGCCGAGGTAGTGGGCGCTCGTGTAGGGCATCGCGGTCTGCGCGACGAGCCCGACCAGCCCGGTCCCCATCGGCAGCCGCAGCCGCCGGAACGCCGCCGACACCGACCCGTCGGTGACCCGCATGTACGTCTCGCCGCGCTCGTCGTCGTTGAGCGTCAGGTAGGAGATGTCGGCGCCCAGCAGCCGCCGCGCCCGCCGGGTGATCGCCTTCAGCACGGCGTCCAGCCCGCGCAGCGCCGCGAGGTCGCCCGCCGTGTCGAACAGCGCCGCGAGCTCCGCCTCCCGGCGGGCGTGCCGGCGCATGACCGTCCGGACCCGCAGGGCGGCGAGCTTGGCCGCCTCCAGCTCCTCCAGGACGGCCGGGGACGCGCCCGCGGCCCTGGCCTCCACGAGCGGCCCCTCGAACTCGACGGGGGACGCCTCGCGGGCGAGCAGTTCGAGGAAGACGCCGCAGGTCATACGCGCCATTGTCAGCGTGCCGTCCAGCCGCCGTCGAGGGCGATCGAGGCACCGGTCAGCATCGCGGCCCGCGCGGAGCACAGGTACGCGACCAGCTCGGCCACCTCGTCCGGATCGATCAGCCGCTTCACGGCCGCCCGCTCCAGCATGACGCGCTCGACGACCTCGTCCGGAGCCATGCCGTGCGCGCGCGCTTGGTCGGCAATCTGCCCCTCCACCAGCGGCGTCCGGACATAGGACGGGTTGACGCAATTCGACGTCACGCCGTACGGAGCGCCCTCCAAGGCGATCACCTTGGACAGCCCTTCGAGCCCATGCTTGGCCGCGACGTACGCGGCCTTGAATGGCGACGCGCGCAACCCGTGCACGGACGAGATGTTCACAACCCGCCCCCACCCCCGCTCATACATGCCGGGCAATGCGTCCCGGACGAGCCGGAACGGCGCCTCCAGCATCAACCGCAGGATCCGCGCGAACGTCTCAGGAGGGAACTCGTGGAGAGGCGCCACATGCTGCACGCCCGCGTTGTTGACCAGGATGTCGACGCCTACGGCCATCCCGCCGAGCGCCTCCACCTCCGCCAGGTCGGCGGCGAGCGGCGTCCCGCCGATCTCGGCTGCCGTCCGCTCCGCCGCCGCCCGGTCGATGTCGGCGACCACCACGTGCGCCCCCGCCGCCGCGAGCCGCCGGGCGCAGGCCCGCCCGATGCCGCCCGCGCCGCCGGTGACCAGGGCGCGCCGTCCCGCGAGGTCCGGTGCCGGCGGCGTCCCCGCGGCGGAGGCCGGCGCGGGCCCCGATGTCACGCTCGTCATGCGCAGAACCTACGAAGGCGCACCCCGGCGTCCCATGTGGCCCGAGCACACAATCCGCCCCCGAACGGTATGGGACGGCCTCACAGCGACCCGGACGGTGCGCGCCGCCTGGTCGGCCTGCTGGCCGCGCCCGGGACACCCATCCTCGTGATCGTCCGTGCGAGGGGCCACAGGCGCGGGCGGCCTTCACGGACCCGTTCGGGAGATTTGCCGGACCCGCGAACGAGGCCGCCGCGGCCGACGGTTAGCGTGTAGCGCGGGCGCGCCCAGCCGACCGATACCGGAGGTCCCGATGACCGGCATCACGCATCGCTTCGTCGAGCCCGCGACCGGCCTGCGCACACACGTCGCCGAGGCCGGCGAGGGGCCGCTCGTCGTCCTGCTGCACGGCTTCCCCGAGTGCTGGTACTCCTGGCGGCACCAGCTCACCGCCCTCGCCGACGCCGGGTTCCACGCCGTCGCGCCCGACCAGCGCGGCTACGCCCGCACGGGCGGCCCGTCCGAGGTGGACAAGTACACGATCCTGCACCTCGTCGGGGACGTGATCGCGCTCATCGACGCCCTCGGCGAGGAGCAGGCGGTCGTCGTCGGCCACGACTGGGGCGCGCCCGTCGCCTGGGCCACCGCGCAGCTCCGCCCCGACAGGCTGCGCGGCGTCGCGGCCCTCTCCGTCCCGCACCGCCGCCGCACCGCCGGGCCGCCCGTCGAGCTGATGCGCCGCGCGTACGGCGACCGGTACTACATGGTCCAGTTCCAGCGGCCGGGCGCCCCGGAGGCGGAGTTCGACCGCGACCGCGCCGACACCTTCCGCCGCGCGCTGGCCGGATCGTCCGGCGACGGCCCCGTGCGCACCCCCGTCTACCCCGAGGACGGCGGCTTCCTCGACATCAGCCCCGCGCCCGACAAGCTGCCCGGCTGGCTGACCGAGGACGACATCGCCGTGTTCGTCGAGGAGTACGCGGAGAGCGGCTTCACCGGCCCCCTGAACTGGTACCGCAACCTCGACCGGAACTGGGAGCTCACCGCCGCCTGGCACGACGCCCCCATCCGGACGCCCGCCCTCTACATCGCCGGCGACCGCGACCCCGTCGTCACCACGCCCGGCGCCCGCAAGGCCATCGACCTGATGCACACCATCGTGCCGGGCCTCCGCGACACCGTCTGGCTGCCCGGCTGCGGCCACTGGACCCAGCAGGAACGCCCCGCCGAGGTCAACGATGCGCTGATCGGCTTCCTTCGCGGCCTCTGACCGCCCCGGAATGTCGGAGGCGGCGCGTACGGTCGCCGCGTGAACCGCACCGACCGCTTGTACGCCCTCGTGGAGGAGCTGCGGGCCTGCGCGCCGCGCCGGGTCAGCGCGCGGGAGCTGGCCGCGCGGTACGAGGTGAGCGTCCGCACCATCGAGCGCGACATCGGCGCGCTCCAGCAGGCCGGCGTCCCGATCTTCGCGGACGTCGGCCGGGGCGGCGGCTACACCCTCGACAAGAGCCGCACGCTGCCGCCCCTCAACTTCACCCCCGCCGAGGCGGTCGCCGTCGCGATCACCCTCGCCCGCGCGGAGGGCTCGCCGTTCTCCCGCTCCGCCCGCACCGCCCTGCACAAGATCGTGGCGGCGATGTCGGCGGGCGACGGCGCCTCCGCCCGCGAGCTGGCCGAGCGCATCCACTTCCTCACCCCGCCGGACGCGTGCGAACCCGTCTCCGTCCCGGCGGTACTAGAGGAGGCCATGTACGCGCGCCGCGTCGTCCGCCTCGGCTACGTCGACGCGTCCGGCCGCGAGACCGAACGCGACGTCGAACCCGTCGCGTTCACCGCCGCCTCCCGCCGCTGGTACTTCCTCGGCTGGTGCCGCCTCCGCGAGGAGACCCGCGTCTTCCGCATCGACCGCGTCCGCCGCGCCGCCCTCCTCGACGAGACCGCCCCCGAACGCCGCTTCGAGGACCTCGGCCCCGACCACCCCGTCGACTACGTCGCCCGCCCCCTCGAATTCGTCTGAGAGCCTCTGCACATGAGCGAGTCAGCGGAGCCCGTCTACCACCTGCCGGAGAAGGTCAAGAACGACATCGCCCAGACGCGCTGCCGCCAGTACGTCACCGAAAATCTGATCCGCGACGACCCAAGACAGGTCACCTGCGAAGAATGCCTCGCCATCCGCCGGGACGAGGAGTACGACCGCCTCCGCGCAGAAGACCACTACGGCGAGTCCTTCTAACGCGCCGGGATCGGCCGGACCGAATAAGAATTGACGGATGGTCACACCGCGCATTCCGCCAACGAGGCTGAAGTACGACACCCCGAGGGATGGACTCGACCCGTTCGACGTCGATGAGGCCCGTACGCAGCACGTGGTGGAGGCACGCGGCTGGGTACCGGGAGGCGACCGGGTGGTACCGAGCTCCATCTACGACGAGATCCCGATGGGGTACAAGTACCTCGCCGTCGTGGAAAAGCTGGCGGTCGTGGTCGATGGGCGCGTCGTCCGCGCGTGGCCGGCCACCGAGGCCAACGACCACAGCTTCCGCGGATCAATGGGCGCAAGCGGCATCTGATGGTGGACGGCGGCGGGCTGCAGGTACTGGTGATGGTCACCTGGTCGGCCATCATCCAGATGACCCGCCGCCTGACCCGCGCCCCACGCCGAGCCCCCTCGTGGTGAGAGTGCATGGCGCCGACGCAGGAGTAGACGGCGGCCCGCTCGCGTGCCTCACCAGGAGCCACTGTAGGACTCGGTCCGACAACGACCACACCGCAACGAGGCATTCTCAGCTCAGAGCTTGAAAGACGAGCTGAGGACGGACACCTGGCCGGAGTCGAGGCTGTAGTAGGCGCCCACGACGCCGAGTTCGCCGGTGTCGATGCGTGGTGACAACGCCGGATCGGCGGTCAGCGTGGCGACCGTCTGCAAGGTCTGCGCCCGAACGGTCTGGTCGATGAGATCACCGCCCTTGGCGCGGGCCTGTTCGTAGGCGGGCCTGATCGATTCCACGATGACGTCCAGATGAGACGGCAGCCGATGCCCGTGCCCGATCGATTCCACCGCCGCCGTGACCGCTCCGCACCGCTGGTGGCCCAAGACCACGATGAGCGGTGTGGCGTCCTCGACCGGCCCGTACTCGACGGAACCGGCGACCAGGTCATCGACGGTCGGCGCCGCGGTACGTACGACGAACAGGTCACCGATGCCCTGATCGAACACCATCTCCGGCGGCACCCGCGAGTCGATGCACGACACCACCACAGCAAACGGATGCTGCGCCCGAGCGACCTCCTGCCGCCGCTCTGCGCTCTGGTGCGGGTAGTCGCGATCTCCGGTGACCCACGCACGGTTCCCCCGCGCCAGCCTGCTCCACGCCTGGCTCGCTGTCAGATCGATTACTCTATGTGATGTTTCATTCACATTGTGTATCTACCCTCTTATCGCGCCCGTAGCCGTAGCGGCCGCTCGGGATGCAGGCTGCCGGTGGCCGGTTCACCAGTCCCCTCATGGCAGACACCACCAGATCCGAGCGCGCCGTACCCCAGTCCAGCCGAGAACCGATCAACGCCCTCAACCAGGAGCTCAGCAGATCTTCAACACGCACTAACAGGGCGTTTGGTCCGAGTTGCGTCTGTTACGTGGTGTCTTGTCGGGTGATCTTCGTGTGGCATGCGATGTCAGATGAGGCCGCAGTGCGTCCGGTGGCGTGAGCACACCGTGTTCTGCACGGTCATGCCTACTTCATCCTGTCTGGTCCCAAGATGAGGGACGATGCGAGGTTTCCTGGCCGGGTGGATGCATACCGCTGGGCATGCCGGTGTGGCCGGCGTAAGCCAAGGACATGAGCCAACCACGCCGCTACCCCAGCGACCTGTCCGACGAACGCTGGGCACTGATCGAACCGACGTTGACCGCCTGGCGCGCCGCACGCCGCCGGCACGCCCTGGACATCGGCCGCCCACCCGAACACGACCTACGCGCCCTGATGAACGCGATCCTCTACGTCGACCGCACCGGCATCCCCTGGCGCTACCTGCCGCACGACTACCCGCCCTGGGCCAGCGTCTACTCCTACTTCGCCGCCTGGCAAAAAGACGGCGTCTTCACCGAGCTCACCGGCCTGCTGCGCCGTCTGGTCCGCCAGCAGGACGGCCGCGACGCCGAGCCCAGCGCCGCCATCATCGACTCCCAGAGCGTCAAAAGCGCCACGACCGTGCCCGCCCGCACCCGCGGCTTCGACGCCGGCAAGAAGATCGTCGGACGCAAACGCAACATCATCACCGACACCCTCGGGCTGCTGCTGGCGGTGCTGGTCACCGCCGCCAGCGTGCAAGACGCAACCGCCGGGGAGCAGCTGCTGACCAGCGCCGCCGCCACGCACCCGACCATCACCAAGGCCTGGACCGACACCGCCTACCGCACCCAATTCATCGACCACGCCGCCCGCCTGGGCATCGACGCCGAAACCGTCCGCCGCGACCCCGCCACCAGAGGGTTCGTCGTCCAACCCCGCCGCTGGGTCATCGAACGCACCTTCGGCTGGCTCATGCTCCACCGCCGCCTGGTGCGCGACTACGAAGCCCTGCCCGCCCGCTCCGAAGCCATGATCCACCTCGCCGCCATCGACCTCATGAGCCGACGCCTCACCAGCCAAGCAACACCCACATGGCGCGGCACCTGACTCAGGAATCCGGGACCAAACGCCCTGTAACGCGCAGAGATCAGCCGTGTTCGAGCGCGCGAGCGAGGAGAGCCGTGAAGTGCTGGCGGGTGAGGGTGAGCTGCCCCGCGGCGGGGTTCTTGCTGTCGCGGATGCCGACGCGCCCGTTCAAGTCGGCGACCTCCACGCACTCGCCTTCGTGGGCGCCGCTATGGCTGCTCTTGCGCCAGCGGGGCTGGGGCAGTCCGGAGGTGCTCATGATTGCGACGCTACCCCCTCGATGAGTTCGAGCGAAGCGGTTCTGCTGAGTGCCGCTCCGAGCAGTTGCTTGAAGATGTCCTCGTGCACCGCGACCTTGTGCTCGTCCTCCACGAAGATGCTCTCATTGTGTTGGTCGACCACCGATATGGTGAGCCGCCCAGGCGGGCGCAGGGAGAGCAAGTGGTAGGGGGACGTGAGCCCGATGTACTCGCTGGCCCTGCAAGGAAGGACACGGAGTTCCACGTGATCCAGCCGGGCAGCCTCGGTTAACCGCCGCACCTGCGCGCGCATGATCGCCGGATCACCGCCGACCTGATTGCGGAGCACCGCCTCCGCGATGATCGGAACATAGCGGGGCGGGTTCGGGCGGCTTAGCAACCGCTGGCGCGACAGCCGGAAGTCGACCAGCGTCTTGACATCGTGCGGATGCTTGGCACTGCCGATCGCGATGATCTTCCGGGCATAGTCGGGCGTTTGGAGGAGCCCTGGGACGAGGCCGAATTGGAAAGTGCGGATTTCGGCGGCGTCCTCTTCCAGGCTGGCCAGGTCTAGGGCGGCGGCGGAGATTCGGTACTCGTACGCGCGGACCCAGGTGCCTGGTTTGTGGGTGGCGAGGTGGAGGAGGGATTCGCGGAGGGGGCCGTCCTCGATGCCGTAGAGGTCGAGGAGGTCGGCGAGTTCGTCGGGGGCGATGGCCTGGAGGCCGTTCTCGACCATGCTCATCCAGCCTTGGGAGCGGCCGAAGCGGCGGGCCACGGTGGCGACGGTCAGGTGGTGGTGGTCGCGGGCTTTACGGAGCGCCGAGCCGATCCGGCGCTGGCGGACGGTGGGGGCGTTACCGGAAGGCATCCTTCAACAATGTCACCGAGCGTGTCGGTGTGTACACGGAACGGAGGCCGATTGAACGTTCAGTCGGGAAACGTTCAGGGTCCCTGACACGAGGGCATCGGGCGGCGAATGTGGCGGGCGTTTCCGAAACGAGGGGAGGCGCACGATGGATGCGCCCGAGACGGGTAGGTCCGGCGGTCTGGTCGTGGTCGGCGCGCTCACGCTTCCGGGCGTCGGGAGGTCGGTGGCGCACGCGCGGCAGTTCCTGCGGGACCTGATGCCCCCCGACCATCCGAGGATGGACGACATGGTGACGGTCATGAGCGAGACCGTCTGCAACGCGGTCGCCCACACGGCGTCGGGTGACGGCGGACGGGTGACGGTCACCCTGCTGGCCGGCGGGGGCGTCGTGCGCCTGGAGGTGGCCGACGACGGCGCGGGCGGCAGGCGTCCGCAGGTCAGGGCTGAGAACGGCGGGGAGAGCGGGCGCGGGCTGCGGGTCGTGGACGCCCTCGTGGAGAGCTGGGGGTTCCGCGCCCACGGAGACCGCACCGTGGTGTGGGCGGAGTTCCGGTCGGTGGGTCGGATCTTGTTCGGAAACACCGACAGGGGGCTGTCGCGGGAGTCCCCGACGCTGGTGCCAACAGCGTTCGAGGGAGAGAAAAGATGACTGTTCCGGCGTTCAACACCGTCGCGTGGTTCCAGGTCGGCACCGACGCGCCCGAGGAGGCCCGCAGGTTCTACGGCGACCTGTTCGGCTGGCAGTTCGCGACCGACCCCGACGACACCGGCTACGACCTGGTCAGCTACGCCGGTGCCGAGCAGGCGAGCGGTGGTCTCGCGCACGTGCCCGACCCGTCCGGCAGGCACGCGATCTTCTTCGTCCTGGTCGAGGACGTCGACGCCACCTGCGCGCAGACGGAGAAGAACGGCGGCAAGGTCGTCATCGCGCCGAAGAGCAACGCCAACGGCCTCCGCTTCGCCCACCTCCAGGACCCGGCGGGCAACGAGTTCGGCGTCTTCAAGCTGTAGTCCATCGCGTGCCGAGTGCACGAAGGGCCCCGGAGTCGTCTCCGGGGCCCTTCGCTGACGGTCGATGGGAGTTGCGGCCTACACCTCCGCAACTCCTATCGTTGCCGTCCTCGGATCAGGCTTCTCCGCCGGTGTTGCTTTCGGCGGTGCCTACGCCGCCGGCGAAGACGGCGCTGACGTCGGCGTTGAGGTTGTAGCGCTCGATCGCCTGCTGGAGCGTCTCCGGCTTGACCTCGCCGTGGCGGGCCAGGCGGGTCAGGACCGCGAGGACGATCGACGCCGAGTCGACGTGGAAGTAGCGGCGGGCGGCGGCGCGGGTGTCGGAGAAGCCGAAGCCGTCGGTGCCGAGCGAGGAGTAGTCGCCGTGCACCCAGGGCGCGATCTGGTCCGGGACGCCGCGCATGAAGTCCGACACGGCGACGATCGGGCCTGGCACGTTGTCCAGGGTCCGGGTGACGTAGGGGACGCGCTGCTCCGCGTCGGGGTGCAGCAGGTTCCACTCGTCGCAGTCGCGGGCCTCGCGGGCGAGCTCGTTCCACGAGGTCGCCGACCACACGTCCGCGGCGACGCCCCAGTCCTCGGCGAGGAGGCGCTGGGCTTCGAGGGCCCACCGGCCGCCGACGCCGGACGCGAGGATCTGCGCCTTCGGGGCCTCCCCGTTGCCGGAGACGGTCTCGGGGGCGGTCTTGTACCGGTACAGGCCCTTGAGGAGGCCGTCGACGTCGACGCCTTCGGGCTCGGCGGGCTGCTGGTAGGGCTCGTTGTAGACGGTGAGGTAGTAGAAGACGTCCTCGCCGTTCGGGTGCTCCTCGGACGAGCCGTACATGCGGCGCAGCGCGTCCTGGACGATGTACGCGAGCTCGAACGACCAGGTCGGGTCGTAGTGGACGCACGCCGGGTTCGCCGCGGCGAGCAGCGGGGAGTGGCCGTCGGCGTGCTGGAGGCCCTCGCCGGTGAGCGTGGTGCGGCCGGCGGTGGCGCCGAGGAGGAACCCGCGGCCCATCTGGTCGCCGAGCGCCCACATCTGGTCGCCGGTCCGCTGGAACCCGAACATCGAGTAGAAGATGTAGACGGGGATCATGTGCTCGCCGTGCGTGGCGTAGGACGTGCCCGCGGCGATCGTGGAGGCCATCGAGCCGGCCTCGCTGATGCCCTCGTGCAGCATCTGCCCCTGCTCGGACTCCTTGTAGGAGAGGAGCAGCTTGCGGTCCACGGCGTCGTAGGTCTGCCCGTGCGGCGAGTAGATCTTGGACGTGGGGAACAGCGAGTCCATGCCGAACGTGCGGTACTCGTCCGGGGCGATCGGGACGAACCGGGCGCCGAGGTTCTCGTCCTTGATCAGGTCCTTGAGCAGCCGGACGAACGCCATCGTGGTCGCGACGTTCTGCTTGCCGGAGCCCTTCTTCAGCTCGGCGTACACGGGGTCGCCGGGCAGCTTCAGCGGCTTGGCCCGGACGGTCCGCTTCGGCAGGAACCCGCCGAGGGCGGCGCGGCGCTCGCGCATGTACTGGATCTCGTCGGAGTCCTCGCCCGGGTGGTAGTAGGGCGGGAGGGGCGCCTCCAGCGCCGAGTCGGGGATGTCCAGGTAGAGGCGGTCCCGGAACTCCTTCAGCTCGGCCTTGGTGAGCTTCTTCATCTGGTGGGTGGCGTTGCGGGCCTCGAAGTCCGAGCCGAGCGTCCAGCCCTTGATGGTGTGCGCGAGGATCACGGTCGGCTGCCCGACGTGCTCGCGGGCCGCCTTGAAGGCCGCGTAGACCTTGCGGTAGTCGTGCCCGCCGCGCGACAGCTTGCGCAGGTCGTCGTCCGAGAGGTGCTGGACGATCTTGCGGAGCCGCGGGTCGGCGCCGAAGAACTTCTCCCTGATGTACTCGCCGGTCTCGACGGTGAACGTTTGGAACTGGCCGTCCGGGGTCGTGTTCATCTGGTTGACGAGGACGCCGTCGACGTCCTGGGCGAGCAGCGGGTCCCAGTCGCGGCCCCAGATGACCTTGATGACGTTCCAGCCGGCGCCGCGGAAGAACGACTCCAGCTCCTGGATGATCTTGCCGTTGCCGCGGACCGGGCCGTCGAGCTGCTGGAGGTTGCAGTTGACGACGAAGGTGAGGTTGTCGAGCTCCTCGCGGGCGGCGAGGCCGATCGCGCCGAGCGACTCCGGCTCGCCCATCTCGCCGTCGCCGAGGAACGCCCACACGTGCGAGCGGGACGTGTCCTTGATCTTGCGGTTGTAGAGGTAGCGGTTGAACCGGGCCTGGTAGACCGAGTCGATCGCGGTGAGCCCCATGGAGACCGTGGGGAACTCCCAGAAGTCCGGCATGAGCCGCGGGTGGGGGTAGGACGACAGGCCGCCGCCGGGGTGCGACCGCTCCTGCCGGAACCCGTCGAGCTTCTCCTCGGGCAGGCGGCCCTCCAGGAACGCGCGGGCGTAGATGCCCGGCGCGGCGTGGCCCTGGATGAACACCTGGTCGCCGGACTCGCCGTGGTCCTTGCCGCGGAAGAAGTGGTTGAAGCCGACCTCGTAGAGGGACGCGGCGGAGGCGTAGGTGGCGATGTGGCCGCCGACGCCGAGCTCGGGCCGGTTCGCGCGCGACACCATGATCGCGGCGTTCCAGCGGATGTAGGCGCGGATGCGCCGCTCCACGTGCTCGTCGCCGGGGAACCAGGGTTCGGACTCCGGCGGGATCGTGTTGATGAAGTCGGTGCTCCGCAGGCCGGGCACGCCCACCTGGAGCTCGCGGGCCCGTTCGAGGAGCCTGAGCATCACGTAGCGGGCCCTGCCCCGGCCCTCGGTCTTGATGACCGTGTCCAGCGATTCCAGCCACTCCCGGGTCTCGTCCGGGTTGATGTCGGGCAGCTGGCTCGGCAGGCCGTCGCTGATGATCGAAAAGCGTTGACGTCCGGAAGCCACGGGGTCCCCTCTGTGCTTACCGTCTCTGCTGGTGGGGCTCGTGCCTCCCGTCCGGGAGGCCGCCGGGCCCGCTGGCAAGACTGTTCGTCGCCTCGGTTCGTGATCCATCGTCGCCGTTTATGACGGCTAACGCATCTCTACCAACCGGTAACCATTCTCCCCGGTCAGCCGGGGTTCGGGAGCCTCCTGAGGCGGTTCTTCCGGGGCGCCGGGAGCGCCTCAAGATCGTTCCGGGTTCGCCCGGAGATCGTCGCGGACGACCTCTCGACGGCGCCCGCCGGACGTACGAAGGTGGGAGCAACGGCAACCATGCCCGGTACGTCCCGTCCCATGCGGCGGGCCGAAGCGAGCTTGGAGAGGCATGAACGCGAACATCGGAGACCGCCTGCACGTCCACGGCAACGTCGTCGGGCAGGCCGACCGGCAAGGCGAGATCATCGAGGTGCGCGGCCCCGGCGGCCGCCCGCCGTACCTGGTCCGGTTCGACGACGGCCACCAGACGCTGGTCTACCCGGGGCCCGACGCCGTGGTCGAGAGCGCCCGCCGGACGGAGGGCGCCGACGGGTAGTGCGGGAGCCGCGGAATCGGGTACACCACTGATCATGGAGAGCACCGTGGTCCGGGTGTCCACCGGTTCCAAGGAGACCGTGCACGACATCACGGGCGAGTGCGAGCGGTTCGCCGCGGCGCAGGGCGGTGACGGGCTGCTGCACGTGTTCGTCCCGCACGCGACCGCGGGCGTGGCGATCCTCGAACTCGGCGCGGGCAGCGACGACGACCTGCTGGCCGCGCTCGGCGACCTGCTGCCGGCCGACGACCGGTGGCGGCACGCCCACGGCTCGCGCGGGCACGGCCGCTCGCATGTTATGCCCGCGCTCGTCCCGCCGTTCGCGACGATCCCCGTCCTCGACGGGAGGCTCGCGCTCGGGACGTGGCAGTCCGTCGCGCTCGTCGATCTCAATGTCGACAATCCCGACCGGCAGGTCAGGTTGTCGATGCTTAAGGGATGAGCGTGGATTGCTTTAGGGAAAAGCGTGGAATGTCACTCTCTGTGGGTGTCCTGTGACGGCCGCAACCGTAATCGGGCCAATGAGGCCGCCAAAAGCCGGGAAGACACTTGCGCGAGGGGCCCCCACTTGTGTGGACTGTCCCGCAAACACCGCACTGGTGTGGGCGGGCCACCCGTCCGGGGGGCCGGATATGCACCGTGCATCAGGCACCGTGCGGGATTGACGACCATGGGAGGACTTTCGTGAGCGCGACCGCGGGTCAGGCGCAGACTGAGCGCAGCCTGGCCGAACGGCTGAGCCTCAAGGCGGGCCAGGTGGTGCAGGAGATCGGCTACGACGACGACGTCGACGAGGAGCTGCGCGAATCCGTCGAGGCCGTCACGGGGAACGAGCTGGTCGACGAGGACTACGAGGACGTGGTCGACATCGTGCTGCTGTGGTGGCGCGAAGAGGACGGCGACCTGTTCGAGGGCCTGACCGACGCCATGATCCCGCTCACCGGCGGCGGCACCATCTGGTTGCTGACGCCGAAGGCGGGCCGGGACGGCCACGTCGAGCCGAGCGACATCGGCGAGGCCGCGCAGACGGCCGGCCTCTCCCAGACGAGCAGCATCAGCGCCGCCAAGGAGTGGTCCGGCACGCGCCTCGTCGCGCCCAAGGCCCGCAAGTAGCCCCGGTCCTCCCGTGCGGCCGTCCGGCGTGTGACCGGACGGTCGTCAGCGGGGCCGAAAGCGGGCGCCCGGTCCGCGCGCCGCCGAAGCGGGGGTGGCAGACTGGTGCGCGTTCCCACGCCCGTGGGGACGGCCGTTACCCCGCCGCGCGCGGGGACGAACCGCGGGAGAGGCATCTTGGCGGTCAAGGTAGGCGACGCCGCACCGGACTTCGAGCTGAAGGACCAGCACGGCGCCCCGGTGAAGCTGTCGGACTTCCGTGGTGAGAAGAACGTCGTCCTGGTGTTCTACCCGCTGGCGTTCAGCGGGGTCTGCACCGGCGAGCTCTGCCAGATCCGGGACGAGCTCCCCACCCTGGGCGGCGACGACGTCCAGGTCCTCGCCGTCTCCGTCGACTCGATGTTCGCCCTGCGCGCCTGGGCCGAGCAGGAGAAGTACCAGTTCCCGCTGCTGTCGGACTTCTGGCCGCACGGCGGCGTGGCGCAGCGCTACGGCGTGTTCGACGAGGAGCGCGGCGTCGCCACGCGCGGCACGTTCATCATCGACACGCAGGGCGTCGTCCGCTGGAAGGTGGAGAACGCCATCCCGGACGCACGCGACCTCGACGAGTACCGCACGGCGCTCGCCGGGCTCTAGGCGAACCGGCCGGTTCCGGCCGCGCGGCGCGAGCCCGCGGCCGGCCCGGCCCCCGCACCCCTGGAGGTGTGATGCCCTGCTTCCGCTGCGGGGCGCGGCAGACCGACCCCGTGCGCGGCGCGAGCCCCTGGAAGCGCGGGGTCCGGGCCGATCACCAGGTGCTGGTCTGCCCGGACTGCCAGGCCGCCTGCGACTGGGCGGCCGATCTCGACCGCTGCTCGGCCTGCGGCTCGGCCGCGCTGGTGTGCCGGCTCGGCGAGATCGAGTGCCGCGACTGCGGCCACACGCGCGACGCCGTCCGGGACGATCCGCCCCCCGCCGACCTGGTGCGTTCCCGGACGGCGCCCGGCGGTGGCCCGCCCGGCGGCGGCTCCGGCGCCGGCCCCGGCGGTGCGTCCGGTGATCGCGGCCCGTCGGGTGACGGCGGGCTGTCGGAGGAGGTCGCGGCGGCGCTCAACCGCGTCCTCAAGCGCGGCCCCGTCGGCTGACGAGCGGCCGATCCGGGCGCCCGCGCGGAGGAAGACCGGACGAGCGGCGCGATCCGGGCGCCCGCGCGAAGGGAGACCGGTGGGCGGCGCTGGTACGGCGGGCGGTCCCGGTGTGGCCGCCTTCGGCCACGGCACGGCCCGGGACGCCTTCACGCACGGTGATGCCGGGCCCGGAGGCGGCGGGATATCGCGCTGACCACGGCTTTTGAGGCTTGACGTCGCATTCGTCCCCCTGTCACGCTGCGCGAATGCCGATCGTGCTCATGCGCCTGGTCCACCGCATCGCCGCGCGGTCCTGGCGTGCGCCCGCGCTGGTGCTGCTGGGCGCGTTCCTGACCGGCTGGCTGCTGATCGCGGTGTTCGAGGAGCCCGGCGCCAAGATCAAGAAGCCGCACGAGTACGTCTGGTACTTCTTCGTCAGCGGCACCACCACCGGGTACGGCGACCTGTTCCCCACCTCGGCGGGCGGCCGGATCGGCGGCGCGATCATCATCATGGCCGGGCTCACCGCGGGGCTCGTGCTGTTCGCCGAGCTGACGCTCTGGATGGCGAAGGGCAGGACATTGAAGGCCAACGGCCTGGCTCGGCTGCACCACCGGCGGCACGTCGTGACCGTCGGCTACGACCGCGAGGGCCTGCGGGCCATCATCGGCCAGCTGCGCGCCGACCCCCACTTCGCGAAGACGCCCGTGGTCACGGTCTTCTGGCCGGACCAGCTCACCGGCGAGAACCCCGACCCCGAGCTGTACGACGTCGTCGCCTTCGACGACACGGCGTTCGAGCGCGCCTGCGTGGAGGCCGCGCGGACCGTGGTCGTCGTCGGCCGCACGGACGACGAGACCGTCCGGGTCATGCTGCACGTGGCCGCCTACCTGCGGCGCGGCGGGAACCCGTCCGTCCACCTGCTGGCGGGGGTGCACGACGGTGGCCGGCGCGCCGAGATCACCGAGGCGCTCGGGCTGATCGGCCCGGACATCGAGCCCGTCGACATCGACGACCCCGCCGTGGTCGCGGTCGCGATCCGCAACCCCGGCGTGGCCTCGATCTACCACAACCTGGCGAGCACGCTCGACGCCGACTCGACCCTCTTCCGGGTGGACGTGCCGGAGGACGCGGGCGAGTGGTCGCGCCTGGACGTCGCGATCTTCCTGCTGCGACGGGGCAGCACGCTCCTCGCGGTGGGGGAGTCGCACCGCCCGAACGCCCGCTTCCGGCTCGCGTCCGAGCCGGACGAGCGGATCCGCGGCGGCCAGTCGCTCGCCGTGGTCGCCCCGGACCGCCCCGAGATCCCCTGGCACGAACTCCCAGCCGGCGCCTGACCGCGCAGGTGCCTACGGGAAGGGCCAGGAGGGCAACCCATGCGCCCGGCTGGGATGCCCTCCTGGCGGCCGCGGTGCGCGCGGCCCGAGGCACAGGTCCGGACCTCGGGGCCTCCCCGCGCGCCCGCGGGACTTGGGAGCCGATCGGCGGCCGCCAGTGCGGCCGTCCGTGCGGCCGCCCGGCGGCGTGCCTCAGGCGGCCTGCCGGTGGTCGGCGTCCAGCAGGTGGTAGAGCAGGAGGAGCTGCGTGATCGCCAGGGGGTCGCTGGTGCCGGTGTCGCCCAGCCGTCCCAGGGCGTCGGGGTCGGGCAGCACCGTGCCGGTGCGCTGGCCGAGCCGTTCCCAGATGGCCTTCTTGACGACCTGCGACTCCTCCGGGGAGACGTACCCGTGGACGTGCAGGGCGTCGACCGGGCGGCCGTCGGTGTCGCGGTGCAGCCGCAGATGCATGGCCTTCTCGCTCTCCGGCGCGCTCTCCAGGACGTCGGCGAGCTCCGGGTGGTCGATCGTCGGGCGCAGCAGGAGCTCGGCGGAGAGCGGGGTGCCCGGCGGGTCCAGCCGTCCGGCGACCGGCGCGAACCGCACGACGATGTCGGCCCACCGGCGCTGCGGCCGGATGTAGGCGGCACTCTCCGGCTCGCGCCGCGCCAGCTCGGCGAGCACCTGGCCGGGCTCGTAGCCGCGCTTGTCGCAGTCGCGGCGCACCTTCCAGGAGTGCCGCAGCGGTTCGGGCGGGTCCAGGTAGACCGTGATGTCGAAGCAGGCGCGCGCGAGGCGGGTGTGCAGCGGCAGCAGCCCCTCGACGATGACGAAGTCGCGCGGCTCCACCAGTTCGGGCCTGACCAGCTCGCCGGTCGCGTGGTCGTAGACCGGCTTCAGGATCGGCTCGCCCATCGACAGCAGTTGCAGGTGCTGCTCCATGATGTCGACGTGGTTGCAGTCGGGGTGCAGGGCGGTGAACGGCTTGCCCGCCCGCTCGGCCCGGTCGTAGCGGTGGTAGTCGTCCACGCAGACGGCGGTCATCCGGTCCGCCCCCAGACACTGCACAAGCCCCCTGGTCAGTGTGGTCTTGCCCGCCGCGCTGTCCCCGGCGATGGCGAGCATGACGGGGCGGCGGCCCGACTCGCGCGCCCGGAGCATATGCACGATCCGATGGGGCACCTGGCTCCTCCGTCCTGCGGAATTCAGTTTTCGCCATGGAGAGTACGGGGGTTGCGCTCCGGCGGTCTTCCCCCATTCAGGGGAGAGCGGGGGTGAACCCGCTCAGGCCCTGCCGCACAGGGGCTACTGGTCAGTAGCTTCTGGTTGTTATCGTGCCGGGATGGGAGTCCCCGTACGCGTCGTCCTGGTGGACGATCATGAGATGATCCTCGCCGGCCTCCAGGCGATGCTGGCCGGATTCGCCGGTCGCGTGCGGGTGGTGGGGCAGGCGGGGACGGGGGAGGAGGCCACCCGGCTCGTCACCTCCCTCCGGCCGGACGTCGTCCTGCTGGACGTGCGGCTGGGGCCCGAGAGCGGCCTCGACCTCTGCCGCGCGCTGACCGGGCGGGTGCCGGAGGCGCGGGTCGTGTTCCTGTCCGTCTACGACGACGAGCAGTACGTCTTCGAGGCGCTGCGGGCCGGGGCGGGCGGCTACCTGCTCAAGCGGGTGGACGGCCCGGAGCTCGTCCGGCGCCTGGAGGAGGTCGCCCAGGGCGAGACGGTCGTCGATCCGACGCTCGCCGGGCGGATGGCGGTCACCGCGGCCCGGCTGACCCGCGGCGAGTTCTGGCCCGGCGCGAACCGCGGGCTCACGCAGCGCGAGAGCGAGGTGCTGTCGCTGCTGGTCGGCGGGCTGTCCAACAAGGCGATCGCGGCGCGGCTCGTGCTGAGCGAGGAGACGGTGAAGAGCCATCTGCGCGCGCTCTACCGCAAGCTGGAGGTCGCCGACCGGTCGGCGGCGATCGCCGTCGCGCTCCGCGAGGGGCTGTTCCGGTGACCGGGGGGACGCCCGCCGACGCGCTCGCCGGGCGCGGCAACGACCTGCTCGTCCGCATCGTCGCCGTGGCCTGCTCCGACCGGGAGCTGCCGCGGATGGCGGAGGAGCTGGCGGGGCTGGTCGTCCGGTCCGCGCGGGCGCTGACGTTCTGCGACGTGTACGTGCTGGACGAGGACGGGCGGGCGCTGGAGTGGTCCGGCCCGCCGGTCCCGCTGGGGGAGGGCGACGTGGGACGGGCCGCCGCGCACGGCCGCACCCGCGTCCACACCGACGGGCGCGGCGCCGCGGTGCCCGTCCACAGCGGGAACACCGTCATCGCCGTCCTGGACGTGCGGTCGGCGGGACCGTGCGCGGCGGAGGACCTCGACCTCGTCACGGCGCTCGCCGAGCTGTTCGCGCCGGTGCTGTGCTCGTGCCGGCGGCTGCGGACCGCCCGCGAGCGCGAGCACGCGGCGGAGTGGTTCGCCGAGCGGGCCCTGGAGGCGCAGGAGGCGGAGCGGTCGCGGCTGAGCCGCGAGATCCACGACGGCATCGCGCAGCGGCTCGCCAGCCTGGGCTTCCACCTGTCGGCGGCGGAGCGGGCGCTGCCCGAGCACCATCCCGAGGGCCTCGCGCAGATCATCATCGCGCGGGGGCTCTGCGAGCTCGCGGCGGCGGAGACGCGCGCGGCCATCGGCGGCCTGCGCCCGCCCGTGCTGGACGACCTGGGCCTGCCCGCGGCGCTGGCCACGCTCGCCCGGGAGGCGGGCGGCGGCCCGGCGCCGTCGGGCCCGCTCGACGTCACGGTGACCGTCGAGGGCGAGCTGGAGGACGCGCTGCCCGACCACGTCCAGACCGCGCTGTACCGCATCGCGCAGGAGGCGGTCGGCAACAGCCAGCGGCACGCCTCCGCGAGCTGCGTCGACCTGCTGCTGGAGCACTCCGCGGACCGCGTCCGGCTCACGGTCACCGACGACGGCACGGGCTTCTCGGTCCGGGACGTCTACGCGCAGAGCGGGCGCTCCGGGCTGGCGGGCGGCCGTCCTGGCTTGGCCGGACGCGCCGACCGGGGCCGCCGTCCGGACTCATATGGGCTGCGCGGCATGACTGAGCGGGCGGAACTGCTCGGCGGACGGGTGGTCGTGACGAGCAGGCCGGGCGTCGGGACGACCGTCGAGGCCGTCATCCCCATCCCCGGCCGCCGCGCGTCCACCGGCGGGAGTGCGACAGTGGCCGAGGAGACCTGACGGTAAGAGCGGTACGGGGGGCGTGGTGTCGTGCGGGTACTGATGGTGCTGGTGGTGCTTCTGGGAGCTGCGGCCGGATGTGGAGGCGGATCGTCCCCTGACGAGGACGCGAGAAGCCACGCACAGACTGGCCAGGCGCGGACGAGTTCTGGCAAGGCGATGTGGAAGCCGGCCGTAGGCAGCCGATGGCAGTACCAGCTGACCGGAAATCCGTCCCTGCGCGCTACGGGCGGGGTGGACGTCGACGTCTGCGCGAAGCCGTACGGCGGGGGCGCGTGCGTCCGACCCGAGGTTTTCGACATCGACCTGTACGCCGACTCGTCCGCCGTGGGAAACAACTCCACGCCGAACACCGCCGCCGTCAAGGCGATCCACGCGAGAGGCGGCAAGGCGATCTGCTACCTGGCCGCGGGGTCGGTCGAGAAGGGGCGTCCGGACTACCGCCGGTTCGTCGAGTGGAACGACGCGCACGGCGGGTCGCTGATCGGCAGGCCCTATCCCGGCTTCCCGGACGAGAACTACGCCAACGTCAACAACGACCAGGGGCAGCGCGACTTCCTGCTGGAGATGCAGGAGGCGCGGGTGCGCAAGTGCGTCGAGGCCGGGTTCGACGGGGTCGAGTTCGACATCGTGAACGCCCACGAGGACGGCACCGAGACGACCGGCTGGGACATCGGCGCCGAGGCGCAGCTGACCTTCAACCGCGCTCTCGCGGCCCTCGCGCACCGGTACGGGCTGGCGGCAGGGCTGAAGAACGACATCGGCCAGATCCCCGAGCTGGTCTCCGCGTTCGACTTCGCGGTCAACGAGGAGTGCTGGGAGAACGACGAGTGCGGCACGCTGCTGCCGTTCGTGCGGGCGGGCAAGCCCGTGTTCGGCGTGGAGTACGAGCCGTCCCGCGAGCCCGGCGACCCGCTCGCGTTCTGCCGCACCGCCCGGTCGGCGTCCTGGAACCTCAGCACGATCAAGAAGGGCGGCGACCACGACCTGACCGCCGAGCCCTACACCCCGTGCCGCTGAGCCCGGCTCACTTCCCTTCGAGGACGCGGAACGTGATCCCGGCCCTGACGAGACGGTCGATGAGGGCGTCGCCCATCGCGGTGGCGGTGGTGACCTGTCCCGCGGTGTCCGGCAGGTCGTCGTGGGCGAGGCAGAGCGCGGACTCGGCGAGCATCCGCGCCGTCTCGGTGTAGCCGGGGTCGCCGCCCGCGACCTCGGTGACGACCCGCTCGCCGCCGCCCTCGCCGACGAACTTCACGCTGAACCAGTTGCGGGCGCGGCGCTCCGCCGACGGGCCGTCGCCGGGCGGGCGGGCCCGCAGCAGCAGCGAGCGCGCGGGCGGGAGCTGCGCCAGGGCGAGCAGGGCCCCGGACCCCGCGGCGAGGCCCGCGGCGGTGGCCAGGTGCTTGACGGCGAGGTAGTGGCCGTAGGTGAAGTCCGGGCCGTACCGGTCGAGCGCGGCGGCGGAGCGGACCACGATCTGCGGGTCGATGGTCGGCAGCGGCAGCGTCCAGCCGCCCCCGATCCGGGCCTTCGGCGTCGGACGGCGCGAGACGCGGACCGTCCGGCCCTCGGGACGCCCCTCCAGCCTGCGCCGCTCCCGCTCGGCGCGGAGCATCCCAGCGGTGTCGGCGAAGATGCCGACGGCCGAGTGCAGGGTGCCGCCGGACGCGTCCCCGCGCACCCGCAGGAATCCCTCGACGTGCAGCGGGACGCCCTCGGGGAGCCGCTTGACGGTGAAGTAGGCGCCGAGGTCGTGCGGGATCGAGTCGAACCCGCAGGCGTGAACGATCCGGGCGCCGCTGCGCACGGCCTCCTGGTGGTACTTGACGTACATCCGGTCGACGAACGTGGGTTCGCCGGTGAGGTCGACGTAGTCGGTCCCGGCGCGCGCGCACGCCGCCACGACGGGCTCGCCGTACTGGACGTAGGGGCCGACGGTCGTGATGACGACCCGGGCGGAGCGGGCGACGTCCTCGATGGACGCGGCGTCGGTCGTGTCGGCGTGCAGGAGGGGCAGGTCGGCGCACGCGGGATTGAGCGCGGCGGCCCGGTCGCGCACGGCGGCCAGCTTCTCCTGGTTGCGCCCGGCCAGGGCCCAGCGCGTGCCGGGATCGGCGTGCTCGGCCAGGTACTCGGCGGTCAGGACGCCGGTGAAGCCGGTGGCGCCGAACAGGACGATGTCGTATGGGCGGTCGGCGGTCATGGGTACCCCCTTCGGTGGCCGAACCCGATTCTGTCGCGTCCGCTGGCCGCGGTCGCGCGCCGGGCCGGGGATGTGAGCGACCGCACTCCGCCCGCGGCGGTAGAAACCGCCCTTACCCGAGCGAAAGCAACGAACCGGGACGGCACGCCGTGAGGTGCCGTACGCCCCCGGCCGAGGGGCTCCGTGGCCTAATGTGGCCTACCGTCAAGGGAGGACGTTGGGCGTGAAGTGGCTTGCCGTACTGATCGACGCCGTCGCCCTGCTCCTCCTGGCGTGGTTCGCGCGCTCGCTCGTCCGGCATGACCGGCGCCGCGCGGAGACCGTCCCGGGAGCCGACGGCGGGGGCCTGACCTCCATGGTCCTGATCGGGGTCAGCCTGCTCCTGCTGTCGGTGCCGATGTGGAGCCAGTCCTAGGCGGCCGGAGGGGCGGTCCAGCCCGGGGCCTCCAGCAGGTGCCGGACGAACAGCAGCGTCGTCGCGGTCGGCGCGGGCCCGGCGACGGCGTGCCAGGGTCGGTCGAGCGGCATGGCGGGTGCATCGACGACCACTAGCCGGCCCGCGTCGAGCTCCGTCCCCACCGCGTCCCGTGAGACGAGCGCCACCCCGAGGCCCGCCGCGGCGCCCGCGATCACCGCGCCGTTCGAGCCGAGGACGAGCCGGGGCGGGGAGGCGTCCCGCTCGGCGAGGTAGGCGTCCGCGGTCGCGCGCGTGCCCGACCCGGGCTCGCGCATCACCCAGGGGGTCCGCGCCAGGGCGAACCCGGCGGCGACGTCCGGCGCGCCGACCACGACGAGATCGTTCGGGCGCAGCGCGAGGATCGTCGCCGGGACGTCGGCGGGCGGCCGGCCCGCGAGGACGAGGTCGGCCTCGTGCGCGGCGAGGCTGCTCCACACCTGCCGCCGCGGACCCACCTCCAGCGCCAGCTCCACGTCCGGCCAGCGCGCCCGGAACGGCGCCAGCAGCGCGGGAAGCACCTGATCGGCGGCCGTCGTCACCGCCGCGAGCCGCAGCGGCCCGCGCGCCGGG
>NZ_CAACUY010000145.1 GCF_900659615.1 Actinomadura fibrosa | reverse complement strand
GGGCAGCTCGGCGCCCTGCTGCACGCGGCGCTGGAGCGGCTGCTGCGCACGCTCGCCGACGACCTGACCGCGGGCGAGCGCACCCGGGCGGCGGCGATGGCGGCCTGCGCGAGCGCGGCGGCGCGGATCCAGGCGCAGACGACCCGCATGCTCGCCCAGCTCCGCGAGCTGGAGGACCGGTACAGCGAGGACGAGGTCTTCGGCGACCTGCTCGACCTCGACCACCACGTCTCCCAGATGGGGCGCCTGGCCGACAGCATCGCGCTGCTGAGCGGCGGCCGCTCGGGACGGCGCTGGACCAGGCCGATCGTGCTGGAGAGCGTCATCCGCGGCGCCATGGGCCGGATCGCCTCCTACCAGCGCGTCCAGTACCACTCGACCAGCACCGCCGCCGTCGCCGGGTTCGCCGCCGAGGGCATCATGCACGCGCTGGCCGAGCTGATGGACAACGCCGCCAACTTCTCCCCCCACGGCACCGCCGTGCACGTCTACGCCGAGGAGGAGGACGCCGGGATCGTCGTCACCGTCGAGGACAGCGGCCTCGGCATGCGGCAGCGCGAGCGGGAGCGCGCCGAGCGGCTCGTCTCCGAGGCCGCCGACCTGACCTCGCTGCCCGGGACCCGGCTGGGGCTGGCCGTGGTCGGGCGGCTCGCGAGCAAGCACGGCCTGCGGGTCAGCTTCCGGCCGTCCTCGCGCGGCGGCATCGGCGTGGTCGTGCTGATCCCGCGCCAGCTCATCACCCACTCCTCCGACGCCACGAGGGGAACCTTGGCAGAGTCCATCCAGAGCCCGCCCAGGGGCACTCCCCTGCCCTCCCGGGAACCCGCCCCCGCCCTGGCGGCGGCGCCGGGAACGGCGGCGGCGGGTCCGGCGGCGGGGACGGCCGTCGCCGACTCCGAGGCGTACCTGCCGAAACGCCGCCGCGGCGCGACGCTCACCGAGACGATCGAGCAGCAGGCGGCGCCGGCGCCCAAGCCCCGCGACCCGGGCGCGCGGTTCGCCGCGTTCCGCGATTCGGGCTCGGGACGCCACCGCACGATCGCGGGCGCCACGACGGACGCGGACACAGGGGCGAATACCGGCGACGCCGACGCGGGCGACGCGGCTCTCGACGGCACCGGGGCGCAGGGCACGGCCACGGACGACACGGCCGCCCGCCGCACGACCACGGGCGACGCCGGGCAGGACGCGACCGCGTCCACCGGCGACCCGAAGCAGTAGGGCTCATGGTCCGGCGGCCGTCCGGTGGACGTGCCGCGGGGCCGACCGGTCCCGGCATCCTCGTCCGGACCACAGGACCGACAGATTAGGAGGCAGGGGCGCGCCTGCGGCGGAGGCCGCCCCGAGATCGCGATGAGCACCGATGAGCGCCAACTCGACTGGCTTCTGGCGTCCCTCGTGGACCGCGCCCCCGGCGTCCAGCACGTCCTGGTGCTGTCCCGGGACGGCCTGAAGATCTGCCACACCCGCGGGCTGGACGACGACAGGGCGGACCAGCTCGCGGCGATCGCCTCGGGGATCCAGAGCCTGTCCATGACCGCCTCGCACGAGTTCGGGACCGGTGTCCGCGCCGGCCAGTCGATGATCGAGTTCGCCGGCGGGCTGCTGCTGATCGTCCCGGCTGGCGAGGGCGCGCACCTGGCCGTCGTGGCCCACGAGGACGCCGACGTCGGCCTGGTCGGGCACAGCATGAACGAGCTGGTGGAGCAGATCGGCGGCTACCTCACCGCGGCACCGCGCACCCCGTCGCCGAGATGAGCCCGCGCCCCCTGGACCTCGACGGCCCGGACCGGCTCTACACCGTGACCGGTGGCCGCAGCCGGGCCGACGACGCGGCGCTCGACCTCGTCACGCTGGTCGTCGCGGAGAACGACCCGGCGCCGGGCATGCAGTCCGAGCACGTCGCGATCCTGCGGCTGTGCCGCGACGAGCCGGTGGCGGTGGTCGAGCTGTCGTCCCACCTGAGGCTGCCGGTGAGCGTCGTGAAGATCCTGCTGCTCGACCTGCGCGACACCGGTCACATCACCGTCCGCCATCCGACGTCGGCCGCCGCGACGACCCGGCTGACCGACCTGGAAACGTTGAAGCAGGTGCTCGTTGGACTCGAAGCCCTCTGATCCCGGCGTGCCGCTGCGGCCGAGCGTCCGGGACGCGCTGAAGATCGTGATCGTGGGCGGGTTCGGCGTCGGGAAGACCACGATGGTCGGCTCGATCTCCGAGATCCGCCCGCTGAGCACCGAGGAGGTCATGACGAAGGCCGGGGTCGGCATCGACGACCCGAGCCGCGTCGCCGACAAGCGGACCACCACGGTCGCGTTCGACTTCGGCCGGATCACGCTGGACGCGCACCGCGTCCTCTACCTGTTCGGCGCCCCCGGCCAGCAGCGGTTCTGGTTCATCTGGGACCAGCTGTTCTCCGGCAGCCTGGGCGCGGTGGTCCTAGTGGACACGCGCCGCCTGGAGGACTCCTTCTACCCGCTCGACCGGCTGGAGCACCACAGGATGCCGTTCGTGGTCGCGGTCAACCGGTTCGACGCCCCGGGACCGCAGCCCTCGCTCGCCCGGGTGCGGGACGCGCTGTCGCTGGCCGACGGCGTCCCGCTCGTCGAGTGCGACGCCCGGGTCCGCGACTCCTGCAAGAGCGTGCTGATCACGCTCGTCCGGCACCTCGCCACGCTCCACGACCCCGCCGCCCTCCAGGAGGCCGCGCAGTGACCGACGAGACCGACGAGACCGCCCGGCCGGCCGCCGCCGACGCCGACGCCGTCCGCCTGTACGGGCCGGAGTTCGACCAGCGGCCGAAGGACTTCTTCGAGCGGATGCGGCGCGAGCACGGCCCCGTCGTGCCCGTCCTGCTCGAAGGCGACGTGCCCGCCTGGTACGTGATCGGGTACCGGGAGGTCAACCACGTGACCTCCAACCCCGGCCTGTTCGCCCGCGACACCCGCCGCTGGAACGCCTGGGACATGGTGCCGGAGAACTGGTCGCTGCTGCCGTTCGTGGGCTGGAACCCGTCGGTGATGCTCGCCGAGGGCGAGGAGCACAAGCGGCGCAGCGCGGCGATCAGCGACGCGCTCGACGCCGTGGACCGCACCGAGCTGAGCGGCTCCTGCGAGCGCATCGCGGACCGGCTCATCGACGAGTTCGCCGGGGACGGCGAGGCCGACCTCGGCAGCCAGTTCGCCGACCGGCTCCCGCCGATGGCGATGATGGAGCTGTTCGGCGTCCCGGAGTCCGAGGCCCCCGACATGATCCGCGACATCCAGCACGTCGCGGGCTCCGACGAGAACGCCGTCCCGGCCTACCAGCGGCTCCAGGAGTCGATGCGCAGGCTGGCCGAGTCCCGCCGGGCGCGCCCCGGGCCGGACGTCACGTCCCGGCTGCTCGCGCACCCCGCGGGCTACACCGACGACGAGCTGATCAGCGACCTGATCCCGATGATCAGCGCGGGGCACCTGCCGACCGGCCACTGGATCGGCAACACGCTGCGGCTGATGCTGGTCGACGAGCGGTTCGCCGTGACGCTCCAGGGCGGCCGCGGCAGCGTCGCGCAGGCGCTGAACCAGGTGCTGTGGGAGGACACGCCGTCCCAGAACAACATCGGCCGGTTCGCCGTGCACGCCTGCGAGCTGGGCGGCCGCGCGATCCGTCCGGGCGACATGCTGATCCTCGGGTGGGCCGCGGCGAACGCCGACCCGCAGGTGCAGCCGCCCGCGCACGGCTCCGGCGCCGGCAACCGCGCCCACCTGTCGTTCGGGCACGGCGACCACGGCTGCCCGTTCCCCGCCCCCGAGCTCGCCGAGGTCGTCGCGCGGACGGCGGTGGAGGTGCTGCTCGACCGGCTGCCCGACATCGAGCTGGCGGTGAAGCCGGACGAGCTGCGGTGGCTCCCGTCGTTCTGGGTCCGCCGCCTGGCGTCCCTCCCGGTGCGGTTCAGCCCGGCGGCGACCCTCGGCTGACGCTCGCGCCGGCCGAGGGCCGCGGTCTCACTCCGCGCGCTCGCGCTCCCGGACGAGCTGGAGCGCCACGTCGATGATCATGTCCTCCTGGCCGCCGACGTAGCCCGCCTCGCCGACCCGCTGGAGGATCTCGTGGGCGGGGACGCCGTACCGCTCGGCGGCGCGCTCGGCGTGCAGCAGGAAGCTGGAGTACACCCCGGCGTAGCCCTGCGTGATCGCGCCGCGGTCGGCGAACGGCAGCCGGTCCAGGAACGGCTTCACGACGTCGTCGGCGGCGGCCAGCGCGCCCTGCACGTCCACGCCGGTCGGGACGCCGAGCCGCTCGAACGTCGCGACGAGCACCTCGGTCGGCGAGTTGCCCGCGCCCGCGCCGAGCGCGCACAGCGCCCCGTCGATCTGCCGGGCGCCGTTCTGCTGCGCGAGCACGGAGTTCGCGACGCCGAGGGAGAGGTTCTGGTGGCCGTGGAAGCCGACCTCCGCCTCGTGCCCGATCTCCTTGACGAGCGCGGCGATCCGCTCCTGCGCGTCGCCGAGCACGAGGGCGCCCGCCGAGTCGACGACGTAGACGCACTGCGCGCCGCCGTCCACCATGATCCGGGCCTGCCTCGCCAGCTCGTCCGGGCCGATGCGGTGCGACAGCATCAGGAAGCCGACCGTCTCCATGCCGAGGTCGCGGGCGGCGGCGAAGTGCTGGAGCGACACGTCCGCCTCGGTGCAGTGCGTGGCGATCCGCGCGACGGACGCCCCGGCCGCCCGCGCCCGCTTCAGGTCCTCCACGGTGCCGAGGCCCGGCAGCAGCAGCACGGCGATCTTCGCCCGCGTCGCCTCGTCCACGGCCGCCGAGACGAGCTTGATGTCGTCCTCCAGCGAGAAGCCGTAGTTGAAGGACGAGCCGCCGAGCCCGTCGCCGTGCGTCACCTCGATGACCTCGACGCCCGCGCTGTCCAGGGCGTGCACGACGCCCCGCACCTGCTCCTCGGTGAAGCGGTGCGCCATCGCGTGGCTGCCGTCCCGCAGCGTCGAGTCGGTGATCCTGATCTTGTCGGTCATCGCGCCCCTCCCCGGGCCAGCTGCTCGCCCACGCGGGCGGCGGCGGCCGTCATGATGTCGAGGTTGCCGGCCCACTCCGGCAGGTAGTCGCCGTTGCCGCGGACCTCCAGGAACACCGCGACCCGCGCCATGCCCCGCCAGATGTCGCGGGGCGCGTCGAACTGCGGCTCGGCGCGCAGCGCGTAGCCGGGGACGTACTCCGCGACCTCGGCGACCATCCGGTGGACCGACTCGGCGATCGCCCCGGTGTCGGCGCCGTCCGGGATCGCGCAGAACACCGTGTCCCGCATGATCATCGGCGGGTCCACCGGGTTCAGGATGATGATCGCCTTGCCCCGGTCCGCGCCGCCGACCCGCTCGATCGCCCGCGCCGTGGTCTGCGTGAACTCGTCGATGTTGGCCCGCGTGCCGGGTCCCGCCGAGCGGGACGCGATGGACGCGACGATCTCGGCGTACGGCACCGGGACCACCGACGACACCGCGTGCACGATCGGGATCGTCGCCTGCCCCCCGCACGTGATCATGTTGAGGTTGGGCGCCTCGGCCAGCGACCCGAGGTTGACCGGCGGGCACACGAACGGCCCGGTCGCCGCCGGCGTCAGGTCGACCGCGGTGATCCCGGCCGCCTCGTACCGCGGCGCGTTGGCGAGGTGCGCCTTCGCGGACGTCGCCTCGAACACGAGGTCGGGCAGGTCGTCCTGCGCGAGCAGCCAGTCGACACCGCCCGCCGAGGCGGGCACGCCGAGCGCCCGGGCGCGGGCCAGGCCGTCCGACTCCGGGTCCACCCCGACCATCGAGTGCACCTTGATCTCGTCGCTGCGCAGCAGCTTCACCAGCAGGTCCGTCCCGATGTTGCCCGGACCGACGATCGCGGCGCTCAGCATGCCGCCTCCCCGAAGCTCGCGGTGACCGTGCCGATGCCGCCGAACGCGGCCGTGAACGTGTCGCCGGGCGCGACCGGCACGGCCGCCGTCACCGACCCGGGCAGCACGACGTGCCCGGCCTCCAGGCCGACACCCCGCTCGCCGAGCGCGTTCGCCAGCCAGACCAGCGCGTTGACCGGCGAGCCGAGGACCGCGCCGCCGGCGCCGGTGTCCACGAGGTCGCCGTTCCGGTGCAGCAGGCAGCCGGTCAGCGCGAGGTCGAGCCCGTCCATCCGCACGGGCCGCGCGCCGAGCACCACGCCGCCGCTGGACGCGTTGTCGGCGATCGTGTCCGCCAGCGTGATCCGCCAGTCCGCGATCCGGGAGTCGATGATCTCCAGGGCGGGCAGCACGAAGTCCACCGCCGCGACGGCGTCCGCCACCGTCACGCCCGGCCCCGACAGCGGGCGCCCGAGCACGAACGTCACCTCCGGCTCGATCCTCGGCTGGAGGAACCGGCCCACGTCGATGGGCGCGGCCTCGGCGTAGAACATGCCGTCCGTCAGATGCCCGAAGTCGGGCTGGTCCACGCCGAACTGCCGCCGCATCGCGGCGGACGTCAGCCCCACCTTGTGGCCCTTGATCCGGGCGCCGTCCGCCGTCCACGCCGCCACCTGGGCCAGCTGGATCGCGTAGGCGTCCGGAACCGTCAGGCCGGGATGCTCCTCCGTCAGCGGAGCGATCGGAGCGCCGGTGGCGTACGCGTCGAGCAGCGCGGCCGCGGCCTTCTCCACGGAACCCGGGTCCATGGCCGTCCTTTCGTCGTTTCAGCAGGCCAAGCGTCCCCTCCGCCCCAGCCCCGCGGCAACGAAACCGTCCCACCACACGGGACACCCGCCGCATCGATCCCCTGACGGGCCTGCGGCCTCGTCGCGGAACGATTCTGTCCGCGGTGTGCGGGAGGCTGTGACCATGACGATGCATCTCATGGACGGCCTGCCCGCACGGACCCGGCGGGAGGCCTGCTGATGGCCCGCGACGTCCAGATCACTTTCGACTGCGCCGACCCCGCCGGGCTCTCGGCGTTCTGGGCCGACGCCCTCGGCTACCGGCTCCAGGACCCGCCCGGCGGCTTCGCGTCATGGGACGAGGCCCTGGAGGCGATGGGCGTGCCGCCCGAGAGGCGCAACGACGCCTCGGCCGTCGTCGACCCCGAGGGCTCCGGGCCGCGCCTGTTCTTCCAGCGGGTGCCGGAGGGCAAGCAGGTCAAGAACCGGGTGCACCTCGACGTGCGGGCCGCGCCGGGGCTCGACGGCGACGCGAGGATGGCGGCGCTGGAGGCGGAGGCCGAGCGGCTCGTCTCGCGCGGCGCCACCCGGGTCCGACGCTACGAGCCCGCTCCCCCGCTCGGCGCCGGGCACATCCTCATGACCGACCCCGAGGGCAACGAGTTCTGCCTCGACTGACGCGCCGCGGTCGCGGGGACGGGTCAGCTGTCGAAGCCGAGGCCGAGGGCGTCCATCGTGCGGAGCCAGAGGTTGCGGCGGCCGTCGCGGTCGGCGCGGGCCATCGAGCGGCGGGTCAGCTCGATGCCCGCCCAGCGCAGCGGCTCGGGAGGGAACGGGACGGGCTTGCCGCGCACCATGGCCAGCCGGGTGCGCGGCGTGTCCAGCCCGTCCAGCCGGTCCAGGACGACCTGCGCCGCGAAGCGGGTCGCGCCGACACCGAGGCCGGTGAAACCGAGCGCGTAGCCGACCCGGCCCTGGGCGGCGGTGCCGAAGAAGGCCGAGAACCGGGTGCAGGTGTCGATCACTCCGCCCCAGGTGTGGGTGAAGCGGACGCCCTCCAGTTGCGGGAAGGTGGCGAAGAAGTGGGCGGCCAGCACCCGGAAGGTCGCCGGACGCTGGTCCAGATCGCCCGACAGCCGCGACCCGTAGTGGTAGACGGCGTCGTAACCGCCCCACAGGATCCGGTCGTCGGCGGTGAGCCGGTAGTAGTGGAACTGGCTGCCGGAGTCCGACAGGCCATAGCGGTTGCGCCACCCGATCGAGGCGAGCTGCGCATCGGTCAGCGGCTCGGTGACCAGCGCGTAGTCATAGACCGGGATCACGTACGGGCGAGCTTTTCGCACCAGCGGCGGGAAGGCGTTGGTGGCCAGCGCGACCCGGCGGGCCACCACCCGGCCGTAGCCGGTCGTGACCACCATGCTGGTGCCGCGCGTGCTCAGGCCGGTCGCGGGCGTGCGCTCGAAGATCCGCACGCCGAGCCGCAGGCAGGCGTCGCGCAGGCCCCAGGCAAGCTTGGCCGGATGCACCAGCGCCGTCCCGCGCCGGTCCAGCACCCCGGCCAGGTAGGTCGGCGAGGCCACCTCAGCCCTGACCTCCTCAGTGCCCAGGAACTCGGCCGCGACGCCGAAGTGCCGCGCCGTCCCGGCGTACTCGCGCAGCTCGTCCACCTGGTGCGGGCGCGTGGCGACGTCCAGGGCGCCGGTGCGCTCCCAGTCGCAGTCGATGCCGTGGCGGCGCAGCGTCTCCTCGATGCCGTCCAGGTTCTCCATGCCGAGCCGTTCCAGCTCGGCCAGCTCGTCCGGCCACCTGGCCAGCCCGTTGCCGAAGCCGTGCGTGAGCGAGGACGCGCAGAACCCGCCGTTGCGTCCGGACGCCGCCCAGCCCGCCTCCCGCGCCTCGATCAGCACGACGTCGCGGCCCGGGTCGCGCTCCTTGGCCAGCAGCGCCGTCCACAGCCCGCAGTACCCGCCGCCCACCACGAGCAGGTCGCAGTGCTCCTCCCCCGCCAGCGCGGGCAGCGGCGCGGGCCGCGCCGGGTCCTGCAACCAGAACGGGACGGGCTCGGCATCGACGAGCGAACGTACGGGATCAGTGGCCAAAACGCGACTCATGCCACTAATCTAGTTAGTCGGTGGGCATTGGTCCACTATTTTAGTTTTGGCTGGCTCTCTCGGTCACTGATCCAGTCGTCAGCGGGTGCGCCACTGGTAGCTCTCCTTGCAGAGCTTGAGGTAGACGAACGTCTCGGTGGCGACCACTCCCGGGATCGACCTGATGCGGGTCGACAGGACCTCGACCAGGTGCTCGTCGTCCACGCACACGACCTCGCACAGCAGGTCGAACGAGCCGGCGCAGAGCACCACGTAGACGGTCTCCTCCATCTCCGACAGCGCTTCGGCGACCGGTTCCAGCGGCCCCTCCGCCCGCACCCCGACCATCGCCTGCCGGTGCCCGCCGACCCGCAGCGGGTCGGTGACCGCGACGATCTGCATCACGCCCGCCTCGATCATGCGCTGCACCCGCTGCCGGACGGCCGCCTCGGAGAGCCCCACCGCCCTGGCGACGGCGCCGTAGGAGCGGCGCCCGTCCTCCTGCAACTGCTCGATGATCTGCCACGAGATGTCGTCCAGCTCCGGCGCCGCACTGTTCCTGCCCATGCCCGCATCATTCCAGCCGGTGGGCCCGGTTCCGGAGGTCACGGAGCCGGCCTCCCGCTCCGCCGAGCGGAACGCGGGCGCAGGTTTCGTGGTCGGCGTGCTGACCGGCGGGGGCACGGCCGCCGAGCTGGGCCGGAGCCGCCACACCCACCTGCTGGAGTCGGCCGCGCGGCTGCCCGAGCTGCTCTGACCCCCGTCAGGCGTCGGGGGCAGCGTGGACGCGCACGCCGTCCACGTAGGTGAGCGCGACGCGGGTGTCACCGATGGCCTCCGCGGGTCCGCCGAAGGGGTCGCGGTCGAGGACGACCAGGTCGGCGCGGTTGCCCGGGCGCAGGCTCCCGGTGTCGTCGAGGTGGTTCACGTAGGCGGACCCGGCGGTGTAGGCGGCCAGGGCCTCGGCGAGCCCGAGCGCCTGCTCCGGCAGGAAGGGCCGCTCGTCCTCGCCGGGGAGGACGCGGTTGACCGCGACATGGACGCCCGCGATGGGGTCCGGGCTGCTCACGGGCCAGTCGCTTCCCGCGGCCAGCGTCGCTCCGGTACGCGCGAGCGCCCGGAACGGGTACTGGCGGGCGGCCCGCTCCGGGCCGAGGAACGGGATGGTGAGCTCGTCCATCTGCGGCTCGTGGGCGGCCCACAGCGGCTGGATGTTCGCGGTCGCGCCGAGATCCGCGAACCGGGGGATGTCGTCGGGGTGGACGACCTGGAGGTGGGCCAGGTGCGGCCGGGTGTCGCGCCGCCCGTTCGCGGCGCGGGCCGCCTCGACCGCGTCCAGCGCCTCCCGGACGGCCCGGTCGCCCAGCGCGTGGAAGTGCACCTGGAAGCCGAGCGCGTCCAGCGCGGGCACGTACTCCCTCAGCGCGGCCGGGTCGACGAAGCTGATGCCGCTGTTGCCGGTGGCGTGGCCGCAGGCGTCGAGGTAGGGGCCGGTCATCGCGGCGGTGAAGTTCTCCGCGACGCCGTCCTGCATGATCTTGATGGTGGAGCAGCGGAGCCGGCCGCGGGTGAGCCGGTCGCGGCGCTCCAGCAGGTCGGGGATCTGCTCGGCGCCCCGCCCCCGCGCCCACCACAGCGCGCCGACGACGGTCGCGGTCAGCATGCCGTCGCTCGCGGCGGCGAGGTAGGCGTCGGACGTGTCGGGGTAGCCGTCGGTGCCGGCCACGAGGGCGTCCTGCCAGGCGGTGATGCCGAGGCCGTGCAGGAGTTCCTGGGCGCGCAGCAGCCCGGCGAGGCGGTCTCGCGCGGTCGGCTCGGGGACGTGAGCGCCGACCAGGGTCATCGCGCCCTCCTGGAGCATCCCGACCGGGGCGCCGGCGGCGTCGCGCTCGACGCGGCCGTCGGCGGGGTCGGGGGTCCGGGCAGTGACATCGGCGAGTTCGAGGGCGCGGCCGTTGACCCAGGCGCCGTGGTGGTCGCGGTTGGTCAGGTAGACGGGCCGGTCCGGCACGGCGGCGTCGAGGAGGTCCCGCGTCGGGACGCCGCCCTCGAAGCTCTCCATCGACCAGCCGCTCCCGGTGATCCACTCCTTCTCGGGGTGGGCGTCGGCGTAGGCGCGGACGCGGCGGACGTACTCGCGCGGGTCGGTGGTGCCGGTCAGGTCGCACTGCCCAAGCTCCACCCCGCCCATCACGGCGTGGATGTGCGCGTCCTGGAAGCCGGGCAGCAGCAGGCGTCCCCACAGGTCGACGACCTCCGTGCGCGGGCCGGCGAGGTCGCGCACCTCGTCGCCGCCGACCGCGGCGATCCGCCCGTCGCGGACGGCGAGGACGCCGTCCCGCGGCGCCGTGGGCCCGCCGTCCATCGTCATGATCCGACCGTTCGTGAACAGCAGGTCGGCGGCCGAGTAGGTCATGCGGCACCTCCAGTGGGCGGCGGAACTACAGCGCGGCGGGTGGGGTCAGGCTCGGGGCCCGGTCCTCGACGGCCTGGGCGGCGTCGAGGACGAGGTCCTCGGTGAACCGCCCGCCGACGAGCTGCACGCCGATCGGGAGGCCGTCCGGCGCACCGGCCGGCACGGTGACGGCGGGGAAGCCGAGGACCGGCACGGACACCATCGGCCACTGCGCCGGGAAGAGGCCGAGCGCGCGTTCCGGGTCGCCGGTGTCGGCGTCCTGCTCGAACGGCGGCTCGGCCGACGCCGGGGTCAGCAGCAGCGCGTTCGCGCCGAGGAGCTCCTGGAGCCGGGTGATCAGGGTGGCGCGGCGGGCCCAGCCCTGGATGTAGGCGGCGGTGCCGGGGGCCTCGCCCCACAGCCGCGCCGCGTACGCGAAGTTGCGCTCCAGGTTGGTGCGCAGCGCGTCGTCGCCCAGGTCCCGCATGACGGGCAGGGCGAGGCGCAGGTCCTCGGTGAGCAGCAGCGCCCACAGGCGCGCCGCCTCTTCGAGCAGCGGCAGCTCGCGCTCCTCCACGGCGTAGCCCGCGTCGGCCAGCCAGCCCGCCGCGGCGGTCACCGCGGCGTCCACGGACGGGTGCGGCTTCGCCATGCCGACGTCCCGGACGACGTACACGCGGACGGGGCCCGGCTCCCGCCGCAGCTCCGGCAGCGCGGGGACGCCGAAGGGGTCGCGGGGGTCCGGGGAGGCCATCGCCCACAGGGCCGCCCGCGCGTCGGCGACCGTCCTCGCGAGCGGGCCGTGCACGCTCCACGCCTGGGCCGTCAGCGGGAGCTCCATCTCGATGTCGCCGGGCGCGGACCAGTTCGACACGAGGCCGACCGTGGGACGGACGCCGACCAGCCCGCAGCAGGCGGCGGGATAGCGGATCGAACCGGCGATGTCGTTGCCCTGGCTCACCGGCGTCATGCCCGCGGCGACGGCGCTCGCCGCGCCGCCGCTGGACCCGCCGGGGGTGCGCCCGGCGTCCCAGGGGTTGAGGGTCCTGCCGTGCGCGTCGTTGGCGGTGAACCAGCGCAGCGAGAAGGCGGGCACGTTGCTGCGGCCGAGGAAGACGGCGCCCGACGCGCGCAGCGCGGCGACGCACGCGTCGTCGCCGGCGGCCCTGGCGTGCTCCGCGGCCTTCAGCCCGTGGCTGGTCAGCGCGCCGCGCTGGGCGGTGTTGAGCTTGGTCGAGACGGGCACGCCGTGCAGCGGGCCGAGCCGCTCCCCCGCCGCCACCGCCGCGTCCGCGCGGTCCGCGGCGGCGAGGGCCTCCTCGGGACGGACGTCCACCAGGGCGTTGAGCGCGGGGTTGACGTCCGCGATCCGGTCCAGGCAGGCGCGCACGACGTCGGCCGACGAGACCGCCCGCTCGCGCACGCCCGCCGCGATCTGCGTCGCGGACAGCTGCCACAGTTCCATGGCCCAGGAGGCTACGTGATGCAACGCTGATGTACAACGGTGTTGTATGACGGCGTCCCGCTCGCTACGCTGCCGCCATGCCGGTGGAGATCGACATCGCCCAGCGCCTCGCGACCATCGCCGACGCCACCCTGGAGATCGTGGCGGCGGACGGCGTGGACGGGGTGACCATCAGGGCCGTGGCCAGGCGGATCGGCGGGTCCACGACCCTGGTCACCAACTACCTGCCCACCCGCGAGGCGCTGCTGCGCAACGCCGTCGAGCACGCGATGCGGTCGTGGGGCGCCGACCTCGACGCCGCGGTCGCGGACGTCCCCGCCCGCGAGCGCCTGGCGGCCATCGCGCGCTGGGCGTGCTCGACCACCGGCGACGACCTGGTGCTGCGCCGGCTGTTCATGGAGATCCTCGGACGCGGCGCGCCCGAGTCCGAGGCGCACCGCGTCCTGCGGGAGGACTCCCGGCAGAACCGCGGCGCGCTGGCCGACGCGGCGGCCGACGCGGGCGCGGCCGATCCCGCGTTCGCCGCCGACGTCCTCGACCTCGCGCTCCGCGGCTTCTACGTCTCCAGCCTGGAGGACCCCGAGAGCTGGACCACCGAGCGGGTGACCCCGCTCATCGAGCGGCTCGTCCGCCTTCTGACGACCGTCCGCTAGGGAGGGATGCCGGGTGCGCCCCAGTACCGTTCCACCGCCCGGACGCCGGGACGCTCAGCCCGTTCCGGAGGCACCGGGGCCGGTCCCGTGACCGGCGGCGCGGCTCGCGAGCAATTGCATGGCGAGTTCCTTCAGGCCCGTCTGGCGCGACGCGGGAAAGGGCAGCGGCGCGAGCGTGGAATGGCCGAACGCCATGCAGATGAGGGCATAGGCGAGGCGCAGGCTCTCCGCCGCCTCGCAGCCGGGGATCGCCTCGCGGATCGTCCTCGCGACGTCGCGCTCCAGCCTGGCGTAGCTGTCGTAGATGCGCCCGCGCAGCCGGACGTCGTGCATCGAGCCGCTGATCAGCGACTCGATGACCAGGTCGTCCTCGTTGCGGGCCAGCTGCGGCCCGAAGAGGTGGTCCACCAGCGCGGGCAGCCGCTCCTCGGCCGTGCGGCCGGCCAGGGCCTCGCGCGTCGCGTCGAAGTACGGCGTGATGACGTGGTCCCACAGCGCGTCGATGAGCTCGTCGCGGTTGCCCACGTAGTGCCGGATGTGCGAGCGGCTCATCCCGGCCACGGCCGCGATGCGCTCCTGCGTGCTGCCGGCCAGCCCGTACCTGGCCACCGACCGGGCGGCCGCGTCCAGGATCTGCCTCCGCCGCTGCGCGGCCAGACTCGGCCTTCCCACCCGCTTCGACCGCCTCGATAGTTCTTCGGCACCGACAAACTGCACACAGCATAGCGCGCCTCCGACTCCGGGGAGGCGCGCCATTTCCACGTGCATTCCTGCGCTTTCACGGCGACTCGGACGCCGTTTCCGGCCGGGGAATCTCTTTAGTTTTTCAGTATTGACAATCTATTCGCGGCGAACCACGCTATGGGGCACGCCGGTCGCCGAGCAGGTCACCGTCCATCCGGGCCGGCGCGTCCGCACCGCACTCGCGGTCCGATCACCTCGCGCCCTCACCGCCCCGGCCGGGGACCCGTCCTCCCCCCGTCCGGTCGGCGCCCCCTCTCCGGCCCGTTCCAGCACCTCGAAGGGTCCACCGATGAAACGTCCCCGTCCGGCCGCGCTCGCCGCGGTCCTCGCCGGCTCCTGCTCACTCGCCGCGTGCGGCGGCGGCACGGCCGGGAAGCAGGCCGGCGCCCCGGCCGTCACCGCGTCCATGCCCGCCCCGACCATGGACGTCGACCGCGTCACCTGGAACCTGCCGCCCGGCGAGCCGCCCACGCTCGACCCGGCGCAGTCCGCCATCGAGTCCGTCAGCACCGTCACGGCCAACATGTGCGAGGGGCTGTTCTCCTTCGGCCCGAACTACGAGCGCGAGCCCGCGCTGGCGACCGGCTTCGAGCATCCCGACCCGCTCACCTACGTGATCCGGCTGCGCGCCGGGACGAGGTTCTGGGACGGCAAGCCCGTCACCGCCGAGGACGTCGTCTACAGCGTCCGGCGCATCCTCGACCCGAAGCTCGGCTCGTCCTGGATCGGCTGGGCGGGACGGCTGCGGAGCATCGAGGCGACCCGCCGGGACGAGGTCACCATCAGGCTCAGGAAGCCGGACGTCCTCGTCCCGAACTTCTTCGCCACGCCCGCCTTCCACGTCGTGGAGAAGGCGTTCGCCGAGGCCGCCGGGAAGGGCTTCGGCACCGCCGGACGCGGACTCATGTGCACCGGCCCGTACAAGCTCGCCGGCTGGACGCAAGGGCAGGGAATCACGCTCACGCGCAACGACTCGTGGTGGAACACCGCGGTCAGGCCCCGGGTGAAGGACCTCAGGTTCACGTTCATCACCGACCCGTCCGCGCAGGCCGCGGCGCTGGCCAGCGGTGACGTGGACGGCGAGTTCGCCGTCCCGCGCGCCGCCCACGCCCGGCTGAAGGGCAGGGGGAACCTGCTGTTCGGGCGGAGCCTCGCCCCCATGTTCCTGTCGGTGATCGACCAGAAGGGCGCGCTGTCCGACCCCGCCACGCGGCAGGCGTTGCAGGCGCTCATCGACTACCGGGGCGTCATCGGATCGGTCTTCCAGGGCGCGGCGCAGCCGCTGCGGGCGCTCGTGCCGCCCGCCGCGTGGGGCTACGCCAAGGACGTCTACCAGCAGGAGTACGACAAGCTGCCCCAGCCGACCCAGGACCTCGGCAAGGCCAAGTCGCTCGTCGCGAAGTCGGCCAAGGCCAAGGAGAAAATCGTCCTGGCGTACACGACGGCGATCGAGGAGGAGGCGCGGACGGCCACCGCGATCGCCGACGCCGCCCGGCAGGCCGGCATGAACGTCGAGCTGAAGCCGCTCACCGCCCAGCAGTACGGCGCGATGTTCTCCTCGCCGCAGGCCCGCGCCGGCGTGGACCTGTTCCTGTCCACCGGCTACCTGGACTTCCCCGAGCCGCTGACGTACTACCAGTTCTTCACCACCGGCAACTTCTACAACTTCGCCGGGTACAGCAACCGGGAGTACGACGCGGCGATCACCGCCGCGATCGCCGCGGACGACCCCGCCGCACGCGCCCGGCAGGTGACCAGGGCGCAGGCCGTCATGGCCCGGGACCTGATCAACATCCCCATCGCGACGCCGTACCTGAACGTCTACTACAAGTCCGCGCTGACCGGCCTCGTGCCGCGGCAGAACTACGTCTACACGCCGTGGGCGACCACGCTCGGCGGCAAGTGACGCGGCGGGCGACGATGAAGCGCACATCGAAGCGGGCCTCGAAGCGGGCCTCCGCGGCGTCGCGGCGCGGCCTCGCGCGCTGGATCGGCGCACGCGCGCTCGGCGCGGCCCTGACCGTCCTCATCGCCTCGGTCCTGATCTACGGCGCGCTGCGGCTCGTCCCGGGGGACCCCGTCCTGGCCGTCGCCGGAGGCCGCCGCCTCACCCCGGACCAGATCGAGGCCCTGCGGCACAGGTACGGGCTCGACCGCGGCTTCGTCCAGGGCTACCTGGCGTGGGTCGGCGACGCCGCCCGTCTGGACTTCGGGACGTCGTTCAACTACCAGACCGGCGTCACCCAGCTCATCGCCGGGCGGCTGAGCGTCTCCGGCCTGCTGATCCTCTACTCGGCGGCGCTCGCGGTCCTGCTCGGCTCCGCCGTCGCGCTGGCGTCCGCCGTCCGGGGCGGCACGGTCGACCGGCTCGCCGCCGCCGCGGCGTCGGTCACCACCGCCACGCCCCCGTTCGTCGCGGCCATCGTCCTGCTCACGGTGTTCTCGGTGCGGCTCGGCTGGTTCCCCGCCACCGGCGCGGGGGAAGGCTTCGCCGACCGGCTCCGGCACCTGACGCTGCCCGCGGCCGCCATGGCGATCGCCGCGTTCGGCGTCCTCGCCCGGGTGGGCAACGCCGCGTTCGCGGACGAGCTGCGCCGCGAACACGTGGACGCGGCGCGCGGCCGCGGGGTGGCGGGGGCCGCGGTGATCCGCAGGCACGTGGTGCGCAACGCGCTCGGGCCCCTGCTGACGGTCGTCGCCCTGCTGCTCGGGAGCCTGTTCGTCGGCACCGCGGTCGTCGAGACGGCGTTCGGCCTGGACGGCGTCGGATCCCTGCTGGTCAGCTCCGTCCAGCGGCGGGACTTCCCCGTCGTGCAGGGCATCGCGCTCCTCGCGGTCGTCGTGTTCGTGACCGTCAACACGCTGGTCGACCTCGCGCTGCCGCTGATCGACCCGCGCGCGGCGGCGGGAGGGCCGCGCCGATGACGCTGACGATCCCCGCGCTCCGGGCCCGGGGCGCCAGGCGGCACCGCCCGCTCGGCGTCTCGCTCGCGGCCGCGTTCCTCGCCCTCGTCGCCGCCACGGGGCTGCTGGCGCCGCTGCTCGCGCCGCACTCCCCGGACGCCACGAGCCTGCTCGACTCGCTCGCCCCGCCCGGGACGGCGGGGCACCTCCTCGGCACGGACTCCACCGGCCGGGACGTCCTGTCCAGGCTCATGTACGGCGCCCGGCTGTCGCTGCTCGCGCCGCTCGGCGTGGTGCTGCTGTCCGGCCTGCTCGGAACCGCCGTCGGGCTGCTCGCCGCCCGCGCCGGGGGCTGGGTGGACGCCGTCCTCGCGCGCGGCATGGACATCGTGTTCTCCTTCCCCAGCCTCCTGCTGGCGATGCTCGTCGTGGCGGTGTCCGGCCCCGGCCTGGCCGCTCCGATCTGCGTGCTCGCCGTCAGCTACACGCCGTTCGTCGGCCGGGTCGTGCGGAGCGTGGCGATCCAGGAGGGCGCCCGGCCCTACATCGAGGGCTACCGGGTCATGGGGTTCGGCGGCTTCCACGTGGCCGTCCGCCACCTGCTGCCGAACATCCTCCCGGTGCTCGTCGCACAGAGCGCGCTCTCCTTCGGCTACGCGCTGGTGGACCTCGCGTCCCTGTCCTACCTGGGGCTCGGGGTCCGTCCGCCGGACGCGGACTGGGGCTCGATGATCAGCGAGGCGCAGAGCGCCGTCCTCCAGGGCGAGCCGTGGAGCGGGCTGGTGCCGGGCTGCGCGGTCCTGCTGACCGTCGTGAGCGTGAACGTCCTCGCCGAGCACATCGGCGGATCCATCGGCGGGAAGCGGAGTGAGGGAGCGTGACGGTGCTCGCCAACGGGAGAGAACGGGCCGGCGAGGACGCCGCGGCGCAGCGGGACGCGCTCAGCGTCGAGCGGCTGAGCCTCGCGGTCGGCCATGGGGACGCGGCCGTCCCCCTGCTCGCGGACGTGACCGTCCGGGTGGGCCGCGGCGAGACCGTCGGCCTGGTCGGGGAGTCCGGCTCGGGCAAGTCGCTGACCGCGCGGAGCGCGCTCGGCCTGCTGCCGCGCGGCGCGCGCGCCACCGGCCGGGTCGAGGTCGCGGGCGTGGACGTGCTCGCCGCCGACCGCAGGACGCTGCGCGAGCTGCGGCGCACCCGCGCGTCCATGGTCTTCCAGGATCCGCGGGCGGCGCTGAACCCGGTGCGCCGCATCGGCGACTACCTCACCGAGGGGCTGCGGGCGCGCGGCACCCCCGCCCGCGACGCCGCCGCGCGGGCGCTCGACCTGCTCGACCGGGTCGGCATCCGCGACCCGGCGGGCGCGCTGCGGCGGTACCCGCACGAGTTCTCCGGCGGGATGCTCCAGCGCGTCGTGATCGCCGGGGCGCTGTCCACCGAACCGGACCTGCTGCTCGCCGACGAGCCGACCACCGCGCTGGACGTCACGACCCAGGCCGAGGTGATCGGGCTGCTGCGGCGGATGCAGCGGGCGCACGGGACGGGGATGCTCTTCGTGACGCACGACCTCGACCTCGCCGCCGCGATCTGCGACCGCGTCTACGTCATGTACGCCGGGCGCGTCATGGAGGAGTCGGCCGGCGCGTCGCTGTTCACCGCGCCCGCCCACCCCTACACGCGGGGGCTGCTGGAGGCGGGCCCGTCGGTGCGCGGCGAGAAGGCCGCGATCAGGCCCATCCGGGGACGCCCGCGCGCGCTCGCCGAGGCGCCGGGCGGCTGCTCGTTCCGCGACCGCTGCCCGCTGGCCGGGGACGACTGCGCCGAGGCCGTCCCCGCGTACCGCACGCACGGCGCGTCCGTCGTCGCGTGCCTCCGTCCGGAAAGGGTCGCGCCATGACCGGGAACACGCCCGCGGACACGGGCGGGAGCGCGGTCGCGGACGGCGCGGCGCGGCCCGTGCTCCGCGTGACGTCGCTGGTGAAGCGGTTCGGGGACGTCACCGCCGTCGACGGCGTGAGCTTCGACCTGATGCCGGGCGCCTCGCTCGGGATCGTCGGCGAGTCGGGGTCGGGCAAGACGACGACGGCTCGCGTCCTCGCCGGGTTGGAGCGGCCGACGTCCGGGACCGTCGAGCTCGACGGCCGCGTGGTGGCGGGCCCGGAGGCGGGGAGACCCGCGGCGCGCGGCGGAACGCGGGGCCGGGTGCCCGGAGGCGGTGCGCGCCGCGACCGGCTGTGGCGCGCGTCCCGGCTCCAGATGATCTTCCAGGATCCGTACGGCTCCCTCGATCCGCGGCAGACCGTCGCGCGGTCCGTCGCCGAGCCGATGCGGCTGCACGCGCCGGGCCCGGCCGCCGGGCGCCGGGCCCGCGTCCGCGAACTCCTCGACCAGGTCGGGCTGAGCGAGCGCGCGGGCGGGTCGCTCCCCCGCGACCTGTCGGGCGGCCAGCGGCAGCGCGCCGCGATCGCCCGCGCGCTCGCCGTGCGGCCACGCGTCCTGCTGCTGGACGAGGCGGTCGCCGCCCTCGACGTCTCGATCCAGGCGCAGATCCTCACCCTGCTGGACGGCCTGCGCCGGGACACCGGGATCTCCTACGTGTTCGTCAGCCACGACCTCGCCGTCGTCCGGCACGTCACCGAGACGGCGATCGTGATGCGGCACGGCCGCGTCGTGGAGCGCGGCGGGACCGAGCGGATCCTGCGCGAGCCCCGGCACCCCTACACCCGCCTGCTGCTCGACTCGATCCCCTCGCCGGACTGGGACCTCGACCGGGTCGCCCGGGACCGCCGCGCGCTCGACCGCCTCTGACCGCCCCGCCCTCCCTTACAGACCACAGACACGGAGACACCACGTGCTCAGCATCAACCGGATCGGACCGGCCGCCGTGCCCCGCGACGCCGCGCGGTTCATGGTCCCCATGCGCGACGGGGTGCGGCTGGCGGCCGACGCCTACCTGGCCGACCCCGCGGCGCCGAACGCCGTCGTGCTCGTCCGCCTCCCCTACGACAAGGACGGCGCGTACTGCTTCATGCCCGAGATCGGCCGCTACTTCCTGGCGCGCGGGTACAACGTCGTCGTCCAGGACGTCCGGGGCAAGTTCCGGTCGGAGGGAGCGACGGAGTTCGCCGTCCACGAGGCGGACGACGGCCGCGACACGATCCAGTGGATCACCGAGCGGCCGTGGTGCGACGGGAACGTCGTGATGTGGGGCGACTCCTACTACGGGTACACGGCGATCGCCGCGGCGATCGGCGGCCACCCCGCGCTCCGGGCGATCGCGCCGCGCGTCACCGGGTCGCAGCTGTCCACGGTGCTGGAGTACGGCGACGGGACGCGGGACGTCGAGCCGACGGCGCACAAGGCCTACTGCTCCACCCACTACGTGGACCGCGACCGCTACGAGTGGGAGATCGACTGGAGCCGCCGGCCGCTGCGGGCGGCGTTCGAGGAGTTCTTCGAGCGGCTCGGCAGGCGCTCGGCGAACTTCGACGCCGAGTTCGACGGCGGGGCGCGGTTCGTCCCGCCCCCGCTGAAGGCACTGGTGGAGAGCCGCCCGGTCCCGGCCCTCTACACGATCGGCTGGTTCGACAACTGCGCGATCTGGTCCTGGCACGACGTCCGCGCCCTGTCCCGGGACCCGGGCTGGGCCGCGCGCCTGTTCCTGCGCCTGGAGGCGATCGACCACGAGAACTACTGGCTGGGCCACTCCCCCGTCGCGCCGCGGGACGACCACGCCGCCGACCCGGACGCGCTCCGCCGCCTGCTGCCGAGGTACCTCGACCCGGCGGTCGAGTTCTTCGACGCCGTCCTCGGGCGCTCGGACGGCCTGGCGGCGCTGCCGCGCGTCCGCTACGAGGTGTGCCACGGCGGCTGGCGGGAAAGCGCTGCCTGGCCGCCTCCGGATGCCTCCGGCCTGGAGTTCTTCCTCGCCGCGGACTCCCCGCCCCGCCTCGCCGAGGCGGCGGCGCCCGAGGAGGAAGCGCTGGCGTGGACGCACGACCCGTCCGATCCCGTGCCCTCCCCGGGGACGAACCCGTTCGCGGCGCTGCTCGACCCGCCGGACCTCGGCCCGCTCGCGGACCGCGACGACGTGCTCCGCTTCACCGGACCCGCCGTGCCCGCGGACGTCGATCTGGTCGGCACGGCGACGCTGCTGCTGCGGCTCTCCGCGTCCGCCGGGGCGGCCGTCCACGCGCGACTCCTCGACGTGGACCCGGGAGGCGGCGCGTTCCTCATCGCGCGCGGCCGGCTCCGGTTCGACGCGCCGCCGGCCGGGGACGAGGCCGTCCTCGACCTGCGGGGCGTCGCGTACCGGCTGCGCGCCGGGCACCGCCTCGCGCTGGACCTCACGAGCAGCGACTTCCCCGAGTACGTCGTCGAGGGGCCGGACGGCGCCGACCCGTGGACGAGCCTCCCCGGCGCCCCCGTCACGAGGACCGTCACCGTGGGCGGCGCCCGGCCGTCGTGCCTGCGCATCGGCCGGTGGGAGGCCGGCGACCTGCGGAGCGATCCGTGACGCGGCGCCCGGCGTGCCGAGCCGCTGAGCGACGGCCGCTAAGGGACGGTCTCCAGCCGCGGCTCGGGCTCGTCCGCGTCCTCGTCGGGGATGGTGTCGAGCGTGTCGGCGGCGATCGCCCTGGCCTCCGGGTCGAGCCGGGCGTGGACGGAGCGGAAGACGCGCTGGGCGCGCTCCGCCGGCCAGTCGCCGGGCAGGTGCTCCCGGGGCAGCCGCGGGTCCTGCCGGATGACCTGGAGCCATTCGGTCTGGAGGAGCAGCTGCCGCGCGAGGCTGTCGGGCGGCCCGGCGGGCGGGCGCGGGGCGTCCCAGCGGTCGAGGAAGCGGTCGTAGCGGCGGGCGATCGCGGCGAGGTCCCACGCGTCGCCCACCAGCCGTCCCGCGTCGGTCGGCGGCAGGGCGCGCGCCTGGAACACCCGGACGTGCTCGGCCGCCTCCAGCCCGTCGAGCAGCGCGGGGACGTCCACCGGGGACGGGGCGATCCACAGGCCGCCCTGGAGCGCGCCGAACCCGGCCCACAGCAGCCGGGAGCGGAGCACGTGCCGCTGCCGCTGCCAGGAGTCCGGCAGGGAGAAGCCGAGCAGCGTCCAGGTGCCGTCCCAGTGCGCGTTCACCGCGCCGACCCGCCAGACGCGGAACTCGCCGTCCTGGAGGACCTCGCGGGACCGGGCGGTCAGGCCGACGTAGACGCTGCGGCCGCGCCGGGCGCGGTCGAGCAGCCCGCCGCGCGCCATCCGGCTCAGCGTGGAGCGCGTGGCGTCCTCGGACACCCCGACCCGGCCGAGGACGTCGAGCACGCTCGCCGTGGCGACGCGGACGTGCCGGCCGAGGACGTAGGAGCCGAAGAAGGTGAGCAGCAGCGCCTGCGGGCGCGGCGCCCCGCCGCCGTCCGCCTCGGCGCCGGGATCGATGTCGGGCGATGACGGGTCCTGGAGCACCTCTCCAGGGTAGCCACAATTACACTGGGCAGATTCTTGACGGCGGTAATCGATATGCCTAACTTTGAAGCCACATGGAAGCCGACATACCGACCGGCTTCGGACAGCTCCCTCACCCTCGTCGAGGAACCGACGGAAGGAACCCCGTGGAACTGAAGGATCGCGTGGCCCTCGTCACGGGCGCGGGCGCCGGGCTCGGCCGCGCCTACGCCCGCGCGCTGGCCGGCGCGGGCGCCGCGGTCGTGGTCAACGACGCGGACGAGGCG
>NZ_CAACUY010000144.1 GCF_900659615.1 Actinomadura fibrosa | reverse complement strand
GAACGCGCCGTAGCGCAGCACGATCCCCTCGATCCACCCCGCACCCAGCACCGCCTTCTCCAGATGCCCGACCGCGGCGATCATCGCCGCCATCGGCGCCACCGGCGCCGGGTCCAGGGGGTCCTCCTCGCTCTTGACCGGCCCACCGGTCCGGCCATAGGTGAACGCCCCATTGCTCTGCGCCACAAACCGCCGCACCCCGTGAGTCCGCGCGGCCGCCAGCAGGTTGTCGGTGCCCTCGATCCGCAACCGGTCGGTCGCGGCGAAGCTGCGCGCAAAATGCCGGGTGTCGATGTGCCCGATCGCGGTCAGCTGGTTGACGATCACCTCGGGAGCCGCCTCACGCACCGCCGCCTCGACCTGGGCCCGATCCAGCGCATCGGCGATCACCGGCACCGCACCCAACTGCGCCGCCCGCGCTTTGCCGGCATCGCTGCGCACCATCGCGAACACCTCATGCCCCGCCTCCACCAGACGCGGCAGCAGCTCCTTGCCCATCGCCCCGGTCGCCCCTGCCACCAGAACCCGCATCGTCGGCTCCCTTCCTCTCCGGTTCGACTTCGCCACTTGAACCGGAGAGCCCAGCGAAAGCTGACAGGACCCAGACGTGATCCACCTCACACGATGAGCAAGGGCTTCCCGTGATCGACCGCAGCCCACTGCTCGGTCGCGCGTTCGAGCTTGTCGGGGTTCGCCTGGGTGCGGCAGGCGGTGATGCCCTCGGCGGTGACCTCCAGGCACATGATCGCGACGACGCGTCCGTCCACGACGGCCACGACGGCGGGCTCGCCGTTGGCGGCCCAGGCGTAGATCTCGGACGAGCCGCCGACGATGGCGCTCTTGGCCGCGGCGGGCTTGAGCAGGGCCCGGATGAAGTTCGCGACCGCGGTGGCCCCCTCGAACGCCCTGGTGCGCGCCGGGACCTTCCCGCCGCCGTCGCCGACGGAGACGGCGTCCTTGGTGAGCAGCCGGACGAGCTCATCGGTCCGGCCGCTGGTGGCGGCGGCGAGGAACTCCTCGACGATCCGCTGGGCGGCGGCCTCGTCGATCTCCCGGCGGGCCCTGCCGTACGCGACGTGCTTCTTGGCGCGGTGGAAGATCTGCTGGCTGGCGGCCTCGGTGATGTCGAGGATCTCGGCGATCTCCCGGTGCGCGTAGTCGAAGGCCTCCCGGAGCACGTAGACGGCCCGCTCGTTCGGGGACAGGCGCTCCATGAGGGTGAGGACCGCGTACGACACCGATTCGCGCTGCTCGGCGGTGTCGGCGGGGCCGAGCATCGGGTCCCCCGCGAGCAGCGGCTCGGGCAGCCACCGGCCCACGTAGGTCTCGCGGCGCGCCCGCGCGGAGGTGAGCTGGTTGAGGCACAGGTTGGTGAGCACCTTCGTCAGCCAGGCCTCGGGGACCTCGATGCGATCGACGTCGGCGGCCTGCCAGCGAAGGAACGTCTCCTGCACGACGTCCTGCGCCTCGTCCGAGGAGCCGAGGAGGCGGTAGGCGATGGCCGCCAGCCGGGGCCTCGACAGCTCGAACCGGTCCACGTCCTCCACTGTCAAAGCCATGATCCGATCATACGGGCCCGCGAGGCCTCAAATCGGTCATGAGCTCCCGGAACGCCGCCGGTGACCGCACGTTCCGGCGGCGTGGCCCATCGCCCGTGCCATGCCGAAGGGGAGCCGACCGGAGTCGGCTCCCCTTTGGAGCGTCCGCCATCAAGCGTGGCGGCTCACGGCACGCGCGGCGTCAGGCGCGAGCCCGGGCTCAGCTGCAGCCGCTGGTGGAGCCGCAGCCCTCGCAGACGTAGCAGCTGCCCGCGGGGCGCATCTTCGTGCCGCAGGTGAGGCAGAGCGGCGCGTCGGCGGTGCGTCCCTGGCGGCTCTCGATGATCTCCATCGAGGAGTGCGCCTCCGGCGCCGGGGCGGCGGGCAGGGCCGGACGGGTGATCTCCGCGGACTGGGCGAGGGTCTCGTGCTCCACCTCGACCTCGTCCTCGGTGTGCAGGGTCGCCGGGTCGCCGCCGCTGGCCTGCATGGCGCGCTCCTCGGCGGTGAAGATGCCGAGGCCGGCGCGCTCCTCGTAGGGCAGGTGGTCCAGGGCGAGGCGGCGGAAGATGTAGTCCATCACCGAGGTCGCCATGCGGATGTCCGGGTCGTCGGTCATGCCGGCGGGCTCGAACCGCATGTTGGTGAACTTCTCCACCCAGGTCTCCAGCGGCACCCCGTACTGGAGGCTGATGGAGATCGCCATGGAGAACGCGTCCATCACGCCGGCGAGCGTGGAGCCCTGCTTGCCGAGCTTCAGGAAGACCTCGCCGAGACCGTCGTCCGGGTAGGACGAGGCGGTCATGTACCCCTCGGCGCCCGCGACGGAGAAGCGGGTGACGGTCGCCGGGCGCTGCTTCGGCAGCCGCCGCCGGACGGGCCGCACCTCGGCCGGGGCCGCGGCCTCGGCCTTCGGCTCCTCCTTCTTGCCCGCCGCGGACAGCGGCTGGCCGACCTTGCAGTTGTCGCGGTAGATCGCGAGGGCCTTCAGGCCGAGCTTCCAGCCCTCGAAGTACACCTTCTCGATGTCCTCGACGGTGGCCTGCTCGGGCATGTTCACGGTCTTGGAGATCGCGCCGGACAGGAACGGCTGGGTGGCCGCCATCATCCGGACGTGCCCCATCGGGCTGATCGCCCGCTCGCCCATGGCGCAGTCGAACACCTCGTAGTGCTCGGGGCGCAGGCCCGGCGCGTCGATGACGTGGCCGTGCTCGCCGATGTACTCGACGATCGCCTCGATCTGCTCCTGCGGGTAGCCGAGCCGCTCCAGCGCGCGCGGCACCGTGTGGTTGACGATCTGCATGGAGCCGCCGCCGACGAGCTTCTTGAACTTCACGAGCGCGAGGTCGGGCTCGATGCCGGTGGTGTCGCAGTCCATCATCAGGCCGATGGTGCCGGTCGGCGCGAGCAGCGACGCCTGCGCGTTGCGGTAGCCGTGCTTCTCGCCGGCCTTGAGGCACTCCTGCCACTGCTTGGTCGCGGCGGCGTGGACGGCCTTGTCCATCGCGTCGAGGGTGCGGACCTGGTCGTTCGCGGCGGCGTGCTTGCGCATGACGCGCTTGTGGCCCTCGGCGTTGCGGGCGTAGCCCTCGTACGGGCCGACGACGGCGGCGAGCTCGGCGGAGCGGCGGTAGGCGACGCCCGTCATCAGCGAGGTGATCGCGGCGGCGAGCGAGCGGCCGCCCTCGGAGTCGTAGGCGTGGCCGGTCGCCATCAGCAGAGCGCCGAGGTTGGCGTAGCCGATGCCGAGCTGGCGGTAGTCGCGGGTCGTCTGGGCGATCTTCTCGGTCGGGAAGTCGGCGAAGGTGATGGAGATGTCCATCGCCGTGATGATCAGCTCGGTGAGCCTGACGAACCGCGTGACGTCGAACGTGCCGGCGTCGGTGAGGAACTTCAGCAGGTTGATGCTGGCGAGGTTGCAGGACGAGTTGTCGAGCGACATGTACTCCGAGCACGGGTTGGACGCGGTGATGCGGCCCGACTCGGGGTTGGTGTGCCAGTCGTTGATCGTGTCGTCGTACTGGATGCCCGGGTCGGCGCACTCCCACGCCGCCTTGGCCATCAGCCGGAACAGCTCCTTGGCCTTGACCGTCTCGACGACCTCGCCGGTCATCCGGGCGCGCAGCCCGAACTCGCCGTCGGCCTCCACCGCGCGCATGAACTCGTCGGACACGCGGACGGAGTTGTTGGCGTTCTGGTACTGGACGCTGCCGATGTCCCGGCCGCCGAGGTCCATGTCGAACCCGGCGTCCCGCAGCGCGCGGATCTTGTCCTCCTCGCGCGCCTTGGTCTCGATGAACTCGGCGACGTCGGGGTGGTCCACGTCCAGCACGACCATCTTGGCGGCGCGGCGGGTCGCGCCGCCCGACTTGATGGTGCCCGCGGACGCGTCGGCGCCGCGCATGAAGGAGACGGGGCCGCTGGCCGTGCCGCCCGAGGAGAGCAGCTCCTTGCTGGAGCGGATGCGGGAGAGGTTCAGGCCGGCGCCGGAGCCGCCCTTGAAGATGACGCCCTCTTCCTTGTACCAGTCCAGGATCGACTCCATCGTGTCGTCCACGGACAGGATGAAGCACGCCGAGACCTGCTGGGGGGACTTCGTCCCGACGTTGAACCAGACCGGCGAGTTGAAGCTGAACATCTGGTGGACCAGCGCGTACTTCAGCTCGTGATCGAAGATCTCCGCGTCCTGCTCGGAGGCGAAATAGCCCTCCGCCAGACCCGTCTCCGTGTACATCCGCACGACGCGGTCGACGAGCTGCTTGAGGCTCCACTCGCGCTGCGGCGTGCCGACCGCGCCGCGGAAGTACTTCGACGTGACGATGTTGACGGCGTTCAAGGACCAGGTGTCGGGGAACTCGACCCCGCGCTGCTCGAAGTTCACCGAGCCGTCGCGCCAGTTGGTCATGACGACGTCACGACGTTCCCAGCGCAGCTCGTCGTACGGATGCACGCCGGGCGTGGTGAAGATGCGCTCGATCTTCAGCCCTTTGCGGCCCCCCTTGCCGCGCCGAGCCGCCGAGCCGCTCACCGTCTCCGTCATGACCTTCCCCCTCTCGGGCCCTCCCGCCGGGCCCTGTTCAGGAACAACCCCGCCGCCGCGCAGGCCATGCCCCGCGCGGTGGCGCATTCTTCACGTGTGTGCTCGTAGTTCGTTCGCCGCGGCCGTCCCTAGCGGGACGGGCCGGGTTCCCCCGAGGAACCGGCCTTCCGCAGTGCCTCGATCTCCTTGGCGAAGTCGTCCAGCGACTCGAAGCTGCGGTAGACCGAGGCGAATCGCAGATAGGCGACCTCGTCGAGTTCGCCGAGCGGCCCCAGGATCGCGAGGCCGATCTCGTGCGAGGGGATTTCCGCGGATCCGGACGACCTGATCGCCTCTTCGACCCGCTGTCCCAGCTTCGCGAGCGCATCCTCGTCGACCGGACGGCCCTGGCAGGCCCTGCGCACCCCGGCGATGATCTTTTCTCGGGAGAACGGCTCGGTGACCCCGCTGCGCTTGGCAACCATCACGAGCACATTCTCCTGCGTCGTGAATCGCTTGCCGCATTCCGCGCACGACCGGCGCCGCCGAATGGCGCCGCCGTCGTCGGTCGATCGGCTGTCGATCACTTTCGTGTCAGGGTTGCGGCAGAACGGGCAGTGCACGCGTTAACCCTCCCCTGACGGAATCGAGTTCCCCGTACGAGAACAGCGCCACAAGAACACAACTTGTGGTTAATCCCATCGGTGTAACTACTAGATGTTGTGGTCAACCGTAAGGGGCGGCGGGGGCCTACGCAACCCGCAACGGGGTCCTCGCGCGTAGACCCAGGTCACATCGAGCGATCCGCGCCCCTGCCCGGGCGTGTCGCCACGTCCGCCCCAGGACGCTGCACGTTTCCCGGCAGACGGCCACGAAACGTCCACAGGCCCGCCGGGGCCGGCCGTTCAGCCCGCGGGGAGCCGCAGTCGCTGCCCCGGCTGTACGGTGGGGTCGCCGCCGAGGCCGTTGAGATCGATGATGCGGGCGACGACGAGACGCGGGTCGGCCTCGGGGTCGGCGGCGGCCGCGATGTCCCACAGCGTGTCGCCGGGTTCGACGACGACCGTCTCGCCCGACGAGGGCGCGCCGCGGCCCTCGCTGCCGCCCGCGAGGGCCCCGGGCCCGACGGTGAGCCAGAGGGCGACGAGCGTGACGGCCGCGGCGAAGCAGACCAGGACGGCGCGTCCGCGGCGGGTCAGCCGGACCGGAGCGCGCTCACCGTGCGGCGAACCCGACATCTCGACCCTCCTCGACTTCGAATGAATTTTCGATCGAACGCCTGTACGATGTTGTACCGCAGGGCACCCCGAAAACGCGAGTACATCTTCGAACAATTGTTTGATCATTCACTCGGGACGCGATAGCGTTCCATGACAAGGAGTGACGGATCGAGGCGCCCGGGAGGCGACGAGCGATGAGCAAGGTCCGGGAGCTGCCCGACGGGCCCATGGACGAGACGGGCCTGACCCAGCGGCAGCGCATGGTGCTGGAGGTGATCCGCGACTCCGTCCAGCGCCGGGGGTACCCGCCGTCGATGCGGGAGATCGGCGAGGCCGTGGGCCTGACCAGCACCTCCAGCGTGTCGCACCAGCTCCGGGCGCTCCAGCGCAAGGGCTTCCTGCGGCGCGACCCCAACCGGCCCCGCGCGGTCGAGGTGCGGGTGCCGGGCGCGACCCCGGTGCGCACGGAGCCCGACGCGTACGAGGCGGTGGGCGGCCAGCCGGCCACGGCGCAGCCCGCGCCCGCCTACGTCCCGCTCGTCGGCCGCATCGCCGCCGGTGGGCCGATCCTCGCCGAGGAGGCCGTCGAGGACGTGTTCACCCTGCCGAAGCAGCTCGTCGGCGAGGGCACGCACTTCCTGCTGAAGGTCACCGGCGACTCGATGATCGAGGCGGCGATCGCCGACGGCGACTGGGTCGTCGTGCGGCAGCAGCCCGTCGCCGAGCAGGGCGACATCGTCGCCGCGATGATCGACGGCGAGGCCACGGTGAAGACGTTCAAGCGCCGGGACGGCCACATCTGGCTGATGCCGCAGAACCCCGCCTACGAGCCGATCCCCGGCGACGAGGCGTCCGTGCTCGGGCGCGTGGTGGCGGTGCTGCGCAAGATGTGACGCTCCGCGCCCGCCCGCCGCGAGCGCGGCGGGCGCGCGAAGGAGCATGAGGCGAGCAGCGAAGAGGAGGCCGCCGGCGAAGTCGCCGGCGGCCTCCTCTTCGCGCCGTGCCCGGCCGCGTCAGCGCTTGGGGACGATGTTGACGATCTTGGGCGCGCGGACGATGATCTTGGCGATTCCGGCGCCGCCCAGCGCGTCCTGGACCTTCGGCGAGTCCAGCGCCAGCCGCTCCAGTTCCTCGGCGGCGATGCCGGGCGCGACGTCCAGCCGGTCGCGGACCTTGCCCGCGACCTGGACGACGCAGGTCACCGACTCCTCGACCAGCAGCGCGGGGTCGGCGGACGGCCAGCCGGCGGAGATCACCGGCGCGGTGCGGCCCAGCAGCTCCCACGCCTCGTCGGCGGTGTAGGGGGCGAACAGCGACAGCAGGACCGCGATCGCCTCGGCGGCCTCGCGGACGGCGGGGTCGGCGGCGCCGGGCCCGGAGTCGATGGCCTTGCGGGTCGCGGTGACCAGCTCCATGGTCCGCGCGATGGCGACGTTGAAGCGCTGCGCCTCGACCAGCTTCGTGGCCTCGTCCACCATGCGGGCCGTGACGCGGCGCAGGTCCGGGTCGCCGGTCTCGGGCGGCGTGCCGGGCGCGGACGCGACCTCCGACGCGATGCGGTGGACGCGGGACAGGAACTTCGACATGCCGTGCGGGGACACGTCGGCCCAGTCGATGTCGTCCTCCGGCGGGCCCGAGAACAGCATCGCCAGCCGGACGACGTCCACGCCGAACTCGCCGATCTGGTCGCCCAGGTCGACCAGGTTGCCGGTGGACTTCGACATGCCACTGCCGTTCAGGATCACCTGGCCCTGGTTCAGCAACCGCTCGAACGGCTCGGTGAAGTCGACCATGCCCATGTCGTACAGGACCTTGGTGAAGAACCGGCTGTACAGCAGGTGCAGGATGGCGTGCTCGACGCCGCCGGTGTACTGGTCGACCGGCATCCACTTGCGGACCTGCTCGACGTCGAACGGGCCGTCCTCGTAGCCGGGCGAGCAGTAGCGGAAGTAGTACCAGGACGAGTCGACGAAGGTGTCCATGGTGTCGGTGTCGCGCTTGGCGGCGCCGCCGCACTTCGGGCAGTCGACGTTCACCCAGTCGGCGGCCGAGGCCAGCGGGGACGTGCCCTTCGGGGCCAGGTCGGCGCCGCGCAGCCCCTCGGGCAGCGTGACGGGCAGCTGCTCGTCGGGGACGGGCACCTCGCCGCAGGCGTCGCAGTGGATGATCGGGATCGGGCAGCCCCAGAACCGCTGCCGGGAGACCAGCCAGTCGCGCAGCCGGAAGTTGACCGAGGCGCGGCCGGTGCCGCGCTCGGCCAGGATCTCGATGATCCGCTCGATGCCCTCGGCCTTGCCCAGCCCGTCGATGGGGCCCGAGTTGACGATCGCGCCGTCGCCGGGGGTGGCGACGCCGGTCTCGGCCGGGTCGGGCAGGCCGGTGTCGACGACGACCCGGACGGGCAGGCCGAACTTCAGCGCGAAGTCCAGGTCGCGCTGGTCGTGCGCGGGCACGGCCATGATCGCGCCGTGCCCGTACTCGGCCAGCACGTAGTCGGACGCCCAGACCGGCAGCCGCTCGCCGTTCACCGGGTTGGTCGCGTAGCGGCCCAGGAACACGCCGGTCTTCTCGCGCTCGGTGGACAGCCGCTCGATCTCGCTCTCGCGCGAGACCTCCTCGCGGTAGGCCTCGAACGCGGCGCGCTGCTCGGGGGCGCAGATCTCCTCGGCCAGCGCGGCGTCGGCCGCCACGACCATGAAGGTGGCGCCGTACAGGGTGTCGGGGCGGGTGGTGTAGACGGTGACGGGCTCGTCCCGGCCCTCGATGACGAAGTCGACGTCGGCACCGGTGGAGCGGCCGATCCAGTTGCGCTGCATCAGCAGGACGCGCTCGGGCCACCGGCCCTCCAGCTGCGCCATGTCGTCCAGCAGCCGGTCGGCGTACTCAGTGATCTTGAAGTACCACTGGGTCAGCACGCGCTTCTCGACTAGCGCGCCGCAGCGCTCGCAGTGCCCGCCGACGACCTGCTCGTTGGCCAGGACGGTCTGGTCCTTCGGGCACCAGTTGACGTGGCCGCCCTTGCGGTAGGCCAGGCCCCGGTCGTAGAAGCGCAGGAACAGCCACTGCGTCCACTTGTAGTACTCGGGGTCGGAGGTGTGCAGGCGCCGCGACCAGTCGAAGGACGGCGCGTAGCGGTGGAACGAGGCGGCCTGCGTCTCGATGTTGGCGTAGGTCCACTCGGCGGGGTGCGAGTCGCGCTTGATCGCCGCGTTCTCGGCGGGCAGGCCGAAGGAGTCCCAGCCGATGGGGTGCAGGACGTTGTAGCCGCGCTGGAACCAGTAGCGGGCGACGACGTCGCCGATGGCGAACGCCTCGGCGTGCCCCATGTGCAGGTCACCGCTGGGGTAGGGGAACATGTCCAGCGCGTAGCGCCGCTCGCGGCCGTCGTCCTCCTCGACGGCCTTGAACGGTTCGAGCTCCGCCCACCGGGCCTGCCACTTGTCCTGAACCGCCCGTGGGTCGTAGTGCTCGTCGCTGCTCACGCTTCCAAACTCCGCATTCCGTTCGTGGGCCGCCCGCCGACATGGAACGGCCCCTCGCACAGGAGGGGCCACCACGCTGACGTCTGATCGTCACCGTGGTCGTTCGAGGAGCAGCCTGGCTGGCATACAGCAAGAGTAGCGCAACCGCAAGCCTTCCCGCGGAGGGTTATCCGCGAGCGGCCCAGGCGCCCGGAGGCGGCCTCCGCGCCCCCGCTCCGGCGGCCGGCGCCGGGCCGCCGGAGATCCGGCGGGCGTCAGTGCCCGGAGGCCTGGCGGGCGAGGGACACGACGCCGGTCACCTGGACGCGGGTGAGGCCGAGGTCGGCGCCGACGGCGCTGAGCGTCTCCTCCTCCGAGACGCTGAGCGGCCCGTCGATCAGGGCGATCTCCGCGGCGGCGCGCAGGATGCTCTCCCGGGCCTCGGGGGCGAGGGCGGACGACGCGCGGCCCATCTCGGCGCGGACCTCGTCGAACGGGCGGCCGAGATCGGCGTTCAGCGAGGCGTCGTCGTAGCCGGGCTCGCCGGCCTCGCGGACGACGGTGACGGCGCGGCCGCGGGCGCCGACGTGGGTGTAGTCGCCCGAGCGCAGCACCTGGGCGATCGCCATGCGCAGCAGCATCGCGGGCATCCGGGCGAGCTGCGCGGTGGTCGGCACGTTGAGGACGCCGGTGTTCCAGCGTCCGTGGCAGGTGTCGCACTCGACGAACTCGCCGCCGGCCTTCATCAGCGGGATGACCGGGATGAAGAAGAGGGTGAAGAAGTTGCGGCCCTGGCGCAGCCGGTAGTCGCGGTCGCCGCCGCACTCGGGGCAGTGGAAGACTCCCCTGGTCAGGGTGAAGAAGACGACCCGCCAGCCGAAGATGATCAAGATGTGCGCCCTTTCTCGCCGGAGCGGCACATCGTAACGGGGACGGCGCCCCCGCGCCCGCCGCGTTTCCGCCCCCGGTGCGCGCGGTCGGCCGCATCCGGTCATCGACGTGGGGATACGTCCACGAAGTCCGGTGTGCCCGACCGTGGCGCGGGTGTGACCCGGTGCACCAGGATGAGCGGAACGGTAAATAGACTCGCCGGTAATAACCGGCCGGTCATCATCCCCGCGCGAGGAGTGCCATGCTGAACCTGTCCGTGCTGCTGGAGGACGCCGCCCGCGAGACGCCCGATCGCGACGCGGTGGTGTTCGGCGACATCCGGCTGTCGTACTCCTTCCTCGACGGGGTCGCCAACCAGGTCGCGAACCTGCTGCGGTCGCGCGGCATCGGGCCGGGCGACAAGGTGGCGCTGTCCACGCCGAACCTGCCGTACTTCCCGATGGTCTACTACGGGGCGCTGAAGGCGGGCGCGGTGGTCGTCCCGCTGAACGTGCTGCTGAAGCCGCGGGAGATCGCCTACCACCTGAACGACTCGGACGCGAAGGCCTTCTTCTGCTTCGAGGGGACGCCGGAGCTGCCGCTCGGCGAGATGGGCCACGCCGGGTTCGCGCAGGCGGACGGGTGCGAGAACTTCTTCCTGCTGCCGGCGAGCCTGGCGGCCACCGAGTCCCCGATCGAGGGCGCCGAGCTGTTCTGGACGGCGCTCGCGGGCCAGTCCGACGCGTTCGACACGGCGGACACCGAGGCCACCGACACCGCCGTGATCATCTACACGAGCGGGACGACGGGCCAGCCGAAGGGCGCCGAGCTCGGGCACGGCAACCTGCTGATGAACGCGATGGTGGACGACACGCTCTTCCACCGGACGCTGCACGACACGTCGCTCGTGACGCTGCCGCTGTTCCACATCTTCGGGCAGACGTGCGTGATGAACGTCGGCTTCTACCGGCGGGCGACGCTCGTGATGCAGCCGCGGTTCGACGCGCGGCAGGCCGTCGAGCTGATGGTCAAGGAGAAGGTGAACATCTTCGCGGGCGTCCCGACCATGTACTGGGCGCTGCTGACCGACGACACCGCGCCCGAGGACGTCGCGACGATCCGCGACAACCTGCGGGTGGCGGTCTCGGGCGGCGCCGCGCTGCCGATGGAGGTCATCAAGGGCGTCAAGGAGAAGTTCGGCGTCGACATCCTGGAGGGCTACGGCCTGTCCGAGACGTCGCCGGTGGCCTCCTTCAACCGCCCGGACCGGCCCACGAAGGCCGGCTCGATCGGCCTGCCGGTCTGGGGCGTCGAGATGAAGCTGATCTCCGAGGACTGGAAGGAGATCGAGGGCGAGGGGCCCGGCGAGATCGCCGTCCGCGGCCACAACGTCATGAAGGGCTACTACAACCGGCCCGAGGCGACCGCGGAGGCGATCAAGGACGGCTGGTTCCGCACCGGCGACGTGGCCCGCCGCGACGAGGACGGCTACTACTACATCATCGACCGCTCCAAGGACATGATCATCCGCGGCGGCTACAACGTGTACCCGCGGGAGCTGGAGGAGGTCCTGATGACCCACCCGCAGGTGTCGCTGGCCGCAGTCGTGGGCGTCCCGCACAACAGCCACGGCGAGGAGGTCAAGGCGTACGTGATCCGGACGCCGGACGCCACGATCACCGAGGACGAGCTGGTCGCCTGGGGCAAGGAGCAGTTCGCGAACTACAAGTACCCGCGGATCGTCGAGTTCCGGGACGAGCTGCCCATGACCGCCACCGGCAAGATCCTCAAGCGCGAACTCCGCTGACCCGCTCCGCCGCGCCCGCCGTCCTCAGCCCGTGCGGAGGTCCTGGGTGCCGACGACGCGCAGCAGCTTCAGGGCCTCGTGGGCGGCCGTGCCCGGCGCCGCCGTGAACAGGACGACCTTCTGGTCGCGCTCGGGGACGGCGAGGACGTCGCAGTGCAGCTCGATCTCGCCCACGAGCGAGTGGTGCATCCGCTTGACCGCGGCGTGGCGCGTCCCGACCTGGTGGCGGGCCCACAGGCGGCGGAACAGCGGGCTTCCCGCGTCCAGCTCGGCGATGAGCGAGGTGAGGCCCGGGTCCCTCGGGTAGCGCCCGAGCGCGGCCCGCAGGTCCGCCACGCTCTGCTGGGCGAACAGGTCGTGTTCCTGGTCCTCCTGGACGCGGTGCTCCTCCGGGCCGAGGAAGAGCCACCGGAGCTGGTTGCGGTCGTGCGGCGGGTGCGCGGAGAAGTCGGTGATCAGGGCGGCGGCCATGTCGTTCCAGGCGAGGACGTCGTACTTGGCGTCCAGGACGAGGGCCGGGGTGTCGTCGAGCCGCTCCAGCAGGTGGAGGACCGCCGCGGGCACCTCCTGCGGCGGTCCGGGCGGGGGCCCGGGCGGCTCTCCGGCAAGGTTGTAGAGGTGCGCGGTCTCGTCGTCGGTGAGCCTCAGCGCCCGCGCCAGGGCGCCGAGGATCTGCCTGGACGGGCGGGGCCCGCGCCCCTGCTCCAGTCGGATGTAGTAGTCCACCGACATCCCGGCCAGCCGGGCGACCTCCTCCCTGCGCAGTCCGGGTGTGCGGCGCCGGGTCCCCGCCTGGAGGCCGACGTCCGCCGGCTGGATCCGCATGCGCCGCGAACGCAGGAACGAAGCCGTCTGCTGCCTGTCCATGCGTCCAGGATGTCCGATGGGACGGAGGGGCGGCGGGCGCAGGGTGGTATCGCGGATCCCAGCCTCGGGCGGTCTCTCCTCAGCGGATCCGCCCGGCACCAGCCTGGGGCCATGACCACACGGATCGCACTCATCACCGGCGCCAACAAGGGAATCGGCTTCGAGGCCGCGCGCCTGCTCGGCGCCTCCGGCGGCACGGTCGTCCTGCTCGGCGCCCGGAATCCCGGCCTCGGCCGCGCGGCGGCCGCGACCCTGGCCGGGGAGGGCATCGACGCCCGTTTCGTCCATCTCGACGTGACCGACCCCGCCACCGTCGAGGCGGCGGCCAAGCTGATCGAGGCCGAGCACGGCCGCCTGGACGTCCTGATCAACAACGCCGCGACGACGGCCACCGACGCGTCGGAGCTGGACGCGCTCCAGCCGAGCCGGACACCGGCCGGCCTCCTCCGGGAGGCGTTCGAGACCAACGTGTTCGGCGTCGTCACCGTCACCAACGCGATGCTGCCGCTGCTGCGCCGCTCCCCCGCGGGGCGGATCGTCAACGTCTCCAGCGAGCTCGGGTCCCCGCGGCGGATCGGCGACCCGTCCGAGCCGTTCTACCGGGTGAACCATCTGCCCTACAACGTCTCGAAGACGGCGCTGAACGGGCTCACCGTCGCCTACGCCAAGGAGCTGGCGGACGGCCCGATCAAGGTGAACGCGGTGACGCCGGGGTTCTGCGCGACGGATATGAACGGGCACACCGGGCACCTCACTCCGGCGCAGGGCGCGGCGGTCCTCGCGCGGGCGGCCTCGATCGGCGCGGACGGACCGACCGGCGTGTTCCTCAGCGAGGCCGGGCCCGAGCCGTGGTGACCCCGTCAGAAGAGGATGTGCTCCTGGGCGAGGCCGTAAAAGGCGACCTGGCTGTCGGCGATGAGCTCCAGGTCGCTGGGCCGCCAGGTGTGGCGCGCCGCGTCCGCGTGCCGGATGGTGATGAAGTTGAAGCGGTCGGCCGCGTACACCTTCACCCCGTCGAACTTGAGCCGCCGGAACAGGTCGGTGTCCTCGCCCCGCCCCACGTCCGCGAACCGGTAGGAGCGCATTAGGTCGCCCTCGGCGAGCAGGGCCCCGCCGCGCAGGACGTCCACGTAGCGGTGCTCGTGCTCGGGATAGCGCAGCAGCGTCGCGTCGATGGAGCCGAGGTGGGCGTAGTGGGCCAGTTTCCCGACGACGCTCGCCTCGGTGTAGGAGAACGCGGGCAGCAGGTCGGTCAGGTAGTGCGGCCCGTAGATCTCGTCGTCGTCGATCTTGCCGATGTAGTCGCCGTCGGCGGCGTCGATCGCGCGGTTCAGGCAGCCGCCGAGCGGGACCGACGGGTCGGCGGCGAGGACGGCGACGTCGTCGATGCCCGCGTCCATGGCGAGCTTCTGCACGTCCACGGGGTCGAGGTCGAGCCCGTGGAGGACCACGACGAGCTGGAGGGGCCGCCACTCCTGCCGTGCCGCCATCTCGATCGCGGGCCCGAGCTGCTCGGCCCGGCAGGTGGACAGCAGCAGCGACACGGCCGGACGGCCGGCCTGCGGAGCGCGCGCGGGACCGGCGCCGAGCCGTTCCAGCACCGTGTCCACCCGGTGCCGGTAGGTGTGGCCCGCGTGGACCGCGCGCAAGGCGAGGTGCGCCTGCCGGTCGCGCAACTCCTTCGCGTTGAGGAGCCCGCGTAGGACGCGGGATGCGTTCTTGCCGTCCTCCACGGCGGGGCCGAAGGAGGGATCGGCGTCCGCGCGGTGGTGGACGACGGGCACGCCGGACGCCGCCGCCTCGAACGCCACCCGGGAGTCGGGGGCGATCATGACCTGGTAGCGCTTGCGCACCGCGACGGCCTGCTCGTACGGGCGCGGCGGGATGACGCGCTGCCGGTAGAGGCGCGGGAACCCAGTCGCGGCGAAGTGCGCGCCGAGCCGCGGCGCGGGGCCGATCAGCGGCTCCGCCGCCGCGTCGTACTCCCCCTCGTACAGCAGCGGGTAGCGGCCCTGGTCCTGGACGCGGACCGGGTTGTGCAGGCGCGGCTGCGCCGCGAACGGGAGGTGGCCGACGCGGTCGTGGCCGAGGCTCTGCCGGTGCTCCGGCACGGCCGCCGCGTCCACGGTGAAGACGTGGGTGAAGCGGGACGCGGCCTCGCCGATGCCCGCACCGGTGTCCCAGTACGCGGACGGGACGCCGTTCTCCTCGCACCAGGCCGCGATCTCCGCGACGGGCAGGGGCGCCGGCCCGGACTCGACCAGCAGCAGATCGGGGCGCCGCTCCTCCAGCGCCTCCCGCCAGCCGTCCGGTTCGAGGCCGTCCACCTGCGTCCACTCGTACCGAAGCGCCGCGGTGAGGACGGGTCCCGCCACGACCGCGGCGACGATGTCGGGCCGGGTGACCGGGCCGTCCGGCGGGAGCGGCACCGGCGCGTCCATCGGCTCGGTGTCGACGACGCGGACGTCGTCCGGGCGGCGCGTCCTGGCCGGTTCCTCGGGGGGCTCCGGCGGGAGGGGGCGGGCGCGGAGGGCGTCCCGGACGCGGCGGAACGAGGAGGGCGCGAGCGGGCGGCGGCGGAACGCGCCGAGCGCCGGGCCGAGCCGCGACCAGCGCCGCAGCCGCAGGGCCTCCAGCCGCCACTCCGCCACCTCGGCCCGGTGCGCCTCGGCCGCGCGGTCGCGGTCGAGGTCGCCGATGCGGCGGCCCGCCTCGTTCAGCGCGGTGACCAGCCGCGCGATCTGGCCGTCGCGGTCGGCGCGCTCGCGCTCCAGTTCGGCGAGCCGCAGCCGGACGGCCGCGTTGTCGGCGGCGAGCCGGTCGCCCCGCGCCCGCAGCCCGGCCTCGTCGGCGGGCACCGGCGCGGGAGGCGGCGCGGCGGGCGTCGGGTCGGTCTCGGGCACGGGAACTCCCCGGGGCGTGAGGCGGCGTCGGTGTCCTCCGCTCACGCTAGACGCGCCGCGCGCGCCTTCCCCCCGATCACGTCGGCCCGTCGCGCAACGTTCACCCGCGCTTTGCCGTGCGGCCCGCCGGCGCCGTCAGAAGGTGTAGGGCAGGCGCTTGATGCCGTTGATGAAGTTGGACTCCAGCCGGTCCGGCTCCCCGGCGCGGATGCCGGGGAGGCGGCGCAGCAGCTCGCGGAACATCACGGTGATCTCGCGCCGGGCCAGGTGCGCTCCGAGACAGAAGTGCGGGCCCGGGCCGCCGAACCCGACGTGCGGGTTGGGGTCGCGGAGGATGTCGAACCGCTCGGGGTCGGTGAAGACCGACTCGTCCCGGTTGGCCGACCAGTAGTAGAGGACGAGCTTGTCGCCCTCCTTGATCTCGTGCTCGTTGAGCGTGGTGTCGCGGGTCGCGGTGCGCCGCATCCAGATGACGGGCGACACGTACCGGACGATCTCCTCGACCGCCCCGGCGATGCGGCCGTCGAAGTCCTCGGTGAGCAGGGCGCGCTGGTCGGGGTGGCGGGTGAACAGGTCGAGGCCGTGCGCGATGGCGTTGCGCGTCGTCTCGTTCCCGGCGACCACCAGCAGGATGAAGAACGAGCCGAGCTCCTGGTCGGTGAGCGACTCGCCGTCGATGTTGGCGTTGACGAGCGCCGAGGTCAGGTCGTCGGTCGGCGCGGCGCGGCGCCGCCGGCCGAGCTCCTCGACGAGGCCCCTGAGCTTCTCGCCCGCGTTCAGCAGCGCCAGCGCGACCTCCTCGGGGGCGCCGGCCGGGAGGAACTCGGCGTCGTTGCCCGCGAGGATGACGTTGGTGGCGTCGAGGACGTCGGGGTAGCGGTCCTCGGCGATGCCCATCATGTCGCAGATGATCTTCAGGGGCAGCCGGGCGGCGACGTCCTGGACGAAGTCGCCCGTCCCGCCGCCCGCCGCGACGTGCTCGACGATCTCCGCGGCGACCGCCTCCACCCGGTCCTCGAACCGCTGGATCATGCGGGGCGAGAACGCCCGCGACACGATCCGGCGGATCTTGGCGTGCCGTGGGTCGTCCATGCTGATCATCGAACCGAAGTACTCGTGCATGTCGCCCGGCATGTCCGGGATGCTGATGGCGCCGCGGCCCGAGCAGAAGTCCTGCGGGCGCCGCGACGCCTCCACGACGTCGGCGTGCCGGGTCAGCGCGTAGTAGCCGGGCCCCTGCGGGACGATGACGACCTCGGGCTCCTCGTACCTGACGAGCTCGCCGTGCCGGCGCAGGGCCTTGAAGGCCTCGTGCCGGTAGTCGTGCGGGCGCCGCCAGAATCCCCAGTCCGTCAGGTTGATGTCCTCGACCTTGAGCACGTGCCGTCACCTCATGTCCGAACGCGATTCGGTTTACAGGCACCCTCTCAAAGTAAAACCGGAAGCGCACGGGGAACCGCCGGGTGACGCGCGTCACAGCACGTCCCGGTCACGGCACGGGCCGGCCACAGCCTCCCATCAGGTTCAGATGCGCGCCCACGCCTCGGACAGGACGGACCGGAGGATCTCCGCGATCTCATCGAAATGGGACTGGTCGCAGATCAGCGGTGGCGCGAGCTGCACGACCGGGTCGCCGCGGTCGTCGGCCCGGCAGTACAGGCCCGCCTCGTACAGCGCCTTGTCCAGGAAGCCGCGCAGCAGCCGCTCCGCCTCCTCGCCGTCGAACGTCTCGCGGGTGTGCTGGTCCTTCACCAGCTCGATGCCGTAGAAGTACCCGTCGCCGCGGACGTCCCCGACGATCGGCAGGTCGCGCAGGCCCTCCAGCGTGGCGCGGAACGCGGCCTCGTTGCGCAGGACGTGGCCGGTCAGGTCCTCCCGCTCGAACAGGTCGAGGTTGGCGAGCGCCACGGCCGCCGACACGGGGTGCCCGCCGAAGGTGTAGCCGTGCGCGAACATCGCCGTCCCGTGCCGGAACGGCTCGAACAGCCGGTCCGCGACGAGCATGCCGCCGAGCGGCGAGTAGCCCGACGTCACGCCCTTGGCGAACGTGATGATGTCCGGCGTGTAGCCGAACTTCTGCGCGCCGAACATCGTGCCCAGCCGGCCGAACGCGCAGATGACCTCGTCGGAGACCAGCAGCACGTCGTGCCGGTCGCAGATCTCGCGGACGCGCTGGAAGTAGCCGGGCGGCGGCGGGAAGCAGCCGCCGGCGTTCTGCACGGGCTCCAGGTAGACGGCGGCGACGGTGTCCGGCCCCTCGAACTCGATGGCCTCCTCGATCCGGTCGGCGGCCCAGCGGCCGAACGCCTCGGGGTCGTCGCGGTGCTCTGCGGCCCGGTAGATGTTGGTGTTCGGGACGCGGAACCCGCTCGGCACCAGCGGCTCGTACGGGGCCTTCAGCTCCGGCAGCCCGGTGATCGACAGCGCGCCGTGCGGGGTGCCGTGGTAGGCCACCGCCCGGCTGATCACCTTGTGCTTGGTCGGCCTGCCGGTCAGCTTGAAGTAGTGCTTGGCGAGCTTCCAGGCGCTCTCGACGGCGTCGCCGCCGCCCGCGGTGAAGAAGACCCGGTCGAGACCGTCCGGGGCGAGGCCGGCGAGCCGCTCGGCCAGCTCCACGGCCTTCGGGTGCGCGTACGACCACAGCGGGAAGAACGCCAGCTCGGCGGCCTGCTTCGCGGCGGCCTGCGCCAGCTCCTCGCGGCCGTGCCCGGCCTGGACGGTGAACAGGCCGGACAGCCCGTCCAGGTACCGCCGCCCCCGCGCGTCGTACACGTACGCGCCCTCGCCGCGGACGATCATCGGGATCTCGTCGCCGCCCTGCGACGGCGCGTGCCGCGCGAAGTGCATCCACAGGTGGTCGCGGGCCGCCCGCTGGAGCGGGTCGCCGTGCCGCTGGGTTCCGTCCGGCTCCGTCATCACACTTCCTCACCACGACCTGGCACCCGCGCCGAATGCGAGCGATCCGGTTGTGTCGATGCTAAGTGACTACGGATTCCGGTGTAAATACGAGGGAAGACACCGATATCCGAAGTGGAACTGTGATGCTGCACTCCCTCGGCGGCGGGCCCGCCCGGGCCGCCGGTATAGCGTCGCCCGCGAGTCGAGGAGGCGAATCCCCCCATGGGCGACATCACCACCGGATCGGTCAAGGCGAACGGGCTGGAGTTCGGCTACCTGGCGGCGGGCCCCGCGGACGGCCCGCTCGCCCTCTGCCTGCACGGCTTCCCCGATTCGGCGCACACCTGGCGGCACCTGCTGCCCGAGCTGGCCGCCGCCGGATACCGCGCCGTGGCCCCGTTCATGCGCGGCTACGCGCCGACGTCGGTCCCCGAGGACGGCGCCTACCAGGGCGGCGCGATCGCCGCGGACGCCGTCGCCCTGCACGCAGCGTTCGGCGCCGGGCCCGACGCGGTGATCATCGGCCACGACTGGGGCGCGTTCGCGACCTACGGCGCCGCGGCGTCCGCCCCGGACCGCTGGCGCAAGGCCGTCGCGATGGCCGTCCCGCCCCTGCCGGTGATGACCGCCGCCTTCCTCGACTACGAGCAGCTCAAGCGCTCGTTCTACATCTTCCTGTTCCAGACCCCGGTGGCCGAGATGGCGTTCGGCCGCACGTTCGTGGAGGGGCTGTGGCGGGACTGGTCCCCCGCCGCGGACTCGTCCGGCGGCGCCGTCGACCACACGGAGGACGTCGACCACGTCATGTCCTGCCTCGCCACCCCGGCCAACGTGGCGGCGGCGCTCGGCTACTACCGCGCCATGTTCGACCAGTCCCGGCACATCGAGCGCTACGCCGCCGAGCAGCGGGCCACCGAGGTGCGGGGCGAGCGTCCCGTCCTCTACCTGCACGGCGCCGAGGACGGCTGCCTGGGCGCGGACGTCGTCGCGCCCGGCCAGGACGTGGACGCCATCGTCGCGGCCCTCCCGCCCGGCTCGGAGGCCGCCCTGGTCCCCGGCGCCGGCCACTTCCTCCAGCTCGACCGCCCGGACGAGGTCAACCGCCGGATCCTCGGCTGGCTGGCCGACTGAGCCTCAGGGCGGCGCGCCGAAGGCGGGGCAGTCGGCCGCGCCCAGCTCCGAGCGGAGGCGGACGTAGCGGGCGGCGTGGCGCCAGCGGCCGTTCTCCAGGGCGGCGTCCACGCTGACCTCGACGACGGTGTCGGGCTCGGTGCGGACGTACCGGATGGGCGGGTGCGAGCCGTACAGGCCGCCCGCGAACCCGGCGGGCAGCTCCGCCGGCCACGGATGGCCGGGCCCGGCCGGGTGCAGGACCTCGCCGAGCCGCGCCCGCGCGGGCGGCGGCAGGGGCGTGGTCCGCGCGACGACCCGCAGCCGCCCGGCGGCGTCGAACCGGCCGAGGATCAGCGTCTCGGGGGCCTGCCGTGTCCCGGTGACGCCGCCCACGATGCCCTCGGCCGTCGTCCGCCGCTTCACCTTCCACCAGCCGCGCCGCCCCTCCAGGTAGGGGGCGTCGGGACTCTTCACGACGAGGCCCTCGATGCCCTGCCGGGCCAGCGCGTCGAACCAGATCCGCGCCTCCTCGACGTCCGCCGTCTGCGGGGAGGCCACGACGCGGGCGGACGGGCCCGCGTCCCCGAGCAGCCCCTCCAGGACGGCGCGGCGCTCGCGCAGCGGGCGCGGCCGCAGGTCCGCGCCGTCCGCTTCCAGGACGTCGAACACGACGTAGTGGCAGGGCTCCGTGCGCGCGAGCTCCAGGCGGCGGCGCCCGGCGACGTGGCGGCGCTGGAGCGCGCCGAAGTCGAGCCGCCCGTCCGCGCCCCACCGGACGATCTCGCCGTCCACGACGGTGCCGGGCGGGAGCTGTGCGAAGACGGCGGCGACGATCTCCGGGAACGCCTCGTTGAACCGGGTCCGGCGGCGCGAGGACAGGTGGACGCCGCCGTTCCCGTCCACGAGCGCGACCGCGCGGAACCCGTCGAACTTCGGCTCGTAGCGGCAGCCGCCCGGGCACGCGCGCGGCTCCGGGATGTGGTCGACGGACTCGGCGAGCATGGGCTTGACGGGAGACCGGATGTGCATGGCCGCCCGCCCCCCGAACTCGACCGCCCTGAGGACCGCCTACCCAGGGTGACCTGCGGTGATATCGAGGACGGGGGAAAGTTGACCATTGCCGTGCGGCCCCGTGAACCGGGCTTCCGCGGCGTCCCGCTCAGCGCGTGAGCAGCTCACGCAGCGCCTTGGCGACGTCGGCCGGAGCCTCCTCCGCCATGAAGTGGCCGTAGTCCACGGTCGTGTGGACCAGGTCGGTCGCCCAGGCCTCCCAGAGCGCGCGGGCGTCGTAGCCGAGCGCGGCGCCCCAGTCCTGCTGGAGCACCGAGACCGGCATCCGCAGCCGGTTGCCCGTGTCCAGGTCCATCTGGTCGTCGGCCACGTCCACGCCGGCGGACGCGCGGTAGTCGGCGACGATCGACGGGACGGCGTCGCGGCACGCGGCGAGGTACGCGGCGCGGATCTCGGCCGGGATCGCCGCCGGGTCGCCCGCCCACACGTCCAGGAAGTGCCCGAAGAACGCGTCGGCCTCGGCGGCGATCATCCGTTCGGGCAGGCCGGGCGGCTGGGCCATCAGGTAGAGGTGGAAGCCGACCGCGGCGGTGACGCCGTGCATCGCGTCCCACATCTCCAGCGTGGGCAGCACGTCCAGGCAGGCCAGATGGGTGATCGTGTCAGGGTGGTCGAGCCCGGCACGGAAGGCGACGAGCGCGCCGCGGTCGTGCCCGGCCAGCGCGAACCGCTCGTGCCCGAGCGCGCGGGCCAGCGCGACGATGTCCGCGGCCATCGTCCGCTTGCCGTAGTTCGCGCCGTCCTCGGCGGGCTTGTCGCTCGCGCCGTAGCCGCGCAGGTCGGGGCAGATCACCGTGTGGTCGGCGGCCAGGTCGGCGGCGACGTGCCGCCACATCAGGTGCGTCTGCGGGAACCCGTGCAGCAGCACGATCGGGCTGCCGGAGCCGCCGACGGCCGCGTTCAGCGACACGCCGTCCGCGACGGGCACGCGCCGGTACTCGAACCCCGGGATGACGGGAGCCATGATCTCGTTCCTTTCGCCGGTTGAGCAGGTGCCTCCAGCCTGGCGGGCGCGGATGAGCATCCGATCAGCGCGCTATACCGTGGCCGGGGAGGGAGGTGGCGCGTGCCGGTCGGGTTCGGGGTGCTGGGGCCGGTGGCGGCCTGGGACGCCGCCGGGGGCGAGATCGCGCTGAAGGGGCCGCGGCACCGCGCCGTGCTGGCCCGGCTGATCGTGGCGCGCCGCCGCGTCGTCCCGGTGTCCCTCCTGGTGGACGACCTCTGGGACGATCCGCCCGCGGGCGCGGTCGGCGCGGTGCGCACCTTCGTGGCGGCGCTGCGCCGGGCGCTGGAACCGGACCGCCCGCCGCGCACCCCGCCCCGGCTGCTGGTCACCGAGGGGCCGGGCTACGCGCTCCGGGCGGAACCGGACGACGTGGACGCCTGGCGATTCGAGCGGGCGGTCGCCGCCGCCGCCGAGGAGCCGCCCCGCCGGGCGCTGGCCCGGCTGGAGGACGCGCTCGGCCTGTGGCGCGGACCCGCCTACGCCGGGTTCGCCGGCGAGCACTGGACCCGCGCCGAGCGGGCCCGCCTGGTCGAGCTGCGGCTGCACGCGGTCGAGCGCCGCGCCGAGGCCCGGCTGGCGCTCGGCCTCGCCGCCGAGGCGGTCCCCGACCTGGACGCGCACGCGAGCGAGCACCCGTGGCGCGAGGCGGCCTGGCGCCTGCTGGCCCTCGCCCTCTACCGGACGGGCCGGCAGGGCGACGCCCTCGCCGTGCTGCGCCGGGCCCGCGCGATCCTCGTCGAGCAGCTCGGCGTGGACCCCGGCCCCGAGCTGCGCCGCCTGGAGGCGGACATCCTCGCGCAGGACCCCCGCCTCGACATCGCCCCCGGCCCGGAGGAGGCGGCGTCCGAGCTGTGGACGCGCGCGGCCGCGTCCTATGACCGGACGGTCGCCGCCGGGGCCCGCGTCCGGCTGGAGTCGACGGTCGGCCTGCTCCGCGACCTCGCGGTGACCGGCGGCGGGGCCGCCGGTTCGCGGCGCGGCCGCGGCGGGACCGCGCGACGTGCAGCGAGCGCAGCAGGTCGCCGGTGCCGGCGAAGTCCTGCCAGCGGGCGAG
>NZ_CAACUY010000143.1 GCF_900659615.1 Actinomadura fibrosa | reverse complement strand
CCCTGGCCCCGCGCGCTCGGCGAGGCCGCCGCCCTCGCGGCCGCCGCCGTCGCCGCGCCCGCCGCCGGTGAGTTCGACCCCGAGGTGCTCCGGCGGCACCGCATGTCCCCGAGAGTGAGGAGAGCGCCGTGCCCCTCGTGAGGACGGCCGAGCTCGTCCGGCCCGGCACCGGCATCGCCGCGTTCAACGTGATCACGCTGGAGCACGCGGAGGCGGTCGCCGCGGCGGCCGAGGCGACGGGCCTGCCGGTCATCTGCCAGATCAGCCAGAACGCGGTGCGGTTCCACGGCGGGCGGCTCGGCCCGATCGCGGCCGGGACGGCGGCGGTCGCGGCGGGGTCGTCCGCGCGGGTCGCGCTGCACCTCGACCACGTGACCGACGAGGACCTGCTGCGCCAGGCCGCCGACCACGGGTTCGGGTCGGTGATGTACGACGGGTCGGAGCACGCGTACGCCGAGAACGTCGCCCGGACGGCCGCCGCCGCCGCGTGGGCCCACGAGCGGGGCCTCTGGCTGGAGGCCGAGCTCGGCGAGGTCGGCGGCAAGGACGGCGCGCACGCGCCGGGCGTGCGGACCGATCCCGGCGAGGCCGCCGCGTTCGTCGCCGCGACCGGCGTGGACGCCCTCGCGGTCGCGGTCGGCAGCGCGCACGCCATGACGTCCCGGACCGCCGTCCTCGACCACGACCTGATCGCGCGGCTCCGCGACGCCGCCGGGGTGCCGCTCGTCCTGCACGGGTCGTCGGGGGTCGGGGACGAGGAGCTGCGCCGCGCGGTCCGGCACGGCATGACGAAGATCAACATCGGGACGGCGCTCAATATCGCGTTCACCGGGGCGGTGCGGGAGCACCTGGACGAGCGGCCCGATCCGCGCCGCTATCTCGCGCCCGCGCGGGACGCCATGCGCGACGCGGCGGCGCGCCTGCTGGAGGTCGTCGCCCTGCGGTCGTCCGAAGACAGCCCGTCCGAGAGCATTGGACACTCCTCATGCTGAACATCGCGTTCGTCGGCGCCGGCTCCGTCGAGTTCACGGCCCAGCTCCTGCGCGACATCCTGGCGTATCCGGAGCTCGGCGGCGTCCGGCTCGCGCTGCACGACATCGATCCCGAGCGGCTGGAGGCGGCGGAGGGGCTGGCGCGGCTGGCCGCCGGGAAGCACGGCGCGTCGCCCGTCGTCACCGCGTCCCTGGACCGGCGCCGTGCGCTGGAGGGCGCCGACGTCGTCGTGAACATGGTCGCGGTCGGCGGGCACGCCGCGACGGTGAAGGACTTCGAGGTCGCCGCCCGGTTCGGCGTCCGGCAGACGATCAGCGACACGCTCGGCATCGGCGGGATCTTCCGGGCGCTGCGCACGTTCCCGCTGCTGGACGGCCTGGCCGCCGACATCCGGGCCGTCTGCCCGGACGCGTGGCTGCTCAACTACACCAACCCGATGGCGATGAACCTCCAGTACCTCGCGGCGGTCGCGCCCGACGTGAAGGCGGCCGGCCTCTGCCATTCGGTGTACTGGACGGTCCGCGACCTGTCCGAGCTGGTCGGCGTCCCGTTCGAGGAGGTCGACTTCCACTCGGCGGGCGTCAACCACCAGGCGTGGGTGCTGTCCTGGACGCATCGGGGCCGCGATCTCTACCCCGCGCTGGACGAGGCAATCGCGGCCGACCCGGAGCTGGAGCGGCGCGTCCGCGTGGACATGTACCGGCGCCTCGGCCGCTACCCGACCGAGACGAGCGAGCACTCCTCCGAATACGTCCCCTGGTATCTGCCGCACGACGCCGAGATCGAGCGGCTGCGGATCCCCGTCGGGGCCTACCTGAAGATCAGCACCGGGAACCTGGACGAGTACGCGCGGGTCCGCGACTGCGTGCGGCGCGGCGAGTATCCCGACCTGTACGGCGACGAGGACGGGGACGGAGCCGCGGTCGAGTACGCGCCGCAGGTGATCCACAGCCTGGCGACCGGCGAGCGCCGCACGATCCAGGTCACCACCGCCAACACCGGCCTGATCACCAACCTGCCCGCGGGCGCGGCCGTCGAGGTCCCCGCGACGCTGGACCGGACGGGCGTGCACCCGCACCACGTCGGCGCGCTGCCGCCGCAGCTCGCGGCGCTGAACCGGAGCTTCCTCAACGTGGTGGAGCTGACGGTCGCCGCGGCCGTGCACGGCGACCCGGCGCACGTCCGGCACGCCGCGCTGTGCGACCCGGCGACCGCTGCGGCGCTGCCCGTCGGCCGGATCTTCGAGCTGTGCGACGCGCTGACCGAGGCGCACGGCGACGCGCTGCCCGCCGCGCTGCGGGGGGCGTGATGCTCGACCTGCTGGTCATCGGCGACGCCAACCCGGACGTGCTCGTGCACGGCGCGCCCGACGCCCCGCCCTTCGGGCAGGCCGAGACGCTCGTCGCGGGCGGCGCGCTCGCGCTCGGCGGGTCCGCGGCGATCGCGGCGCACGGCGCGGCCCGGCTCGGGCTGGCCACCGCCTTCGCCGGGCTGGTCGGGCGGGACGCCGCGGGCGACTTCGTCCTGGACGCGCTGCGCTCGGCGGGCGTGGACGTCTCCCGCGTCGCGCGGCACGCGACGTCCCCGACCGCGCTGACCGTGTGCCTCAACCGGCCCGGCGGCGACCGGGCGATCCTGACCGCGCCGGGCTGCCTCGCCGAGACCGGCCCCGAGCACGTCCCCGGCGCCGCCGACGTCCCCGCCCGGCACGTGCACGCGGCGTCCTACTTCCTCCAGCCGAGGCTCGCGCGGGCGCTGCCGGGCCTGCTGCGGGACCGCCGCGCGTCCGGCGCGACGACCTCGCTCGACACCAACGACGATCCGTCCGGACGCTGGGATCTGGCGCCCGGCCTCGCCGCCGCCTGCACGTTCCTGCTGCCCAACGAGGCGGAGGCGCTCGCGCTGAGCGGCCGGGACACCCTCTCCGGCGCGCTGGACGCGCTGGCGGCGGACGGCTGCGTCCCGGTCGTCAAGCGCGGGCGGGACGGCGCCGTCGCGCTGGCGGACGGGGAGACCGTGCACGCCGACGCGCTGGAGGCCGATCCCGTGGACACGGTCGGGGCCGGGGACGGCTTCGACGCCGGTTTCCTCGCGGGCTGGCTCGACCGCGGGGACCTCGTCCATGCGCTCAAGCTCGGGGCGGTGTGCGGCGCGCTGTCGACCCGGGCCGCCGGAGGGACCGCCGCGCAGCCGACCCTCGCCGAGGCACTCGCGCAGATGCGGTGAACGATTGGGCGGCAATCGCGTACTTTCGCGCACCGCTCGTACTCTAGAATGATCGGATGCGTCAGCAGGCCCGCCTCCCCCTCATCCTCGACCGGCTCGCCGAGCACGGCTCGGTGAGCGTGGTCGAGCTGTCCGCCGAGCTCCAGGCCTCGCCCGCCTCGATCCGCCGCGACCTCCAGGTCCTGGAGGAGCAGCAGCTCCTCAAGCGCACCCACGGCGGCGCCGTCGCGGCCGAGGTGATCTACGAGCTGCCGATGCGGTACCGCGGCGGCCGCCGCCAGGAGGAGAAGCGCCGCATCGCGCAGGCCGCGGTGCGGCTCGTGGACGCCGCGGTCCACTCCGTCGGCTTCAACGGCGGCACGACGATCACCGAGCTGGCCCGGCTGCTGTCCACCGGCCGTCCGCTGAAGGTCGTGACGAACGCGCTCAACATCGCCGCCGACCTGTCCGTGCGCCCCGCCATCGACCTGGTCGTCACCGGCGGCGGCGTCCGCCCCCAGTCCTACGAGCTGGTCGGGCCGATCGCCGACCGGACGCTCGCCGACATCAGCCTCGACCTCGTGTTCCTCGGCGTCGACGGCATCGAGGCCGAGGCCGGGATCAGCACCCACGACGAGATCGAGGCGCGCACCGACCACGCGCTGATGCGCGCCACCCGCCGGGTCGTGGTGCTCGCCGACGGCTCGAAGATCGGCCGGCGCGCGTTCTCCCGGATCGCCCCGATCGGCGAGATCGACACGCTGATCACCGACGCCGGCGCCGACCGGGCCGAGCTCGACCGGATCCAGGCGGCCGGCGTCAAGGTGACCGTGGCCTGAGCCCCCGGGCCCGGCCCCGGCCCCGGCGGGCTACTTGAGGCCTGCGGTCGCCACCGACCGGACGAAGAAGCGCTGCGCCACGAAGAACATCGCGAAGACCGGGAGCTGGCTGATCACCGTCCCGGCCATGAGCTTCGGCCAGTCGGTGTTGTGCGCGCCCTGGAACGTCTGCAACCCGAGCTGGACGGTCATGTGGTCGGGGTTCTGCACCGCGATCAGCGGCCAGAGGAAGTCGTTCCACGTCTGGAGGAAGGTCAGCACCGCCAGCGTCGCCAGGGTGGGGCGCATCAGCGGCAGCATCACCTGGACGAGGATCCGCAGCCGGCTCGCGCCGTCGATCCGCGCGGCCTCCTCCAGCTCCCTCGGCACCGTCGTGAAGAACTGCCGCAGCAGGAACACGCCGAACGCGGTCGCCAGGTTGGGGACGATCAGCGCGCCGAGCGTGTCGGTGAGCCCGGCCGCCCGCACCATGATCAGCGTCGGCAGCATGACGATCTGGAACGGCACCATCAGCGTGGCCAGCACCGCGACGAACAGCGCACGGCTCCCGAGGAACCGGATGCGGGCGAAGGCGTAGCCGGCCAGCGAGCAGAACACCAGGTTGCCCGCCACGCAGCTCACCGACACGATCGCGCTGTTGCCGAGCCAGTGCGCGAGCGGCGCGTCCGCCAGGGCGCCGGTGTAGTTCCGCCACTCGATCCCGTGCGGCAGGCCGGGCGGGAACCGCCGCGTCTCCTCCTTCGTGGAGACCGACAGCAGCACCATCCACAGCAGCGGCGCGACCATCACCAGCGACAGCGGCAGCAGGACGAGATGGAGCGGGCTCGGCCGCCGGGAGCGGCGGCGCGGGGCCGTCCCGTCCGCGGCGGGCCCGCGCGTGGCAGGGCCCTTCGCGGCGCGGCCGGTCATCGTGATGCTCATCGGACCTCGTAGGAGGACGCGCGGCGCGTGAGCGCGAGCTGCACCAGCGTCACCGCGAGGATGACCAGGAACAGCACGCAGCCGACCGCGGCCGCGTAGCCGCCGTCGAAGTCCACGAACGCCTTGTTGTACAGGTGGTAGACGACGACCGTGGTCGCGCGCAGCGGCCCGCCCTTGGTCGTCACGTACACCTCGTCGAAGAGCTGGAGCGAGTTGATCGTCAGCCAGACGAGGAGGAACCCGGACGCGGGCGCCAGCAGCGGCAGCTCGACGTGCCGGAACGCGCGCAGCCGCCCGCAGCCGTCCAGCGCCGCGGCCTCCATCAGGTCGGCCGGGACGGCCTGGAGCGCGGCGAGGTAGATGATGACCGCGAACCCGAGCCATCCCCACACCGTCATGGCGACGAGCGCGAACAGCGCCTGCCCGGGGCTCTGGAAGAAGCCCTGCTGTGGCAGGCCCGCCTTCGCGAGCGCCGCGTTGACCGGGCCGAACTGCGGGTTGAGCAGCCAGTTGAAGATGATCCCGGTCGCGACCGTCGAGGTCACGAGCGGCACGAACACCGCCATCCGGTACAGCGTGACCCCGCGGATCCGCTGGTTGAGCATGACCGCGATCGGCAGCGCGAGCACCATCGTCAGCGGCACGAACAGCACCGTGTAGACCGCGGACCGCCTCGCAGCCTCCCACATCAGCGGGTCGCGGACCAGCTCCGCGTACTTCGCGCCGCCCGCGAACTCGCCCGGCGACGTCAGGTCGGTCTCCTGGAACGACAGCCAGAACGACCAGAGCACCGGCAGCATCCCGAAGAGCCCGATCAGCAGGACCGCCGGGGACACGAACCCCCATCCGGCGAGGTGCTCGCCCAGCCGCCGCGACCGGCGCGGCCGCCCGCCTTTTGCGGCGCGGGCAGGAAGCACCGTCGCCGCCATCAGGACCCCGCCAGGATCCGGTCGACCTCGGCGGCCGCCTCCGCCAGCGCGGGCCCCGGCTTCTTCTTGCCGAGGAGGACCGCCTGCACGGCCGTCCCGAGGACCTGCGAGATCCGCGGGTACTCGGGGATGTTCGGGCGGGCCTTCGTGACGTTCTGGTTCAGGTTGTCGATGAAGACCTTGTTGCCCGGGTACTTGGCCAGGTACGACTTGTAGGCCGGGAGCTTCTGCTCGGACGCGCGCAGCGGCAGGTCGCCGGTCTGCTCGGCGAACCGGAGGTGGACCTCCGCGGACGTGAGCCACTTCAGGAACGGCCAGGCGGCGTCCTTCGCCTTCCTGTCGAAGATCATGTAGATGTCGGGACCCGAGACGCTCGCGTGCGTCACCTTGCCGGGCAGGTACTGGACGCCGTACGAGACGCCCTTGTTGATCTGCCCGAGATCCCAGGGGCCCGTCCACATCATGGCGACCCGTCCGGAGTTGAACAGGTTGAGATACTGCTGGTCGCCCGCGTCCAGGTAGACGGACTTGTCGGTCACGGCCATGTCGGCGAGCAGCTGCATCGCCTGCTGCCCGGCCGGCGAGTCGAACGCCGCCTCCTTGTCGCCCGCCCCCAGCAGGTCACCGCCCGCCTGCCACAGCAGCGCGAGGAAGCGCCACACGGTGTCCTCGGTGCCGTCGCTGACGTACGCCCACCCGTACCTCTTGTCCCCGGTGAGCTTCTTCGCCGCGCTCCTGAAGTCGTCCCACGTCCAGGTCGGCTTCGGGTACCCGACGCCCGCCGCGTCGAACAGCTTCTTGTTGTAGACGAGGCCGAGGTTGTCGACCAGCGCCGGAACCCCGTAGATCTTCCCGGACGCGGTGGCCCCCTGCCGGGCCGCCGGGAAGAAGTCGTTCCAGTTCACGTCCGGGCTGCCGTTGACCAGGGACGTCAGGTCCTGCGTCTGCCGCCGCCCGGTGAGCGCGCTGAGCGACGAGCCGTACTGGTAGGCGATCGACGGGGCCTTGCCGGACACGAACGAGGCGAGGGTCTTCTGCAGCGTGTTGTCGTTGTTGCTGAAGACGGGCTGCACCTGCTGCTTCGGATGCGCGGCGTTCCACTCCCCCGCGAGCCTGCCGATCGCGGTCGCCTGGGCGTCGGTGTACCCGTGCCAGAAAGTGATCTTCTTCGCCGCGCCGCTCCCCGACCCGCAGCCGGAGGCGAGCCCGGCCGCCAGAGCGACCCCGGTGACCAGCGCGGTGAACCGGCGACCGCTCGGTTGCCTCATCGTCGCCTCCCGAAGCGTGTGCTCGATTGTGCAGGATGCGCGGCACATTAGAGCACAATCGCTCATACGGCAAGGGTCGTCCTGCGCTACCGTGCGCCGTTCCGTCCGCCGCAGCCGCGGATCGATCACAAACACTCATGGCCGGAACAGGGCGTTGCCCTACGCGCGGGCGCGGGGGAAGGTGGACGTGGAGGGGGACCCATGTCCGGACGTTCCGTCCACCTCGTCGGCAGCTACCCGGCCGACGACGCGCGCCAGGCGATGACCGCGGCCGTGCGGGCCGCCGGACCGCGCCTGCGGACGCTGGCGGACGGCGAGGTCGGGGAGCGGCGCAACTGGGTCATGAACATCATCGACGGCTTCCGGGACCACCCCGACGTCGAGCTCCGCCGCGACGGCGACTGGTCCGGATACGGCGAGACCCCCGTCTTCCGCGTGAAGCGGGGGCACCGGCTCACCGCGGACGCCCTCAGGCTCCGCCACGCCCGCGACGCCGAGACGAGCTTCGCCGAGTTCACGAAGATCCGCGCCGACCACGGGCTCGACGGCCTCGCGTTCCAGGTCGGCATCCCCGGCGACCTGGACCTCGCCCTCTTCGCCTTCGGGCCGGCCCGCGCCCTCGCCCGCCGCGGGGCGTTCCGCGAGGCGCTCGCCCGGGAGATCGGCGAGATCGCCGCGTGGGGCGGGCGGGAGGTCCTGTTCCAGCTCGAATACCCGGTGGAACTCGTCATGGCCGCCTCGGCGCCCGCGCCGCTGCGCCCCCCGGTCGCGCGGTTCCTCGCGCGCGGCATGGCGCGACCTGCCGCCGCCGCGCCGCCGGGCACCCGCTTCGGCGTCCACCTGTGCGTCGGCGACCTCAACCACCGGGCCCTGAAGCGCCTGGCGAGCACCGCGCCGCTGGTCGCCCTGACCAGGGCACTCCTGCGCGCGTGGCCGGACGGGCGCCCTCTGGAGTACGTCCACGTCCCGCTGGCGAGCGGCGACGCGCCGCCCACGCTCGACACCGCCTTCTACCAGGACCTCAAACGGCTCAGGACCATGCCGCGCGACGTCCGCTTCATCGCCGGCCTGGTCCATCCCGCCCAGGACGTGGAAGACCAGCGCCACGTCCTGCGGACCGTGGAGACACTGCTCGGCCGGACCGCGGACGTCTCCTCACCCTGCGGCCTGGGCCGAAGCTCCCCCGCGGAAGCCGAGCAGGCCCTGACCCGGGCGGCGGCCCTGGCCGCCCTCACCTAGGGCGGGGGTGGCGCCCCCGCCCGTCGGCCACAGCGGGGCTACCTCCACTGCACCGGGAACGGGACGCCCGGCACCGGCTGGCCGATGACGGCGAGCGGCACGTAGAAGGCCACCTGGCCGATCGCCATGATCAGCGTGGCGAGGGCCTTGTCGTCATAGTGGATGGACGCCTCGGTGTAGAGCGCGTCCGGAACGCGCTGGCCGCCCGGGTTCGGCGTGAAGACCGCCTCCGCCAGCGCCAGCGCCACCCGCTCGGAGTCCGTGAAGTGGGGCGAGTCCTGCCAGGACGCCACCGCGGCGATCCGCTCCTCCGCCTCCCCGGCCTCGCGCAGGTTGCCGCTGTGCAGGAGCACCAGGTACGTGCTGCCGAAGATCTGGCCGACCCGCAACTGCACCAGGCCGATGGTCGTCCTCGGCACCGAGCCGTTCCCCGCGACGGCGGCGAGCGCCCCGCTGACCTGCCCCAGCTCCGGCACCAGCTTCGCCGGGTTCGGCAGCCGCGACTCGATCCCCTTGAGAGCTTCCTCGACGGTCGTCATGGCGCCTTCTCCTCTCTTGCTCCACGCTGTCGCCGCTATGACGGATGGGAACGGACGTGTGTGACGGCCGTCCGAAAATCTCCCTCGCCGCCCTCACCACGTCCCCGAGCGAGCCCGTCCGCGAGAGACGCCCGGCTAGACGCCCGGCCACGTTGTGGAGCGTGCGAAACCGTCCGCAAGTGGACAGGCCCCGCGGAAGGCGAAACGATCTCGGCTCTGTTCCCGGGACCGCGCCGGGAAATATCTTGACCGCGTCGCCTACGGAAGGCCGCGCCGTGCCGCTTCCCCCGCCGAGTCCACGACGTTCCGACCTCTCCCGCCGCTCACCGCTCGCCGCCGTCGTCTGCGCCGCCGCGCTGCTCGCCGCGCTGGTCGCCGCGCCGGGCCACGCCGGCGCGGCCGCGGCGCCAGGCACGCCCAACACCGCGCTCAACCAGATGTGGGCGCGCTACGGGGACGGCACCGGCTACGACACGATGTGCGGCCGCTGGAGCGGCGGCGACGGGACCCAGTCGGTGCTGCTGCCGAGCGGCAAGCGGGCGTGGTTCTTCTCCGACACCTACCTCGGCCAGGTCGGCGACCGGCGCGGCTTCTACCGCAGCTTCATCCACAACTCGATCGTGGTGCAGAGCGGCACCGACCCCGCGACCGCGACCCTGCGCACCGTCACCGGCGGCAACACCTGCCAGGAGAAGAACACGAACCTCCCGTTCGACCAGCGCTACGCCAACGCCCCGGTCAGCGGGCCCGGCGGCTTCTACTGGAGCGGCACCGGCAAGGTCCTCGGCTCCAACGTCGTCTGGTTCTACCTGAAGTCGTCCGGCTCGGCGTTCCTCAACACCGGCATGGTCACGATCCCCGTGAGTTCCTTGGAGAGCGGGACGGTCCTCAACGTCACCCCGACCGACCTCCCCGCGTTCAGCTACCACGGCTCCACCAACCCGATCTTCTGGGGCAGCGAGCTGCTGGAAGGCGGCGACGGCTACACCTATGTCTACGGCTGGGGCACCGTCGACGACGCCAACGCGAAGAAGCCGTTCCTGGCCCGCGTGCCCACCGCCCAGCTGGCCGACTTCAACGCCTGGCGCTTCTACACCGGCGGCTCGTCCTGGACGTCCACCGGCGGCGCGACCGGCCAGGCCCAGGCCCAGCCGCTCCAGATCTACACGGACCCCATGTACAGCGTCGTGCAGCAGAACGGCTACTACTGGCACATCGGGCTGGACCCGGTCGCCGCCGGACGCCCGCTCCTGGCCCGCCCCTCGACGACGCCGTGGGGCTTCGGCTCCTCGCAGGTCGAGCTGTACCGGCCGCCGGAGGGCACGCACACCTCGCCGTACTTCTACAACATCTACGACGCCCACGTGCAGCGCGGCATGGGCGGGACGAGCAACCTGGTCGTCTCCTACAACGTCAACACCACCGCGGTCAGCCAGGGCTGCCGGTCCCGCGCCGACTACGAGGGCCCGATGTACCGGGCGAGGTTCGTGACCGTCCCGAGGTCGGCCCTGAACCCGTCCGCGGCGACGTCCGTCCAGGCGGTGAAGGCATCACCCGCGCCGGAACGCGGCGTCCGCGAGGGCGTCCGCACACCGTCCGCGGCGTCCGCGGCCAAGGCGGCGTCCACGGGCGCGGCACGGGCGGCGGCCGCTCCGGACCCGAGCACCATCCAGTGGTACGACGCCTACGCCTTCGCCTCGGGCTGCCCGCCGGTCCCGGGCGTCACCGGCCTCGCCACCGTCCCGAAGACGGACGGCTCCGTCGACCTCACCTGGAACGACAGCGGCCCGGACATCACCTACGTCACCTACGAGCGCAACGTCACGGACGGGGAGCCGCTCAGCCCGCTAGGCCTGTGGTCCGACGAACCGCACCGCAGCGTCCAGCCCCTCTTCCTCAACATGGAGGACAACGGCGACACCTACGAGTGGCAGATCGAGCCCTACAACGCCTTCGGCACAACAGGCCCCCGAAGCACCCCGGTCCGCACAACAGTCCGAGCTAACTGAACCCGTCCGGAGGCCCTGGTGAGCCCCACCGGCATCGGACCATGACCATGGACACGGGGCTCGCCGCCCTCCTCGGCGCCTCCATCGGCTCCCTCACGACACTGGGCGCGGCGGTCGTCAGCGGCAGGGCGCAGGCCCGGGCTCAGCACGCCCAATGGCGCCGGCAGCATCGCCGCGACGCCTATGCCGCCTATCTCAGCGCCCTCCACGACCGCGACGTCGCGATGGACGCGATCCTCGACGAACTGCGGTCGCACCGTCCCGACCTTCCGGAGGTGGACGAGAAGGTACGGCGGTTCATCGCCCTCGCCCGCGAGGTCCATCGCGCCATGGAGGTCGTGATCATGGAGGGCCCGCCCTCCGTCGCCGAAGCGGCCGACCGTGTCGCCCAGGCGTCCGGCGACCTGTCCGAGGTCATGCGGCGCATGGTCCGCAAGGCGCACGCGGCCGATGCGACGGACATGGCGCAGGACCGGGCCGCCGCCTCCGAACGCGAGCGTTCCCTCTACAAGGCCGTCGCGGACTTCCGCACACGGGCAAGGGAGACGCTGGACCGCGCCCGCTGAGCCGCCGGGCTCAGGAGCGCCACCAGGTGTCTTGGGGGGAGGTCGGGACGGTGCGCTTGTGGCGGGTCGCCAGGTAGGTCGACTCCACCTTCGCCGCCACCTCCGGTGTGACGTCGGCGCCTTCGAGGTAGTCGTCGATCTCGGCGTACCGGAGGCCGAGCGCCTCCTCGTCGGGCAGGGCGGGGCGGTCGTCCTCCAGGTCGGCGGTCGGCACCTTCTGCCAGGTGCTCGGCGGCGCGCCCAGTTCCTGGAGGAGGGCGGCGCCCTGGCGCTTGGTCAGGCCGTTCAGCGGCGTGACGTCCACGCCGCCGTCGCCGTACTTGGTGAAGAAGCCCGTCACCGCCTCGGCCGCGTGGTCGGTGCCCGCGACGAGCAGGTTGAGCTGCCCGGCGACCGCGTACTGCACCACCATGCGCTCGCGGGCCTTGATGTTGCCGCGCACGAAGTCCCGCAGCGCGGGCTCGCCGCCCAGCAGCTCCCCGAGGCCCGCCGCCGCCTCGGACGAGACGGCGTCCACGCTCGGCTTGACGTTCACCGTGACCGACCGGTCGGGCCTGATGAAGTCCAGTGCGATCTGCGCGTCCCGCTCGTCGGCCTGGACGCCGTAGGGCAGCCGCACGCCGACGAACGTCGCCTCGCGGCCGTCCGCGCGCAGCTCCTCGCACGCGAGCTGGCACAGCCGGCCGACGAGCGTGCTGTCCTGGCCGCCGCTGATGCCGAGCACGTAGCCCTTCGCCGGCGTCGATCGGAGGTAGTCCTTGAGGAAGTCGATCCGTTCCCGGATCTCGACCTTGGGCACGATGGCCGACTTGACACCCAGTTCAGCGCGAATCCGCTCCCGTAGCTCCACCATGCCCGTTGTGTAACCGTCGCGTGCCGACCGAAACCTGCCGTGCGGTGGTCGGGGCGGCGTCCGAAACGACCACTGGGACGTCCTGCCGAGCGACTACGAGACGAGGATCATGAGGGCCGGTCGGTCTAGGACGGGGTCGCGGCCGGGGCGGCCGCGGTGGCGAGGCGCTCTTCGAGGTCGCGGAGCCGCTGCTCGACGACCGCGAACGCCTCCTCGTGGCCGGTGGACATGCCGAGCGCCTTCTCCATCACGACGACGCGGGTGACGCTCGTGACCAGGACCGACAGGGCGGCGGGCGAGCAGTCCCCGGCGGGGACGCCCGCGCGGTCGAGGAGCCCCGCCAGGGCCTCCGCCTGCTCCTGCCGGAACCGCTCGGCGTACCGGGCGATCTCGGCGCGGATCTCCTTGCGGTGGTTGGCGAGCGACATGAACTCCATCGTCAGCGCCGTGCCCTGCGGGTCGACGCTGAACTCCCAGAGCGCCCGGAGGGGCCGGTCGGACGCCAGCGCCTCGGCCTGGTGGCGCAGCCCCTCCTCGGCGCGGCGCCGGAAGACCTCCAGGAACAACTCGTCCATCGTGCGGAAGTAGTAGTGGACGAGCTGCGGCTTCAGCCCGGCGCGCTCGGCGACCCGCCGCGAGCTCACCGCCGCGTAGCCCTCCTGGAGCATGAGCCGCTCGGCGGCGTCGAGGAGCACCGCCCGGTTCTTGGCGTCCGGCGAGCCGATGCGGCGCTGCGTCGCCATGCGGCCTCACTTCCCTGCGCTCCGTGGCCTGCCGTCATCGTAACGGCGGGACCGCGGCGCCCGGCCGGGCCTAGCCGGGCGTGCGGACGTGGCGGCCGGGCTCGGACGTCGCGCCGAGGTCGCGGCGGAGCCTCTCGCCCTCGATGTCGAGGTCGGGCAGCGTCCGGTCGAGCCACCGCGGCAGCCACCAGGCGCCGCGTCCGAGCAGCGACATCACGGCCGGGACGAGCGTCATGCGGACCACGAACGCGTCGATGAACACCCCGACCGCGAGGGCGAACCCGATCGACTTGATGATCGGGTCGGGGGTGAGGACGAACCCGGCGAACACGGCGATCATGATGACGGCCGCGGCGCTGACCACCCGGGCGTTCTGCCGCACGCCGTTGATCACGGCCTGGCGCGGCGTGTCGCCGTGGACGTAGTCCTCGCGCATCTTCGACACGAGGAACACCTCGTAGTCCATGGCCAGGCCGAACAGGATGCCGATCAGGATGATCGGCAGGAAGCTGATCAGCGGGCCGGGGGTGTCGACGCCGACCAGCGAGGCGAGATGGCCCTCCTGGAAGACGGCCGTGGTGATGCCGAACGTCGCGCCGACCGTCAGCAGGAACCCGGCGGCGGCCTTCACCGGCACGGCCAGCGAGCGGAACACCAGCATCAGCAGCAGCACCGACAGCCCGACGACGAGCAGCAGGTAGACGGGCAGGGCGTCCGCTAGCTTCGCGGAGATGTCGATGCCGACCGCGGTGGTGCCGGTGAGCTCGACCTCGGCGCCGCGCACGGCGGCGACCCGGTCGCGGATGGTGTGGACGGCGTCCTCGGTGGCCTTGTCGGTGGGCCCGGCCTTCGGGATGACGGCCACGAGCGCGGTCGTCCCGGCCTTGTTGTACTGCGCGGGCGCGACCGTCAGCACGCCGGGGACCGAGCGGATGACCGCGGTGGCCTGCTGGGCGGCGGCACGGGTCTCCGTGCCGGACGATCCGGACACGACCGCGATCAGCCGGCCGTTGAAGCCCTCCCCGAAGCCCTCGCTCGTCAGGTCGTAGGCCTGGCGCTCGGCGGAGTCGGGGGCGGCGGTCCCGGCGTCGGGCAGCGCGAGGCGCATGTCCTGGACCGGCAGCGCCAGCCCGCCGAGGACGAGGATCCCGGCGATCAGCACCGGCACGCGCGTCCGGGTGACGGCGCGGGCGTACCGTCCGCCGAACGGCTCCTTGACGTTCGGCCGTTCGCCGGGCTCCGCATGGGCGGCGGTGCGGAGGCGGCGCGGTAGGACGCGGGCGCCGGCGAACGCCAGCACGGCGGGCAGCAGGGTCAGGGCGACGAGCACGGCGACCGCGACGGTCCCGGCCGCGGCGAGGCCCATGGCGGTCAGGAACGGGATGCCGACCACCGACAGGCCCGCGAGCGCGATCACCACGGTCGCGCCCGCGAACACGACGGCCGACCCGGCGGTGCCGATCGCCCGCCCGGCGGCGTCGCGCGCGTCCAGGCCGTCCAGCAGGTACTGGCGGTGGCGGGACGTGATGAACAGCGAGTAGTCGATGCCGACGGCGAGGCCCAGCATGAGCGCCAGCACCGGGCTGGCGGAGTTCAGCTCCACCACACCGGTCAGCGCGTACAGCCCGGCCATCCCCGCGCCCACGCCGACGAGCGCGTTCACCAGCGTCATCCCGGCGGCCACCAGCGAACCGAAGGTGACGATCAGCACGACGGCCGCGACGACCACGCCGATGACCTCGGTGGCCCCGGTCTCCCCGCCCTCCTTGGCGACCTCGCCGCCGGGCGCGACCTTCAGCCCCTGGACGTCCTGCCCCACATGGAGGTAGGCCGTGCGCTGGGCGTCCGTGATCTCGGCGGCCTCGTCCGCGAACTGGACCTGGACGAGCGCGTAGCGGCCGTCGGCCGACACCGTCCCGCTCTGGAACGGGTCGGTCGCCCCCACCGCGCCGGGGACCGCCGCCGCCTCCTTCACGACCGGCGCCACCTGGGCCTTCGTCAGCTTCGCGCCCTCGGGGGCGGCGATGACGACCGTGCCCGTGGCGCCGCCCGCCTGCGGGAACTGCCGCTCCAAAGCGTCCATGGCCCGCTGTGACTCGGTGCCGGGCATGCGGAACTCGTCGGACGTGGGACCGCTGAACGCGGCCGCCGCGCCGCCCAGCACGCCGAGCAGCAGCAACCAGATCAGGACGACCGGGCCGCGGTGCCCGAAGCACCATCGGCCGAGCCGGTACAGCAGGGATGCCATGGCGGGGGAAGCCTCTCCTTCGCGGATCGGGACGTTTCGGGCAGCGCCGCACGACCGTCGCCGCTACGTGGGGTGGAACGGCGTCGGGGCGGGAGGGTCTGGGGTGGGAGGCGTACGGGGGGTCAGCGTCGGGACGGCGTCGAGGGCGGGATCAGCCCTCGTCGTCCGGCGCCTGTTCGCGGGCGCGGTCGGGCTCGCGATCGTGGTCGAGCTCGCGGGCGCGGTCGGGCTCGTGGTCGTGGTCGCGGTTGGCGGCGTGGTCGTGGGCGTGGTCGCGGCCCAGTGCTCGGAGCGCGCCGCCGATCATGGCCTCGCGCATCGTCGCCTCGTCGTAGGCCAGGTCGCCCGCGCCGACCATGGCGATCCCGCCGAGCACCAGGTTGGCGGTCACGCGGTCCGAGGGCGCGGTCGAGCGGCCCGCGACGGCGTCCAGTAACCGGTCGCCGACGCCTTCGATGCCGTCGACGCCCACGTCCGGAAGCTCGGCGACCTCGGGCCCGTTGTCGAACAGCAGCTTGAGCTCCCGCCGGTAGCGCAGCGCGAGCTCGGCGAAGCCGGTGACCGCGGCGACCGCGGCCTCCACGCCGTCGAGCCCGGCCAGCCGGGCGTCCAGCGCGACCGCGTCCTTGGCCACCGGGACCAGCAGCTCCAGGAGGATCGCCTCCTTGGTGCCGAAGTGGTAGAGCAGGGACGCCTTCGCGCATCCGGCGTCGGACGCGATGTCCTGGAGGGACGTGCCGCGGTAGCCGTGCTGGGCGAACAGCCGCAGCGCGGAGGACAGCACCAGCTCCCGCATGCCTGAGGACGGACGAACCATGCGACCACCATAACTGTCCGATCGGTCAAACCTGACCGATCGGACAAGAAAGGCGGCGTGGGCTTCGTCACGGCGCCCGGAGCGGGTCGCGGACGCGCCGCTCCCGGGATGCGGAAGGATGGTCCGCATGGGACAAGTGGTGGCGACAGCGGAGAAGACCCTGAAGGCGTCCCCGGAGCGGGTGCTCGCGGCGCTCGGCGACTACACGGGTGTCCGGTCCAGGATCCTGACCGAGCACTACAGCGAGTACGAGGTGCGCGAGGGCGGCCAGGGCGCGGGCACGGTGGTGCACTGGAAGCTGGCGGCCACCAGCAAGCGGGTGCGCGACTGCCTGATCACCGCCACGGCCCCCGGCGCGGACACGATCGTCGAGCGCGACGCCAACTCGTCCATGGTCACCACGTGGACGGTGTCGCCCGCCGACGGCGGGGCGCGCGTTCAGGTGACGACCACCTGGGACGGGGCGAGCGGCGTCGGCGGCTTCTTCGAGCGGACGTTCGCCCCCAAGGGGCTGCGCCGCATCTACGACGAGCAACTGGCGAAGCTGGGCGCCGAACTCGACACATGAGCGCGGCGCCGGACGACGACACGGCCCGCGTTCCCGGCGCGGACGGGTCCGGCGAGGTCTACCGGCGGCGCACCGCCCGGGTGATGCTGGTGGACGACGCCGACCGCGTCCTGCTGTTCCGCTTCCCGCTGGTCGAGGACGGCCGCACGACGGGGTACTGCTGGATCACGCCGGGCGGAGGCGTCGACGAGGGCGAGTCGCTGCCCGACGCCGCGGCCCGCGAGCTGCGCGAGGAGACCGGCCTGGTCGTGTCCCCCGCCGACCTCGGCCCCGTCGTCGCCACGGCGTCCGGCCACGCGGAGTTCACGTGGGCGAGCGGCCTGTTCCGGGACGACTTCTTCCTGTACCGCACCGCCGCCTTCGAGATCGACATGTCCGGGTTCAGTCCGCTTGAGACCGTGCAGATCACCGAGCACCGCTGGTGGACGCTCGACGAGCTGGCGCGCGCCGAGGAGCCCGTCTACCCGCTCACGCTCGCGGAGTTCCTCGCCGGCCGCCTCGGCGCCCGCGACGGGCGGACCGGCGGAAACGGTCGGGGGGCCGACGCCGAACCCGCCGTCCTCCCCTGGCACCACTGACGCTCCCGGAGGGCGTTTGATTTGCACTGATTACGCCTTGTGTCCCTGTAGGTGCCCCGCCAGCTAGAGACCGTTTGGTGTGGTTCTGAGCGTTTCCGGCGGGCGGGAGTCCTAGGCTGTCGGCCGTGGCAACTGGGCACATGGTGATCGACGGCCGGTTCGAGCTGCGCGGGCGGCTCGGCAGCGGCGGGATGGGCACGGTCTGGCGCGCCTTCGACCTCGCGCTGGAGCGTGAGGTCGCGCTGAAGGAGGTCCGGCTCGCCGACACCGACATCGCGGACGCCGACCCGGAGGTCGTCCGGATGATGCGCGAGCGGGTGATGCGCGAGGCCCGCGCCCTCGCCCGCATCGACCACCCGAACGTGGTGACCATCCACCACATCGTGGACTCGCCCGACATGCCGCACCCGTGGCTCGTGATGGAGCTCGTCCGCGGGAGGTCCCTCCAGGACCGGCTGGCGGACGGTCCGCTCACCCCCGCCGAGGGGGCCGCCACCGGACGCGGCGTCCTGGCGGCGCTGCGCGCGGCCCACGCGGCGGGCATCTGCCACCGGGACGTCAAGCCCGCGAACGTCCTGCTGCGCGCGGACGGGACACCGGTTCTCACCGACTTCGGGATCGCGGTGCTGGAGGAGGCGTCCCGCGTCACCATGACGGGCGGGCTGGTGGGCTCGCCGGAGTACATCGCGCCGGAGCGGCTGCACGGGCACGAGGGCGACCCGGCCTCCGACCTGTGGTCGCTCGGCATGCTGCTGTACGTGGCGGTGGAGGGCCGCAGCCCGGTGCGCCGCCCCACCGCGGCGGCGACGCTGGCCGCCGTCATGACGGCCCCGATCCCGCCCGCCCACCGCGCCGGTCCGCTGGAGCCCGTCCTGCAAGCGCTCCTCGTGCGGGACCCGGCGGCCCGCCCCTCGGCCGACCACCTCGACCGCATGCTCGCCCAGGCCGCCGACTCCGCGGCCGACTCCGCGCCCGGCGCCGCGTCACCGTCGATGCAGGGTTCCGTTCCGCGGCCCGTCCATCCCCTGCCGGGGCCGGGCACGAATCCGAACTCGTTCCCGCCGCCGGTCAGCACCACCGATCCCGCGCTGACCGAGCGGCGGCGCCGCCGGACGCGGATCATCGGCGCGACCGTCGCCGTCATCGCGGTCGGCCTGGTGGCGGCGGTCATCGCGACGGTCTTCGTCGTGATCCCGAAGATTCTTGAGATGGGCGAGGGGCTGGCGGCGGGCACCCGCGAGACCCCCGGCGCCGGGCCCACCGACAGCGAGACCGGCGAGAACGGCCCGGAGAAGGGCACCGGCGCGGCGTCCACCGCCACGCTGCTGACGCCCGCCGCCGTCCGCGGCGTGATCAAGAAGTTCGAGCAGGCGTCCGGCAGCAGGGAGTTCGCCGAGTTCACGGTGTACGAGGACCGCGCCTCCGCCGACGCGCCCGTCCGCGGGCGGCGCGCCGCGTTCGACAACTACACCTACGAGAAGGGCGCGGACGCGGCCGTCCGCGCCCGGCCCAGCGTCGCCATCACGACCGGCGACGCCAAGGTGAACCTCAACACGTTCGCCTGGGACGCCCTGCCCGCGCTGCTGCGCCGGGCGGCGCGGACGCTGAACGTCCCGAAGCCGAAGTACCGGTACGTCATCGTGACGGCCGCCTGGGCGTTCAACGGCGACCGGCCCACCATGATGATCCACTTCACGGACGACTACGGCGGCGGCTACCTGGCCGTCAACACCCAGGGCAAGGTCATCAAGACCTACCCCGCCGACTCCTGACCGGCCGGACGCCGGCGGGTCAGGCGATCCAGCCGCTGGCGCGGGCCCGGTCGAGGGCCGCCTCCGCCTCGCGGGTGTCGAGCATCTCCAGGCCGCGCACCGCCCAGAAGCGCAGCGACTCGTCCGGGCTCTCCAGCTCCTCGGCCAGCACGGCCAGCGCGGCGCCGGACCTGGCCTCGGCGACGAGTTCGAGCAGCCGGCAGCGCAGGTCGGCGTCGTCCCGCTCCGACCGGAACTCGGCGATCAGGTCCTCGACGTAGGCGTCGGCGTGCTCGCGCAGGAAGTCGAACCCGGCTTCGCGGCTCCGGGGGTCGTCGTCGCGCATGCGCCGCATCGCCTGCTCGAAACGCGGTCGTGACATGCGCCGCACCCTACGGTCCGGCACTGACAGCCGACAAGATCGTCGGTGGCGGGCGGCCTCACCGGCGGCGCGGGCCGGAAATCACCGCCGCCCCGGGCGCGTTGCAGATGATCGGCCGTCCTCAGAAAGGTGACTCATGCGCGTCGAGATCTGGTCCGACATCATCTGCCCGTGGTGCTACATCGGCAAGCGGCAGTTCGAGCGGGCACTGGACGGGTTCGAGCACCGTGACCAGGTCGACGTCGTGTACCGGGCGTTCCAGCTCGACCCGGGTTACCCGGAGGGCCGGACGGAGGACGTCGCGGACATGCTGGCCGGGAAGTTCGGCATGGCGCGCGAGCAGGCCGTCCAGATGAACCGCCAGATGGAGGAGCGCGCCGCCGGGGTGGGGCTGGAGTACCACCTGGAGGGCGGGCGGGTGGGCAACACCGCCGACGCGCACCGGCTCGTCCACCTCGCGGGCGAGCAGGGCGTCCAGGACGGCGTCGTGGAGGCCCTTTACAAGGCGCACTTCACCGACCGGCGCTCGGTGTTCGACCGCGGTTCGCTCGTCGAGATCGTCGCCGAGGCGGGGCTCGACGCGGCCTCGGCCCAGAAGGTCCTGGACGCGGGGACGTTCGCCGCCGACGTGGACGCGGACCAGCGCGAGGCGCGGCGGCTCGGCGCGACCGGCGTCCCGTTCTTCGTTCTCGACCGCCGATACGGCGTCTCCGGCGCGCAGCCCAGCGAGGCGTTCGCGCAGGCCCTCGACCGGGCCTGGGCGGACGCCGGTCAGGCCGGATAGGCGATCAGCTCGCCGTTGCCCCGCCTGGTGAACAACCACGCGGGGACGAGCCGCGGCCCGTTCCCCTCGGCGCCCCAGTCCAGCGCGTAGGCGAAGCGCGCACCGGTGACGTCCGGCGAGGGGTTGCGCATGGGACACGGAGGCGTCGCGCCGTAGGCGGCCGGGCAGCCCTTGACCGACCAGCGCGGGTGCGCCGCCTCCCGCTGGAGCCGGGTGAAGGACTCCGCGGCGCTGAGGATCGGGCGTTCCGTGCCGCCACGGGCGGGTCCCAGCCATCCGGCGGCGTTGGAGACGCCGTCCCCGTCGAGCTGGATCCTCGTCTCCCAGCCCCACGTCGGACGGTTTCCGATGCGGGGTTCGACGATCACCTGGCCGCGCTCGTGGCGCGCCTCGGCCCGGTCGAGTCCGGACGCGCGAAGGATCGGGCGGGCCAGCGCGAACGCGCGCCGCTCGCCCGGATCCCGCGGAGGCAGGCCGTCGCCGCCGGTCTGCCGCTGGTAGCTCCAGCGGCCGCCGCTGTCAGGCCAGATGCGCAGCGTGGCTTGGCCGCGCGTGACCGTCCACGGGTTGCCGCCGAACTCGACGGGCCCGTCACCGAAACCGAGCGCGCCGGCCAGGTCGAGGGCGCGCCGCTGGAGAGGCATGGTCAACGCGTAGGCGCGTCCGGTGCCGGGGCTGCGGTCGGGGAGCGGGCGCGCCATGACGTACGTCCCGTACGGGAAGCCGCCGAGCCGGTGATCGGGAGGCAGCGGGGCGACGGACGGACGGCGAAAGAAGGTGGCCCCCGGCGGGACGGTGGTCGTACGGACGTCAGGTGTCCGTGCGCCCACGCAGCCGGTCAGGAGGCCCGCGCCGGCCAGGACGAGGGCGGCCGTTCGGCGTGTCCGGGGGCCGTCTGACCTCATGACGCCGGACTCTCCCACAACGCGGGAGATCCGGGCGGGCGAACGCGACGGAAAGCGATCACCGGGTGTGCCCCGAATCGGCCAAGGGACGGGCAAGACATCGCGCCGGACGGCTCATCGCCGCTGGGCGTCCCCACCGGGACCGTACGGTCCGCCTTGAGGAGAGGGAGGCACGCCGTGAGGAGATCCTGGAAGGCCGCCGTGGCCGCCGGAGCGTCCGCCGTGGCGGTCTGGCCGGTCGCCGCGTCAAGCGCCACCCACCGGGACGGCGACCCCGGCCAGGGGGACGGCGCCGCGCGCAAGGGCTGGACGCTCGTCGACCAGGAGGGCTTCGACCGGCCGCTCGCCGTGGACGGCGCCCCGTGGCAGCTCGATCCGCAGGGGCCGCGCAGCCCGTGGAACGTCGACGCGTTCGATGACGACGGCGAGGCGTGGACGAGGATGAGCGGCCCGCTGTTCGCGAAGGAGCTCGCGAGCCTCAACGTCTTCCGCAAGCGCGTGGCGTTCGGCCGGAACGGCTGGCTGACCGCCGAGGTCGCGGCCGTCGACAAGGACCGCGACGGCCGTCCCGACTCGCGGCCCGGGCTGGCGACCGAGCGCCTGCCGGACGGGCGGCGCGCCGCGCGGATCTCCGAGCCGAGCTGGGACGCCGGGGTGCTGATCCGGCCCACCCGCCCGCTGCCGCCGCGCTACCGGGTGGAGATGACGCTGCGCGGCATCGACTTCGGCGGCGAGCGGAACGGCACGTTCGACTACAACGGCAGGCACAACGGCTACACGCGCGAGCCGTGCAAGACCCGCTTCCCATGGACGTTCCAAGGCGCGCTGCCCGGCAAGTCGCGGTGCGAGTACCCCGACGTGACGCGCGAGAACGGCTTCTACTACCTGACGATCCTCGACTACGCGACGCCCGCGCCGCACGGTAACCCCGGCATCCACTTCCATCGCAAGGCCATCATGGACGGCTACTACAGCGACGACGAGCGCTGGAAGGACGCCGGGACCTGCGACCCGAAGACCGGGAAGATCTACCGGACGTTCGACGGCACCTTCAACGGCGTGAACGCGCTGTTCCCGCGCGGCGACCTGTTCCGCGAGGCGGCGAACAACAACATCAGCAACGAGTACTACATCAAGACGGCCTGCGGGAACGTCTCGATGGACAAGCCGTACGGGCCGGGCGGGAAGTTCCGGCAGCACCTGACCAGCGCCGAGCTGCAACCGCGGCTGCTGCCGAAGGCCGCCTACCGGTTCGCCGTCGAGCGGGACCGGACCGGGTACACGCTGGAGATGAGCGGCCCGTTCCTGCACGTCGGGCAGGCCACGCTGCGCGTCCACCACGACTTCGTCGAGGACGGGCGCCCGATCTGGCACTACAACCAGACGCCGGGCGAGTACGACGGCCGGTTCGACCGCAGGCTCGTCCACAAGGGCCCGGCCGGGACGTACGTCACCGAGCACAGCTGGCCGAAGGGCTCGGCCTACCCGGACTCCTTCATCATCGGCGACCCGCACCTGAACTACTACGAGGGATCGGCGCTCGTCGACGACATCCGGCTGTACGTCCCGGAGGACCGCGGCTGACCGCATCCATGGGCATACGGCCACGTTTCCCCAGGTCAGCCGGATTGCTCCGGCTTGGCAGATCCCGGTGCGGCCTTTATCGACGCTCGGTTGTCCTCTTCGATCGCCGTGCCTAGCGTGGCGCCCACTCACCCGTCCCTCGTCGGGAGCGTGACCATGGCCGTGCTTTCCTCCGCCGGGGCGCCGCGGCGCCTCCGAACCCGCGTGGCGGCGCTCGGGACCGCCCTCGCCTGCGCGCTGGCCGTCGTCCTCGCGCCCGCGGCGGTGGCCGGCACGGCCGCGGCCGG
>NZ_CAACUY010000142.1 GCF_900659615.1 Actinomadura fibrosa | reverse complement strand
CCACCGCGACGGCCCGCCCGCGCGCCGCCCCCGCCGCGCGCAGGGCCGCGGCCAGGCGGTCCACGCGGGCGTCGAGCTCCCGGTAGGTGAGCGCTCCGCCGTCCCAGACCAGCGCGGCCGCGTCCGGGGTGCGCCGGACCTGGGCGCGGAACAGCTCGGGGAGCGTGGTCCGCGGGACGGGCACCGCGGTGTCGTTGCGGATGCCGAGCAGGGTCCGGCGCTCCTCCGCGTCCAGGACGTCGATCATGTTGAGCGGCGTGTCCGGCGCCTCGGCGAGCACGGCCAGCAGCCGCCGCAGGCGCTCCATCAGCGCGGCCGCCGCCGCGGTCCCGACGAGGTCGGGCCGGTGGCTGAGGTGCAGGCGCAGCCGCGGTCCCGGCATCCCGATGAGGGTCAGCGGGTAGTGCGTCGTCCCCACCGACTCGTTCCCGGCGTCGGTGACCGCGACCTCGACGTCCCCGACCGTGTAGCGGAGCGGGCCCTCGTCGGCGGCGATGTTCTGGAAGATGGTCGAGGTGTCGAACAGCTCGTGGCCCGCCAGGCGCTGGACGCGGGGCAGCGCGAGGTGCTGGTGGGCGGCCAGCGCGGACTGCCGGTCCTGCAACCGCGCGAGCATGCGGGCGGCGGGCTCGGCCGGGTCGAGGGCGACGCGGACCGGGACGGTGTTCATCAGCAGCCCGGCCATGTCCTCGACACCGGGCAGCTCGGGCGGGCGGCCGGCGACGGTCGCGCCGAAGACCACGTCGTCGCGGCCGGTCAGCACGCCGAGCAGCAGCGCCCAGGCGCCCTGCACGACCGTGTTCAGCGTCAGCCCCCGCGCCCGCGCCATCGCCGTCAGCGCCTCGGTCTCCGGCGCCGACAGCTCGATCGGGACGCGCCGCGGGAGCACCGGAAGGCCGCGCCCGTCCGCGCCCGGGACGGCGAAGGTCGGCTCGTCCACCCCGGCGAGCTCCGCCCGCCACGCCCGCTCGGAGGCGTCCACGTCGCGGTCGGCGAGCCAGGCCAGGTAGTCGCGCAGCGGCACCGGTTCCGGGAGCCCGGCGCCGTCGCCGCCCCGCCCGTACAGCTCGAACAGGTCCCGCAGCACCTGCGGCAGCGACCAGCCGTCCAGGAGGATGTGGTGGTGGGTGAACGCGAGGACGTGCCGGTCGGCGCCGAGCCGGATCAGCAGGAAGCGCGCGAGCGGCGGACGGTCCATCGCGAACCGCCGCGCCCGCTCCCGCGACAGCAGCTCGTCGAGGCGCCGCAGTCCCGTCTCCGGGTCGAGCCCGCCGAGGTCGGCCTGCTCCCACGGCACGTCCACGCCTCGGACGATGGCCTGGACCGTCTGCCCCGAGCGCCGCTGCACGAACGCCGCCCGCAACGTCTCGTGCCGGTCGAGCAGCGCCCCGCAGGAGGCGCGCAGGAGGTCGACGTCCAGGGCGCCGGAGATCTCGCACGCGACCTGGACGTTGTAGACGTCCACGCTTTCCGCGTCGTACAGCGCGTGGAAGAGCAGTCCCTCCTGCAACGGTGACAGCGGGAGGTACTCCTCCACTTCGGCCGTCTGCGACGACGCGAGGAAGTCGAGCTCGCCGTCGTCGAGTTCCAGCAGCGGACGCCGCCGCCCGGCGTCCTTGTCGCCGTCCTCAGTGTCTCCGTCCTCCGCGTCCACGAGCCGTGCCGCTCGTGCGAGCGCGGCGGCGGTGCGGAGGGTGAACACCTCGCGCGGCGTCAGCACCAGCCCGGCGGCACGCGCCCGCGCGGCCAGCCGGACCGAGATGATCGAGTCGCCGCCCAGCTCGAAGAAGTCGTCGCCGGCCCCGACCCGATCCAGGCCCAGCACCGCGGCGAAGATCCCGCAGAGCACCGCCTCACGGGGCGTCCGGGGTTCGCGGTACTCCGCCGTCCCGGCCGCCTCCGGCGCGGGCAGGGCGCGCCGGTCCACCTTGCCGTTCGCGTTGACCGGCATGGTGTCCAGGGACACGAAGGCCGCCGGGACCATGTAGTCCGGAAGGGCGGACGCCGCGTGCGCGCGGAGGTCGGCCGGGTCGAGTTCCCCGTCGCGCGCCGGGACCACATAGGCGACGAGCCGCTTGGCGCCGGGACGGTCCTCCCGGGCCAGGACGACCGCCTGACGGACGTCGGGATGCCCGCTCAGCGCCGCCTCGATCTCGCCCGGCTCCACCCGGAACCCGCGTACCTTCACCTGGTCGTCGGCCCGGCCCGCGAACACCAGGCGGCCGCCGTCATCCCAGCGCACCAGGTCGCCCGTCCGGTACATCCGCGCGCCCGGGTCGCCGAATGGGTCCGCGACGAACCGCTCCGCCGACAGACCCGGCCGATTGAGGTACCCGCGGGCCAGACCGGCGCCCCCGATGTACAGCTCCCCCACCACACCGGGCGGGACGAGCCGCAACGCGCCGTCCAGCACGTACGCTCTCGTGCCGTCCAGCGGGCGGCCGATCGGCAGCGTGTCCCGGACCTCCGCGGCCGAGCGGATCGGGCAGAAGGTCGCGTACACCGTGGTCTCGGTGGGGCCGTAGACGTCGACCACGACCAGGCCGGGACACGCCTCCAGCACCCGCCGGACGCCCGCGGACGAGACGACGTCGCCGCCCGTCCACACCTGCCGGACGCCCGCGAGGACGCGCGGCTCCTCGCTCGCCACGGCGCGGAACAGGCCCGACGTCATGAACACGGCGGTGACGCCGTGGTCGGCGACGGCGCGGCCCAGGGCGGCGACGTCCAGGTCCGGGACCGGGCACACCACCACCCGGCCGCCCGTCAGCAGCGGCACCCACAGCTCGTAGACGGTGCCGTCGAACGCCTGCGCCGAGTGGAACAGCACGCGGGCGTGGTCGGCGCCACGCCACTCCCGGTCGGCGGCGAACTCCAGCACGTCGCGGTGCGTGGTCATCACGCCCTTGGGCCCTCCGGTCGAGCCGGAGGTGTACATCACGTAGGCGACCTGGTCGGGATGGCCCTGCGCTGGGAGCGCAGGTCCGCCGCCGTCCGCCGCAGGTTCGTGTTCGTGTTCGTCGACGACGATGACCGCCGCGTCGTGGTCGAACCCGGTGCCGCGCGACGCCTCGTCGGTCAGCAGCACCGCGGCGCCGGTGTCGCGCATGACGTCCCGCAGCCGGGACGCGGGGAAGCGGCGCTCCAGCGGCACGTAGGCCCCGCCGGCCTTGAGCACGGCCAGCAGGGAGACCACCAGGTCGGCGGTGCGCTCCTGGAGGACGGCGACGGCGTCCTCGGCGCCGATCCCGAGCCGGACGAGCCGCCGTGCCAGCGCGTCCGACCGCCGGTCCAGTTCCGCGTACGTCAGCTCCTGGTCGCGGAACACCACGGCCACGGCGTCCGGTGTGCGGGCGGCCTGGCGGCCGAACTCCTCTTGGACGGACGAGGCGAGGCGGCCCGCCGGACGGACGGCGCCGTTCCACGGCCCCAGCATCGCGGCGCGCTCCGAGGCGGTGACCGTGTCGATGCGGCCGAGGGGGACGTCCTGGTCCTGCGCGGAGGCGACGAGCAGGCGGCGCAGCCGCGCGGCGATCGACTCGGCGGTCCGGCGGTCCAGGAGGTCGGGGCGGTGGTTGAGGTCCAGGCGCAGCCGCCCGCCGGGGAAGACCGCCAGGCTGAGCGGGTAGTGCGCGGCGACGGTGGTGTCGGCCGCCTCGCTCGGCGTGACCACCAGGCCGGACACGTCCTCGCGCTGGGGCCCGGCGCCGCCCGGCACGTTCTCGAACGCGACCAGGGTGTCGAACAGCTCGTGGCCGGCGAGCCGCTGGACGCGCGGCAGCGCCAGGTGCTGGTGCGCCGCGAGGGCCGACTGCCGGTCCTGGAGCCGGGCCAGCACGCGGCCGAGCGGCTCGGCGGGGTCGAGCGGCACCCGGACCGGGACGGTGTTCATCAGCAGTCCCGCCATGCGCTCCACGCCGGGCAGCTCGGGCGGGCGCCCGGCGACGGTCGCGCCGAAGACCACGTCGTCGCGGCCGGTCAGCACGCCGAGCAGCAGCGCCCAGGCGCCCTGCACGACCGTGTTCAGCGTCAGCCCCCGCGCCCGCGCCATCGCCGTGACCGCCTCGGTCTCCGGCGCCGACAGCTCGATCGGGACGCGCCGCGGGAGCACGGGCACGTCGCGGCCGGGCCCGTCCGGCACGACGAAGGTCGGCTCGTCCACCCCGGCGAGCTCCGCGCGCCAGGCCCGCTCGGAGTCCTCCGGGTCGCGGTCCGCGAGCCAGGCCAGGTAGTCGCGCAGCGGCGCGGCGGCCGGGAGGCGCGCCGCGTCGGCGCCGAGCCCGTAGAGCTCGAACAGCTCCTCCAGGATCCGCGGCAGCGACCAGCCGTCCAGCAGGACGTGGTGGTGGGTGAACGCCAGCACGTGCCGCTCGTCCGCCAGCCGGACCAGCGTGAACCGCGCCAGCGGCGGGCGGTCCATCGCGAACCGCCGCGCCCGGTCCCGCGCCAGCAGTTCCCCGAGGCGCCGGTCCCGCTCGGGGCCGTCCAGCGCGCCGATGTCCACGTGCTCCCACGGGGCGTCCACCCGGCGGGCGATGGCCTGGACGGTCTCGCCCGACGCCCGCTGCACGAACGCCGCCCGCAGAGTGTCGTGCCGGTCGAGCAGCGCCTGGCAGGAGGCGCGCAGCAGGTCCATGTCCAGAGCGCCGGAGATCTCGCACGCGACCTGGACGTTGTAGACGTCGACACCCTCCGCGTCGTAGAGCGCGTGGAACAGCAGCCCTTCTTGCAGCGGTGCCAAGGGAAGGTACTCCTGCACCTCGACGCCCGGGACGGCCCACCGCGCGGCCTCCTGCTCGTCCATCTCCACCAGGGCCCGGGGCATGGGAGCCCCGCGCTCCTCCTCCACCGGCCGGGCGGCCTCGGCGAGGGACGCGACCGTCCGGCGCGTGAAGACGTCGCGCGGGGTGATCACCAGTCCCGCCGCGCGGGCCCGCGCGGCGAGCTGGATGGAGATGATCGAGTCGCCGCCCAGCTCGAAGAAGCCGTCGTCGGCCCCGACCCGCTCCAGGCCCAGCACCTCGGCGAACACCCCGCACAGCGCCGCCTCCCGCGGCGTGCTCGGCGGGCGGTACTCCGCCGTTCCGGTGATCTCCGGGGCGGGAAGGGCGCGCCGGTCCACCTTCCCGTTGGCGTTCACCGGCACGGCGTCCAGGGACACGAACGCCGCGGGGACCATGTAGTCGGGCACCACCGACCCGAGGTGGCGGCGCAGTTCCGCGGGGTCGATCGCCCGCCCGTCCGCCGGGACGGCGTAGGCGACGAGCCGCTTGACCCCGGGGCGGTCCTCCCTGACCACGACCACCGCCCGGTCCACCTCGGGACGCGCGGCCAGCGCCGCTTCGACCTCGCCCGGCTCGACCCGGAACCCGCGGATCTTCACCTGGTCGTCCGCGCGGCCGGCGAACGCGAGCCGGCCGTCGCGGTCCCAGCGCACCAGGTCGCCGGTCCGGTACATCCGCGCGCCCGGCGCGCCGAACGGGTCCGCCACGAACCGCTCGGACGTCAGACCCGGGCGGTTGAGGTAGCCCCGGGCCAGGCCAGCGCCCGCGATGTACAGCTCCCCCACCACACCGGGCGGGACGAGCCGCAGCGTCCCGTCCAGCACGTAGACCCGGTTGTTGGCGGCGGGACGGCCGATGCTCGGATCCGGGACGTCCTTGACCGCGCAGTACAGCGGGTCGATCGTGCACTCGGTCGGCCCGTAGGCGTTGTAGACGGCGTCGAACGGCGCCTCCCGCAGTTCCCGCCACAGCGGCCGGGGCACCTCGTCCCCGCCCACGGCGAGCACGCTCACCCGGTGGCCGGTCCCGTCCGCCAGGCCCGCGGCGAGGAGCTGGGCGCCGAGGCTCGGCGTCGTCTCCAGCACGTCGATCCCGTCCTTCGCGACGTGGTCGACGAGCGCCCTGGCGTCCTTGCGGGCGTCGTCCCCGACGAGGTGCAGCTCGTGCCCGGCGATCATCCAGAACAGCGGGCTCCAGATGCCGTCGAAGCCGAACGAGAACGTGAACGAGACCCGGACCCGCCGCCCGTGCGCCGCCTCCTCCGCCGGCCGGTAGATGTTGCGGTGGTGGCTGAAGTACATGTTGGACAGGCTGCGGTGCTCCACCGCGACGGCCTTCGGCCTGCCGGTGGAGCCGGAGGTGCAGATCGCGTACGCCAGGTGGTGCGGCAGCAGTGCCTCGGCCCGCCGGAACGGCCCACCCGGCGCGGACGCCTCGGAACCGTCATCGTCCTCGACGTAGACGCGGGCCGCGCCCGGGGCCTCGGGTGCGCGCGCGGCCAGGCCGCGGGTGGTCAGCACCGCCACCGGGCCGGCGTCCGCGATGATCTCCGCGTTGCGGTCCGCCGGGTGCTCCGCGTCCAGCGGGAGGTAGGCGGCGCCGGTCTTCAGGACGGCGAGGACGGCGACGACCGCGTCGGCGGTGCGCGGGAGCAGCACCGCGACGAACCGGTCGGGTCCGGCGCCGCGGCGGGCCAGGCGGCGCGCCAGCCGCCCGGCGTGCGCGTCGAGGTCCCGGTAGGTCAGCCGCTCGCCGTCGCCGACCAGAGCGACGCGGTCCGGGGTGCGCCGGGCCTGCGCCTCGAACACGCCCGCCAGGTCCGTGTCCGGGAAGGCGGCGCCGGTGTCGTTCCAGGGGCCGAGCATCGTCGCCCGCTCGGCGGGCGTGGCCACCGCGATCCGGCCGACCTCGGTGCCGGCGGACGCGGCCGCCGTCTCCAGCAGGTGCAGGAGCCGCGCGGCGCACGCCTCGGCGGTCTCCCGGTCGATCGCGTCGGGCCGGTAGCCGAGCTCCAGCCGCAGGCCCCGCTCGGGGAAGACCGCCAGGCTGAGCGCGTAGTGGGTGCCCTCCGGGTCCGCGCCGTCGCCGACGAGCTCGATGCCGAGCTCCGGGACGGCGGCGCTGACCGCGTCCCCGTCCAGCGGGGTGTTCTCGAACGCGACCGCGGTGTCGAACAGCTCCCCGATCCCGGCGGCGCGCTGGACGTCGGGCAGGCCCAGGTGGTGGTGCGGGGCGAGGTCGAGCTGCTCGCGCTGCACCCGCGCGAGGAGGTCCCCCAGCGTCTCGGCCGGATCGAGGCGGACGCGCACCGGCACGGTGTTGATGAGCAGGCCCACCATCTCCTCGACCCGGGGCAGCTCCGCGGGGCGCCCGGACACCGTCGCGCCGAACACCACGTCGTCCCGGCCGGTGAGCGAGCCGATCAGCAGCGCCCACGCCGCCTCGACGACCGTGCTCATGGTCAGCCCGCGGCGGCGGGCCAGCGCCGCGAGCGCCGCCGCGGACTCCTCCGGCAGGTGGGCGGTGACCCGCCGCGGCGCCACCGGCGTCCACGCGAGCCGGGTGCCGGGCGCGACGAGCGTGGGCTCCCCGACACCGGCGAGCGCCGCGCGCCAGGCGGCCTCGGCGGCGTCCCGGTCGCGGTCCGACAGCCAGCCGAGGAACGCATCGAGCGGCGCGGCGGGAGGCAGCGCGCCCGCGTCCCCGCCGGCGGCGTAGATCGCGAACAGGTCGCGGAAGACGAGCGGCGTGGACCAGCCGTCCAGCAGGACGTGGTGGAACGTGCAGGCCATGACGTGCCGGCCGGCGGCCTTCCGCACCAGCGTGAGGCGCAGCAGCGGCGGGCGGGCCATGTCGAAGCGCCGCGCCCGGTCGGCCGCCAGCAGCTCCGCGGCACGGCCATCGCGCTCGTCCGGGGGCAGCGCGGTGAGGTCCACGTCCGTCCACGGCGGGTCGGCCGTGCGGGCGATCGCCTGGACGGCCCGCCCGGACCGGCGCCGCACGAACCCGGCCCGCAGCGCCGCGTGCCGGGCGATCAGCGCCCGCCACGACGCGCGGAGCCTGCCGGCGTCGAGGGGGCCGGTCAGCTCGAAGGCGGCCTGCGCGTTGTAGACGTCCACGCCGTCCTCGCCGACCAGGGCGTGGAAGAGCAGCCCGTCCTGGAGGGGGGTGAGCGGCAGCACGGCTTCCAGCGGCGACTGCTTGTTCACGCTGGGTCTCCCATCAGCGGTTCGGGCCAGGGCTCTCGGTTCGCGTGGATTCACGCCGGGCCGGCGGCCGCCTCGGCCCGCGGGGCGAACTCCGGGCGCAGCCGGGCGAGGACCTCGCCGAGGCGGGCGTGGTCTTCGGCGGTGCCGACGCCGACCCGGATCCAGTCGTCCAGCCCGAAGAAGTCGCAGGGCTTGACCCGGACCCCGAGGCGCTCCAGCGCCGCGACGAGCGCCGCTGCCCTCCCCCGCTCCACCCGGGCGATCACGAAGTTGGTCTCGGTGTCGCGGACGTCCAGGAACAGCCCGCTCGCGCGCAGCAGGGCGGCGAGCCGCGGGCGCTCCCGCAGCACGTGCGCGGTGAGCGCGTCGACGAAGTCCGGCTCGGCCAGCACCCCGGCCGCCGCGCTGAGGCTGACCGCGTCGATCGGCATGAACCGGCGCAGCGGCTCCAGCCGGGCGATGAGACCGGCCTCGCCGACCAGGCAGCCGACCCGGATCCCGGCGAGCCCCCACGCCTTGGCGAAACTGCGGTACACGAGGACGTCCGGGCCGAGTTCCTCGCCGAGGATGCTCGGGGCCGAGCAGAACTCCTGGTACGTCTCGTCCTGGAAATAGATCCCGGCCGAGGCGCGGTACTCGTCGATCCAGTCCCGCTCGATCAGATTTCCCGTGGGATTTCCCGGCTGGGCGATGAACACCGCGTCCGTGGCGCGGATGTCGTCGCGTCCCGCCGGCTGCCAGTCCGGGCCGAGCCGGATCGGAAGGAAGGGCTTCCCCCACGCCACGACACGGGCGTGGAAGTCGAAACCGGGCTCGACCGCCCAGCCGCGCTCCACCAGCGTCATCGCGATGTCGAGCGCCTCGTCCACGCCGGAGGTCAGCAGGACCTGGGACGGCGCCACGCCGTGCCGCGCGGCGGCCAGCTCGGTGACCTCGTCCAGCAGGTGGCGCGGGTACTCGTGCAGGCGGCGCGCGGCCGCGGCCACCCGGCGCACCGCGGCCGGCGGCGGCCCGAGCGGGCTCTCGTTCCAGTCGAGCCAGAGCACGTCCGTCCTCGTCGCGTCCACCGCACCCATGTCGCCCACCTCGCCCTCCCGCCATTTCGGCTCCTCCAGCAGACTGGCCCGCCGCGCCTTCCCGAATCCAGGCAACGGAGCGGCAACAAAGCCCCGTGAACTGCCTCGGCGGGCACCGGCAATTGCCGCGCCGCTGCCTTGGGCGGCCGGAACGCGGCTGGCAGCATTCAGGGCATCCATTGGTCCGAATACGCGGGAATTCCCGCACTGGAGGACGCAGCGCCATGAAGAGGCCACCACCGGATTACGAACGCCGCGCCATCGAGCACATCCAGCCGATCCGGCACTTCTTCCTCGCGAGCGTGCTGCACCACGCGCTCCGGCTCGGCGTGTTCGGCGCCCTGGAGGACGCGCCGGGGACGGGCACGGCGGCGCTCGCGGACCGCCTCGGCCTCGACGAGCGCCGGCTCGGCGCCGTCCTCCTCTACCTCCAGAACGAGGACTACGTCCTCGACGACGGCGGCTGGTCGCTCACCGGCAAGGGCCGCGACCTCCCCACGTTCGCGGCCTGGTACCAGATGCTCGTCGGCGGCTACGGCGTCACGTTCCAGCAGCTCGGCGACGTGCTGCGGCGCGGCGCCGGCTACGCCGGGCGGGACGCGACGCAGGTCGGGGCCGGAAGCACCGGCATCGGCGTCACCGACACGCTCCCGCTCGCACTGGAGCTCCTCGACTCCGCGGGGACCGAGCCGAGCACGCTCGTCGACCTCGGCTGCGGCGACGGCGCGTTCCTCATCGAGATCCTCAAGCGCCGCCCCGGGCTGCGCGGCATCGGCGTCGAGCCGAACCCGGGCAGCGTGGAGCGCGCCCTGGAGCTGCGCGCCCGGCACGGCCTGGAGGACCGCCTGGAGTTCGTGACGGCCACCGCCGCCGACGTCGCCAAGCTCGACCTGCCGGACGGCGGGCGCGGCGCCGCGTTCCTCACGGCGTTCGTCCTCCAGGAGATGCTGGAGCAGGGCGGCGAGGACGCCGTCCGGGACCTGCTCGCCGCGACGTTCGACGCCTTCCCGGATACGCGCTGGGTCGTCGTGGAGATGGACTACCAGCCGGACTCGCCGCTGGTCAGCACGCACGGCATGGCGAAGGCCTTCCACAACCCGTACTTCCTCATCCACACGATCACCGAGCAGCGGCTGGAGACGAGCGCCTGGTGGCGCGCCCTGTTCGCGCGGGCCGGGCTGACCGCCGCGGCCGCCACGACCGACCCCCGCGTCGACTCGACCGGCTTCGAGATCGGCTTCCTCCTCTCCCGGCCCTGACCGGCCGCACGGCGTTCCGCCGGACGGCACCTGGCACTCGAAACAGCATTGGACGGCGAGCATGCGCACCATCGTCATCTCGGGCGCGTCGCGGGGGATCGGGCGGGCGACCGCGGAGCGGTTCCGCCGCGCGGGCGACCACGTCTACAACCTCGACGTCCGGCCCCCGGACGGGCCGTCCGAGGGCATCCCCTGGCTGGAGGCCGACGTCGCCGACTGGACGGCGGTCGAGGCGGCCCTCGCGGCGGTCCACCGCGAGCGGGGCCGCCTCGACGTCGCGGTCGCGAACGCCGGCATCAGCGTCCCGCACGGCGTCCTGGAGCTCACCGAGGCCGACGCCCGCCGCGTGGTGGACGTCGACCTGCTGGGCGTGCTCGGCATGTGGCGGTGCGCCGCCCGGTACATGGCGGCCGCCGGCGGCGGCGTGCTGCTCGCCACCGGCTCCATCAACGGCCACCGCGGCTTCCCCCGCTACGCCGACTACAACGCGGCGAAGGCCGGGATCGCCGCGCTGTGCCGCACGTTCGCGCTGGAGCTCAGCCCGGCGGTCCGCGCGGCCTGCGTGAGCCCCGGCGCCGTGCTGACGCCGATGCAGCTCGCGGAGTACTCGCCGGAGATGCTGGACGCGGTGAGCGCGCGCATCCCGGCGGGCCGCCACGCCGCCCCCGAGGAGATCGCCGAGGCCTTCTTCTACCTGGCCTCCCCCGAGGCGCGCTACGTGACCGGCCAGGAACTCGTCATCGACGGCGGCGAGATCGCCGGCGGCACCACCTCCGACCACGGCACCGGCGGCCTCACCCCGGTGACCCGACAGAAGCGATGACCATGGCGCGCACACTCGAGTACACGCTGGACCCCCAGGACGTGGCCGCTCTCCGGGCGGCGCTCGCGGACCTGCGGCGGGACGGGCTGTCGCCCGTCGAGCCCCCGTTCTACGAGCGGCGCTGGGACTGCCAGGACCTGCTCCCGGCCGGCCTCCGCCGCAGGCTGGACGACTTCCGGCGCAACGAGCCGTCGGCGGCCTGCCTGATCCGCGGGTTCCCGGTCGACGACGGCGCGGTCGGCCCCACGCCCGGCCACTGGGAGCGCCCGGAGGGGCACCGCTCGACGATCGACTCCGACCTCTACATGGCGATGTGCGGCATGGCGCTGGGCGAGCCGTTCGCCTGGGCGACCCTCCAGTTCGGCCGCCTCGTCCAGGACGTCTTCCCGGTCAAGGGGGACGAGCGGCGGATGAGCGGGCACGGCAGCGAGGCGTACCTGCTGTTCCACACCGACGACGCGTTCCGCGCGGACTCCTGCGACTACCTGCTGCTGTTCGGCGTCCGCAACGCCGACCGCACCCCCACCTACATCTCCTCCGCACGCGACCTGTCGCTCTCCGAGCGCGACCGCCGGCTGCTGTCGGAGCCGAGGTTCCACATCGTCCCCGACGACGAGCACATCCGGCAGCTGGAGCTGCGGGCGCCCGGCGATCCCGCGCTGGCGCGCGCGCTGGAGGCCCGCGACGAGCCGCGGCCGGTCCCCGTGCTCTTCGGCTCGGCCGACCACCCCTACATCCGGTACGACGAGCCGTTCATGGACTGCGCCGGGGACGACCCGGCCGCCCGGCGGGCCCTGGACGCGCTGCGGGCCGAGCTGGAGCGGGTGCGGCAGCCCGTCGTCGTGGACCAGGGCACCCTGCTCGTCCTCGACAACCACGCCGCCGCGCACGCGCGCGAGTCGTTCACCGCCCGCTACGACGGCACGGACCGCTGGCTGCGCAAGCTGATCGTCAGCCGCGGCCGGCGCCGCTGGACGGGCGACGCCACCGAGCCCGGCGGCCGGATCATCCTCTGACGGACCCACCCCTGGACCGGTGCGGTGCCGACCACATGTGGTCGGCACCGCACCGGTCTCCCTCACGCGGGGCATTCCGGCCGCTTTCCGCGAAATGGCGCCGTTATCGCCGCACCACCTCGCCGTTCCCTGGAAAATCCGCCCATCGCGCAATGGCGCGATAGCGGTGCGCGCCCATCCGGAGACGGAACGACATCCCAATCCGGGCCCCCTTTTCCGACGAATAGTCGGTACCGATCGCGAGGGGGCAACGCCAGTGGTACTCGATGACAGGCTCAGTGAATACCTGGTCGCTCAGCGTAGGGCGGCGGGATGGTCGCAGGAGGAGCTCGCGGAGCGGTCGACGGTCAGCGTGCGCACCATCCGCAACCTCGAACGGGGCGTGATTCGGAACCCCCGGCGCGCCTCCGTCGACCTGCTGCGCGCCGCGTTCGCCGCGGAGGGGCTGGGCGGCTGGGCCGCCGAGCGGCCGGAGCGCTGGCTCGGGCCCCGCGGCGACGGCGAGCCGCTCGTGGGCCGCGCGGCCGACCTCGACCGGATCCACGACCTGATGCGGAGCGAGCGGTGCGTCGTGCTCACCGGCCCCGGCGGCGTGGGCAAGACACGGCTGGCGCTGGCCGCCGCGCACCGGCTGCTCCCGGCGTTCGGCGACGGCGTGACCGTCCTCGAAGCGGGCCATCTGCCACCCGAACGGAACCCCGAGAACGGGGACCTGGACCGGCTGTGGGACGCCGTGCACGCCGCCCTCCGGCCGCACGCCGAACCCGCCGGGACGCCCTGCGAGCCCCGCGCCGCCGGCTCCCCGGCGCCGGGACCGGCCGCGCCCCCTTCCCGGTGCCCGGGCGACGGCCCGCGCAGGCTCCTCGTCATCGACAACGCCGACCACGTGACGGAGACCCTCACCCGGCTCTCCCGGCCGCTGCTGGCCGACCGCCCGGAGCTCAGCCTGATCGTCTCCTCGCGCCGCCCGATCTCGTCGCCGATCGCGAGCTCGTGGGAGGTCGGACCGCTCGCCGTCACCGGCGGCGAGCGGCCCGACGCCGTCGAGCTGTTCCTGCGGCGGGCCCGGGCGGCCTGCCCCACCCTCGACCTGACCGCGCAGCTCGGCCCCATCCGCGCGCTGTGCGCGAAGCTCGACGGCATCCCGTTCGCGATCGAGCTGGCCGCGCTGCGGCTGCGGTCCATCTCGCTGGACCGGCTGCTCCGCGAGCAGGCCGTCGCGCAGATCATCGACCAGCCGCGGCCGACCGGCCTGCCGCACCAGCACACCCTCGCCGACAGCGTCCGGTGGAGCTACGACCTGCTGAACGACGACGCGCGCGGCCTGCTGCACCGGCTCGCCGGGCTCGGCGGCGCCTTCACCATCGAGGACGCCGAGCGCGCGTGCCGCCGGGACGGCGCCCCCGTCCCCGACCTCGTCGGCCCGCTGGCCGACCTGGTCGAGTCCTCGCTCGTGCAGGTGCGGCGCGGCCCCCGGTACTCCTACCGGCTGCTCGGCTACGTCCGCGAGATCGTCAACGCCCTCGGCGCGGACCGTCCCGCACCGGCCGGCGCGGACGGCTCCCCCGGCATGACGGCTTCCCCGGCATGACGGCTTCCCCGGCATGACGGCGCCCATGGCCTGAACGGACGGCGCGAGAGGCTCAGCCCAGGTAGTGCTCGAAGCCGCGGGCCAGGGCCTCGGCCATGCGCTGGCGGAACGGGGCGCTGGACATCTGCGCCGCGTCGCCGGTGTTGCGCATGTTGCCGCACTCGATGAAGACGGCCGGGACCCGGGACAAGTTGAGCCCGCCGAGGTCGTCGCGCCGGTCCAGGCCGTCGAGTCCGACGTAGGTGGCGGGCGGGACGCCGGTGCCGTCGCGGTAGGCGTCCCGGATCGCCGTGCCCAGCCGCGCGGACGGGGCGACGATCCCGGCGTTGCCGCCCACCGGAAGCGGCTCGATCACGTGGAAGCCGTGCCCGGACGGTGCGGCGCCGTCCCCGTGGATCGACAGGGCGGCGTCGGCGCGCAGCCGGTTGGCGATCGCGGCGCGCTCGTCGACGCACGGCCCGACACCGGTGTCGTCGCGCCGCGTCAGCGTGACGCTCGCGCCCCGGTCCCGGAGCAGCCGCGCGAGCCGTCCGGCCACGTCCCAGGTGAAGGCGTGCTCGGCGTAGCCTTCGGCGGTGGCGGTGCCCGTCGTGTTGCACGCCTTGGAGCCGTTGCCGACGAAGACCTGCCTGCCGATCTCCTCGGGGTGGCCCGCGTTCCCGCCGTTGTGCCCCGGATCGAGCACGATGACCTTGCCCTTCAGCACGGACGTCCCTCCCGCCGTCGCGCCGCGGCTCCCGCTCCCGGACGGCGCGGCCGTCCCCGGCGTCCCGGACGGCGCGCCGCCGGAACCGCCACCAGAACCGCCGCCGCACGCGAACAGCGCGCCGAGGCACAGCGCCAGGCCGGCGGCCGCCGAGCCGCCGCGGGCGATCCGCACGTCCGCCTCCGTCCCCCCGTTGCCGCCGTTCCCGTCCCGGCCGCTCCCCGCCGGAACGGCCGTCCTACCGTCAGTCTGCGCCCGGCCGGACCGCGCGAAACCAAGATCGTCACCAGGATACGATCATCGTGATGACGGGAATCGACGCCTCGCTCGCGCGCTCGCGCCGCGGCCTGCGGCGCCTCCATCCGCGGGAGGCCTGGCTCGCGGTGTCCCGCGGCGCGCTGCTCGTGGACACCAGGCCCGAGTTCCAGCGCCGGGACGGCGGCGACATCCCCGGCGCGATCGTCGTCGAGCGCAACCATCTGGAGTGGCGCCTCGACCCGCTGTGCGACGCCCGCATCCCCGAGGCCGTCTCGGCCGACCTCCACTGGATCGTCATCTGCGCCGAGGGCTACTCCTCGTCGCTGGCCGCCGAGAGCCTCCAGCGGCTCGGGCTGCGCCGCGCCACCGACGTCATCGGCGGCTTCCAGGCGTGGGAGAAGGCGGGCCTGCCGATCGAGCGGCTCCCGTCCCCGCGCCGCCCCCGCGGCCCCGGCGAACCCGCCGGGGGCGGCGCCTGAGACGCCCCGCCGCGGGCCGTCAGGGTTTGCGGGCTACGGCGGCGCTGGTGGCCGGGGACGGTCTCGCCTCGCCGTCCGGGCGCCACGCGGTGACCTCCACGAGGCCCGGCGGCACGACCTCCAGCCCGTCCAGGAAGCGCCCGATCTCCTCGCGGGTCCGCGGCCGGAAGCCCGCGGTCGCGTTGTCGTAGGCGGCCTGCGCGTCGCGCTGCGTCCGCGCGTGCGCGTCGTCGGTCACCCCGTGCGTGATCACCAGGTGGGATCCGGACGGCAGCGCGTCCACGAGCGCCGCGACCGCGGCGTGCGGCCGCTCGTCCGCGGTGATGAAGTCCAGCAGGGCGACGATCAGCAGCGCGACCGGCTCCCCCGGCTCCAGCAGCCGCCGCACCGCCGCGGCCTTCAGGATGCCGTCGGGCTCGCGCAGGTCTCCCTCGACGACCTGCACGCCGTCGCCGCCGGCGAGCAGGGCGCGGGCGTGCGCGAGGACCACCGGGTCGTTGTCGACGTAGACGGTCTGCGAGCCGGGCGCGTTCCGCCGCGCGACCTCGTGCACGTTGTCGCGCGTCGGCAGGCCGGCGCCGATGTCGAGGAACCGGCGGACGCCCGCCTCGCGCGCCAGGTACTCGACCGCGCGGATCAGGAACTTGCGGTTCTGCACGATCGCCTCGCGGGCGGGCGGGTACACCTCCAGCAGCCGCGCGGCGACCTCGCGGTCGGCTTGGAAGTTGTCCTTGCCTCCCAGTAACAGGGCGTTTGGTCCCGGATTCTTGAGTCAGGTGCCGCGCCATGTGGGTGTTGCTTGGCTGGTGAGTCGTCGGCTCATGAGGTCGATGGCGGCGAGGTGGATCATGGCTTCGGAGCGGGCGGGCAGGGCTTCGTAGTCGCGCACCAGGCGGCGGTGGAGCATGAGCCAGCCGAAGGTGCGTTCGATGACCCAGCGGCGGGGTTGGACGACGAACCCTCTGGTGGCGGGGTCGCGGCGGACGGTTTCGGCGTCGATGCCCAGGCGGGCGGCGTGGTCGATGAATTGGGCGCGGTAGGCGGTGTCGGTCCAGGCCTTGGTGATGGTCGGATAGGTGGCGGCGGCACTGGTCAGCAGCTGTGCTCCGGCGGTTGCGTCTTGCACGCTGGCGGCGGTGACCAGCACCGCCAGCAGCAGCCCGAGGGTGTCGGTGATGATGTTGCGTTTGCGGCCGACGATTTTCTTGCCGGCGTCGAAGCCGCGGGTGCGGGCGGGCACGGTGGTGGCGCTTTTGACGCTTTGGGAGTCGATGATGGCGGCGCTGGGCTCGGCGTCGCGGCCGTCCTGCTGGCGGACCAGACGGCGCAGCAGGCCGGTGAGCTCGGTGAAGACGCCGTCTTTTTGCCAGGCGGCGAAGTAGGAGTAGACGCTGGCCCAGGGCGGGTAGTCGTGCGGCAGGTAGCGCCAGGGGATGCCGGTGCGGTCGACGTAGAGGATCGCGTTCATCAGGGCGCGTAGGTCGTGTTCGGGTGGGCGGCCGATGTCCAGGGCGTGCTGGCGGCGTGCGGCGCGCCAGGCGGTCAACGTTGGTTCGATCAGTGCCCAGCGTTCGTCGGACAGGTCGCTGGGGTAGCGGCGTGGTTGGCTCATGTCCTTGGCTTACGCCGGCCACACCGAAATGCCCAGCGGTATGCATCCACCCAGCCGGGAAACCCCGCATCGTCCCTCATCTTGGGACCAGACAGGATGAAGTAGGCATGACCGGGCAGAACGCAGTGTGCTCACGCCACCGGACGCACTGCCGCCTCATCTGACATCGCATGCCACACGAAGATCACCCGACAAGACACCACGTAACAGGCGCAACTCGGACCAAACGCCCTGTAAGTAGTCGTAGACGCGGGCCGGGTTCGCGGTGTCGGCCTCCATGCCGAAAGCCAAGCAGCGCGGGCGGTTCCGGGCAACTAGAATGGGCGGAAAGGGCACACCGTCCGGCGGCCGGAGCCGGTCTCAGCGGCGGTCCCCCGCCCCGGCCCGCCCGCGGGGCTCCGGGAGCAGGACGGGCAGGGAGCGGATGCTGTTGCTCAGCGGGGTGCCGAGCGGTTCCGGGTCGCCCCGCGAGGTGTCCGGCGCCAGGTCGGGGAACGCCTCGAACAGGGCTTCCAGGGCCACCTCCGCCTCCAGGCGGGCGAGGGCCGCGCCCAGGCAGAAGTGCTCGCCGTGCCCGAACGACAGGTGCGCGGCGGGCGGGTCGCACACCTGGAACCGGGTGGCCCGCTCGCCGTAGTGCCCGGGATCGCGCCCGGCCGCGGCGTAGCAGGCGACGACGGCGTCGCCGGCGCGCAGCCGGACGCCGTCGATCTCGGCGTCGCGGGTCACGTAGCGCATCGGGAAGTAGGCGACCGGCGAGTCCCAGCGCAGCGTCTCCTCGACCGCCGCGCTCCACGGCACCGTCCCGTCGCGCAGCGGCGCGAGCTCGCCCGGATGCGCGAGCAGGGCCCGGACCGCGTTGGTGATCAGGTTGATGGTGGTCTCGTGCCCGGCGACGAACAGCGTCATGACCATGTCGTGCAGCTCGGCCTCGCTCAGCCGGCCGCCCTCGTCGTCGCGGACGGCGATGAGCGCGCTCGTGAGGTCGTCCGCGGGCTCCCGCCGGCGCAGCTCGATCACCTCGGCGAACAGCTCGCGGAGCGTCCGCATGCGGGACGCGGCGTAGTCGGCGTCGTCGGTGATCCGGATGAGCGCGTCGGTGAGCTTGTTCAGCTCGGCGTGCCACGCGCGCGGCATGCCGACCAGCTCGCAGATCACGTTCCTGGGCAGCGGGTAGGCGTAGCGGAGCCGCAGGTCGACCGGGCCCGGCGCGTCGCCGGCCAGCCCGTCCAGCAGCTCGGCGGCCACCTCCCCGACGCGCGGGCGCAGCTCCTCGATGTGCCGCGGGGTGAACGCCCGGCTCACCATCCGGCGCAGCCGGCGGTGCTCCCCGCCCTCCTTGGTGATCATGGACTCGGCGGTGATGATGTTGTTGAGCGGCCAGTCGGCGGGCACCGCTCCCCCGGCCCAGTCGGCCCAGTACCGCAGCTCCTTGGACAGGGCGGGATGGGCGAGGACGGTCTCCAGCGTGTCGTGGCGGGTGGCCGCCCAGGCGCGCACATGGCCGGGCAGCTCCACCGGCACCAGCGGGCCCGCCGCGCGGAGGCGCTCGTTCTGGCCGTGCACGTCGCGCATGCACGGGTCGATGACCACCCGGCCGTGCCACGGGTCGGTCGCGCGGGCGCCGTCGTCCGCGCGGGCGCCGTCGTCCGTGCCAACGCCTTCGTCCGCGCGAACGCCCTCGTCCGCGCGAACGCCTTCGTCCGTGCGTTCGTCCGTGCGTTGGTCCATGCGTTCGTTCGTGCGGGTGCGTTCGTCCATGCGGGTGCCTCCGTCCGTTCGGTGTCGTCGGTTCAGATCGTTCGATCAGGCGCCCGTCAGCCCGCGCACCGCTCCGGTCCCGCGGCTAGCCTGCCGGGGTCGATGCCGAACCCGGCCGCGAGGTCGTCGCCGAGGTACAGGGCCCGGACGAGCTCGCCCGCCGCCGGGGCGTGGCACAGCCCGCGGCCGGAGAACCCGGTGGCGTAGAGGAACGCCGGCGGTCCGGGGACGTGGCCGACGAACGCCGACCGGTCCGGGCTGGCGTCCCGGGGGCCGGTCACGGCACTGCGCAGGCCGTCCAGGTCGACGCCCGGGTAGGTGCGCCCCAGCTGGGCCCTGGTCCGCGCGAGCCACGCGTCCCGGTCGGGCCCGGGGAAGCCCATGCCGATCAGGAGCCCGTCGCCGCGCTTGCGGACGAGCAGGCCGCTCGCGGCGTGCAGGGTGACCGGGATGTCCGGGACGTCCGGCAGCGGCGCCGCGAGCAGCTCCTGGACGGCCGGTCCGGTCAGCGGCAGGTCCACGCCCGCCTCGGCGGCGATCCAGGACGACCAGGCGCCGGCCGCGCACACGATCGCCCGCGCAGTGACGGTCCCCTGGGCGGTGTGCACCCGTCCCGCGGCGGCGTCCACCGCCGTGACGGCGCGGTCCGTGCACAGCGCGGCGCCCGCCCGGGCGGCGGCCCCGGCCAGGGCCCGCACGATCGCCGGGGTGTCGCTGACGTACGCCTGCGGCGACCAGGCCGCCGCCAGGAGGCCGGGTTCGTCGACGAGCGGGTTGCGCCGCCTGGCCTCGGCGGCGCCGATCAGCTCGACCCGCACCCCGGCGTCCCGCTGCGCGGGCAGCTCGGCCTCGACCGCGGCGGCCTGCTCGGGGTCGGTGAGCAGGACGAGGTAGCCGACCTGGCGCATGGGCGGCGCGGCGGGGAGGCGCCGGTAGGCCGCGAGGCTCCGCACCGCCAGCCGCGACGCCGCGGGGTCGCCGGAGAAGTAGGCGCGCAGTACCCCGGCCGTGGCCCGCGAGGCGCCCGAGCCGAGCTCGCCGCGCTCCAGCAGCACCGTCCGCGCCCCGGCCGCGGCGAGCTGCCCGGCGGCCGACAGCCCGATCACCCCGCCGCCGATGACGACCGCGTCCGCGCGGTCCGGGACGGTCATGCCGGCGTGACCGCTTGGCGCAGGTGGTCGCCGAGATGCCAGGGGAACAGCTGGAGGTTCCAGCCGCCGAGGCAGTTGGCGTACAGGGCCATGTGCGACATCAGCGCGACGAAGTCCTCCCGCCGGTCGATGCGGTCGGTCGCGTCGAGCGCGCGCTCGCTGAAGCCGTGCAGGGTGCGCAGCCCGCAGTAGCCGAGGAACTCGGCGGGGACGGCGCCGAGGATGCGGGCCATCCGGCGGAGCGCGTCGAGCGGCACGTCCTCCAGCGCGGCCCGCACGAGCCCGCTGTAGCAGCAGTAGCCGAGCGGGCGCGTCTCGCCGTTGACGAACAGCATCGTCGTGAGGACGGTGTCGAAGCTCCCCGCCCCCGAGGCGATCCGGCCCTCGTGCACGTCCACGAGCTCCTGGGGCGGATCGAGCCAGACCCGCTCGGTCTCGGCGTGCAGCTCGCCGATCAGGGCGTCCACCGCCGGGTCCTCGGCGGCCAGCCGCGGCAACCGGTGCCCGCCGCCCTCGCCGGCCCGCCGGACCTCGGCGATCAGCGGCCGGGTCGAGGAGTACACCGCGTCCCACACCGACCGCCCGGCCTCGTCGAGCGCGTCGAGGTCCTCCTCCCGGACGCGGCCGATCGGCGTCGCGGGCATCGGCTCGCTCAGCCGCCCGTACTTGATGCCGAGGTGCTGGAGGCGCGAGCAGAACACCGTGCCGTCGGGCGCGCCCCTCCGGTCGACCTTGCAGGTGGCGGGCATGTACAGCAGCTCGGACACCGGCGCGACGTGGAACAGGTGGTGGCCGGCCACCAGCGCGTGGCCCTGGAGGCTGCGGTACGGCAGCCCGTCCCAGAGCGCCTGGGCCAGCTCGGCGTTCCGCCCGTCCAGGTCCACGGTCACCGTGATGCCGAGATCCGACCAGTCGATCTCGATCTGCCGTTGCTTCTTCGCTACGTCCACCTAACGAAGTGTAACAATACTGTGACTTGCAGTAACAGGGGGTGGGGTCAGCGGGGGCGGACCTCGACCCGGTCGACGTGGACGCGCTCGGGCAGGCCGAGGATGCTCACGACCATCCGCGCGTGGTCGGAGGACTCCAGCAGCCCGCTGCCGAGGTAGCCGCGGTCGACCCACTCCGGCACGTACCGCTCCATGGCCTCCTGCGGGATGTCCGCCGCGAACTCGGTGATGGTGGCGCCCGGGCAGAAGTTGGTGAACGCGACCGCGGGATGTTCGGCCCGGTAGGAGCGCACGACCGAGTCCAGGGCGCGCTTCGAGGCGATGTAGGCGGCGATGCCGCGCCACGGGCTCGGCTCGTACAGGGCCGACTCCGAGCCCATGTAGACGGCGTGGCCGCCCGCCTGCTCCAGGTGGGGGACGGCGGCGCTGGTGACGTGGGCGGCGCCGAAGACGTTCGTCTCGAACACCGCGCGCCAGCTGTCGGAGTCGATCTCGCTCACCGCCTTGAACAGGCCCATGCCGACCGTGTAGACCAGCGTGTCCAGGCCGCCGAGCCTCTCGACCACCGTGGCGACGGCCTCGCGGCACCGCCCCTCGTCGCGGACGTCGCAGGCGACGGTGACGGCCCCCTCGCCGCACTCCTTCGCGGCGACCGAGAGCTTCTCGGCGGACCGCGCGGCCAGCGCCACCCGCGCGCCCTGCTCGGCGCAGGCGGCGGCGACCGCGGCCCCGATCCCTCTGGACGCGCCGACCACCAGCACGCGCCTGCCGTCGAGCATTCCCATGTCGTCCCTCCCGGACGTCGGACGTTGCGGGCGGGTTCAGGCGAGGTGGACCGGCACCGAGCTGAACCCGCGGACCGTGCTCGTGTGCACCGGGACGAGCTCCGACTCGTCGATCTCCCAGACGGGGAACCGCCGCAGCGTCCCGGCCAGGGCGAGCCTGCCCTCCATGCGGGCCAGCGCGGCGCCGAGGCAGAAGTGGGCGCCGAAGCCGAACGTGATGTGCCGCCCGATCGAGCGCCGCACGTCGAACCGGTCGGGGTCGGCGAACTCGCGGGGGTCGCGGTTGGCGCTGCCGTTGAGCAGCAGCACCTTCGACTCCGCGGGGATCGTGACGCCCTGGACCTCCACCGGGCGGGTCGTCCAGCGGCCGTTGACCGGCGACGGCGCCTCGAAGCGGAGCAGCTCCTCGATCGCGCCGGGCACCAGCGACGGGTCGGCGGCGAGCAGCGCGCGCTGGTCGGGGTTGCGGGCCAGGACGACCGCCGTCCAGCTCAGCAGCCGCGCGACCGTCTCGACCCCGGCGCCGGCCAGCAGCAGGACGAAGAAGACGACCTCGTCCTCGGTCAGCGTCCGGACGCCGCCGGCGTCCTGGACCTCCGCCCGGGTCAGCGCGGTGATCAGGTCCTCGCGCGGCCGCCGGCGCCGTTCGGCGATCATCTCCAGCGTGTAGAGGAACATCGCCCGCCCGGCCTCCGCGGCCTCCTCGCCCGGCTCGGTCTGCCCCTCCTCGCGGTGCAGCAGCTGGTCGTTCCAGGTGCGGAAGAGGTCGCGGTCCGCCGCGGGCACGCCCAGCAGCTCGCCGATCACCACGGGCGGCAGGAGGGCGCCGAAGTCGCGGACGAAGTCGAATCCGGACGTCCCGCGGAAGGGGTCGAGGTACTCGTCGACGAGCGCGGTGATCGACTCCTCCAGCCGCCGGACGCGCCCCGGGGTGAACGCCTTGCTCACGAGGGCGCGCAGCCGGTCGTGCTCCGGCGGGTCCATGAAGATCATCATGGGCTGCTCGACCGGCCGGTCGAGCCGTTCGAGCTCCACGCCGTGGGACGAGCTGAACGTCGCCGTGTCGTGGTAGGCGTCCCACACGTCCTGGAAACGGCTCAGCGCGAAGAACTCGTACCGCTCGTTCCAGTAGACCGGCGCCTCCTCGCGCATCCGCCGCCAGACCGGATGCGGATCCCTGTCGATCTCGTAGTCGTAGGGGTCGTAGTAGATCGACCCTGTTTCCACCGACTCGATGCTCATCCGCTTTTCCCTAGGTCGACCAGCAGCGCGTCCACGACCGGGTAACCGAGCGCATGCCGCGCGCCCGCAGCGGCCACCGCACCGTTTCCGAGGAACGATCCCTTCAGGAGAGTGGCACAACAATGGCCGCCGTTCAAGGGGTCAGCGCCTTTTAGGAACCGTTCCAAAAGCTCGGCCCCACCACACGGCGAGCGGTCGGTAAGCACGCAATCGCCGAACGGTAATGATCCTCTCGTGCCTTCTCGGGCAGCCGCTTCAGGCCGCGTAGCCCGGCATCATCCGTGGCGGGGCGGTTCGGGGGGCTCGATGCGCTGGATCGCGTACCGCGCGTGTGCGGCGGCGTCGCCTTGCCCGGACGCGTACGCGCGCAGGACGGGCAGCGCCTCCGTGGTGTCGCCGGTGACACGCCACAGCGCCTCGGCCGCCGCCACCCGTGCCGTCCCCGCCGCTCCGGCCGCGTCGCGCAGGGCGCGCAGCGCGGGGAC